>CAMLNB010000139.1 GCA_946481205.1 uncultured Kangiella sp. | reverse complement strand
GGCACTTCACCGGTCTCGGCGACATGATCTTCATACGACAGCACGTCGACACCGACAAAACGCACGGGCGCCTGTGCCGAGAGTTTCGGGTAGTAGTCCTCCGGTGCCGGCCATTCCGGCCAGTCACAGATCCGCGCTGCGGCCGGTGCTATCGCCGCGAAGCCGGGATGTTGTTGCCAGAACTGTGGTTGCCAGTTCGCCTGCGGCGGGGCTTCGACTGGCCGAGATGGCGATATCGATGAGGGCACTTTTGCCATGAACGAATTACCGTAGAAGAGAATCGCGACACGCGCCGCAACCGAATGCCCTGCTTTCGCCAAGCTCGTTCGCTTGCGCTGGGGACGCTCACTTTCGCTATGATAACGCCACTGTCTTTGGGCAACGTAAGCAAATCATGACGGAACTGTTGATCAGCGCCCGCGCGCTGCACGCGAAACGCCAGCATAACGCTGCAACACTCAGGCTGATCGATTGCCGTTCCAAACTGCAAGCACCCGGCTGGGGTCGCGAGCAATACCTCGCCGGTCATATTCCGGGTGCGATTCACGCCGATCTGGAGCAAGACTTGTCAGGACCCATCATTGCCGGCAGAACCGGTCGCCATCCGCTGCCGGAACCAGCTGTGTTGGCCGCCACATTCGCTCGCTTCGGTATCGGCCCCGACACCGATGTGGTCGCGTATGACGATGCCGGCGGCGCCTATGCCAGCCGACTCTGGTGGCTGCTGCGCTGGCTCGGCCATGAGCGCTGCAGCTTGCTGGATGGTGGTTGGCCGGCCTGGCTCGCAGCCGATTTGCCCACACAAGCTGGCGCCGAGCACGTCGAACCAACCGCATTCATTGGTGAGTTGCAAGCCGGGCAAATCGTGATGGCGGAAGCACTGCAAAATATCGATCAGAAACGCGTCGTGATCGATGTTCGCGGCAATGCTCGCTATGCCGGTTTGGAAGAGCCCATCGATCCGGTAGCGGGCCATATTCCCGGCGCGATCAATCTGCCCTTCACCGGCAATCTGGCAAACGATGGCCGATTTCTGTCGGCAGAACAGCTACGCGAGCGCTATCTGCAGGCCGGCACTGATCGCGCTGACACCACCGTTTTCTACTGCGGCTCAGGGGTCACAGCCTGTCATGGCATTTTCGCCATGGCGTTGGCTGGCCTGCCGGCCGCCAAACTCTACCCCGGTTCTTGGAGCGAGTGGATTACCGAACCGACTAGTGCCATTGCAACGGGGAATTCGCCATAACGTCCTGACGCAGTGGTTCGGCAAAACTGCCGGCAAGTGGCACCAGCAAGCGGCATTCAGAACCGCTATAATCGCCATCGGCATCTCGCCTTGCTGCCGGCCCCATCATGTCATTGCCTTCCCGCGCGGACGCTGCACTCATCGCCCGCGGAACGATGTTGTTGTTGCTGTCCGAACTGGTGTTCACCGGACTCGGCGCCTTGGTCAAGCATCTGGCGCCGCATTACAGCAACGCCCAGATCGTTTTCTTCCGCAATCTGTTTGCGCTGCTGATTCTGCTGCCCTACTTGCTGGCACGCGGCAAACTGATTTTCAAAGCCGACAAATTGCGCTTTCATTTTCTGCGCTCGACCACCGGCATCACCTCGATGTATCTGTACTTCTACTGCCTCGGCGTGCTGCCGCTCGGTGAAGTCACCTTGCTGGCGCAAACAGCGCCGATCTGGATCCCAGTGATTGCCTATTTCTGGCTCGGTGATGAATTCAAGAAACGCTATCTTTTCTCCGGTTTGATCGGCATTGCCGGCGTTGCGATGGTGGTCCGGCCCGACGCGGACACCTTCACGCCGGTTTACCTGCTCGGCCTGCTTGGCGCGTTCCTGGCCGCCGGCTCAAAAGTGACGATACGACGCATGGCCGACAGCGAAAGCGCGCACATGATCGTGTTCTATTTCAGTTTGATCAGCACCGTCATTACCTCCATCCCGGCCTTCATCGATTGGCACCCGATTATCGCCAGCGACTGGCCTGCCTTGCTCGGCCTCGGCATCACCGCCGCACTCGGCCAGATGCTGATGACCCGCGCCTTCATGCTGGCGCCGCCGGGCCGCATCGGCGCTTGGAGTTACACGCAGGTGGTCTTTGCTTTTGCCTTCGGCTGGCTGCTCTGGCGGGAACCGATTCACCCGCTATCGCTGGTCGGCGCCGCACTGATCATCGTTGCCGGCCTCACCGCGACCGGTATTCTGCTGGATTGGTGGCGACGCTTGCGTTCGACCTGATTGCTCAGCGCAACCTGTTCTTCCGACAACATTTGAAACAGCCCGCGCTTGCGTGAGCGGGTCGCAAGCCTGACAATCGCCGCCCGACGCTGGCCAGCTGGCCGCGTCACTACACGGAAACAGACAATGGAGACAGGCAATGAAACCGCGTAATCGTCATGCCTGTGCCCCGATCCTGCGGAAGGGCGGCGCACACGGCCCCAGCCAGAAGGCTGAACGGACCCGCGACAAGGTCCAACTCAAATCCGAATTGCGGCAAATCAAGGCGACCACTGGTCGCCTTGATTCATTCTGGGCAATGGTTTTTCCCATCCCCGGGTTTTCCCCGGCAGCGGCACTGGCAGCTTGGCAAATTTCTTCTACGCTTCTGTGACCGTTGTTCCTTTACCCCGCGTTCCGTCATGCGTGATCTGCCGCTCAAGTACAAGTTCTGGTTGGTCAATATCCTCGCCTTCGCCGGCATGTCTTTGCTGACACTGTTTGCCATCAACCGCACCCATTCGGCCCTGCTCGATGCCGGCAAGACTGTTTCCTTCATGGAAGTGTTCTGGTCCGAAGCGCCGGCCTACGCCGGTATCGTGTTCCTGTTGATGCTGGTGGTGCTGGCGGGCTCGCAAGCGCTGATTGTCTTTGTCGAACGGCATATCGACACGCTGCTCAAAGCAATGCAAAAAGTGCAACACCAGCGCGACCTCAGCGTCCGGGTGCAGCCGGACAGTCTCGATGAAGTCGGCGAAATGGGCCGCGCCTTCAACGCCATGCAAGACGCCTTGCTGACCGTGATCCGCCAAGTCGAGTCGGCCAGCCGTGATGTTCGCGGCGCCGTCGATGGCATGCGCGATGCGGCGCTGCACACGCGCTCCGGCATGCAATCCCAGCAACAGAGCGCCGGCCAGATCGAAACCCGGGTGCGTGAGATGTTGACTGGCGCGCAGACCGTGCTGCAACAGGCCACGCATGCCCAGAGCATTTCTCGCCAGACGCGCGAGCTGGCGCAATCGGGCAGCAGTGTCGTGCACGAGCTGACCGATGCGTTTCGTGCCTTGGCCAGTGATGTTCAGCAATCGTCCGTGCTGATTACCAAACTCGCCGAAGACAGCACCCGCATTGGCAGCGTGCTGAATGTCATTCGCGAGATCGCCGAGCAAACCAATCTGCTGGCATTAAATGCGGCCATCGAAGCGGCCCGTGCCGGCGAAAGTGGTCGCGGCTTTGCTGTGGTGGCCGATGAAGTGCGCAAGCTGGCGCGCCGGGTCGGTGAATCCACCGAAGAGATACGCAATATCGTCGAAGCCTTGCAGCAGACGACCCGCAGCTCAGTCGAGCTGATGAAAGGCGGCTCGGAGCGTGCCAATGCCAGTCAGTTACAGGCCGAGCGCGCTGCCAGCGCACTGACCGCCATCAACGATTCGGTCCGCAGTATCGCCGACAACAATCAGGCCATTGCCGCAGTCACTGAGCAGCAAGCGACGCTGGCTGAACAGGTCTATCAAGACGTCAATGCTATCCAGCACATTACTGACGATACCCGCCAGACCACGCTGACCTTTGTCCAAAGCAGCGAACAGCTGGCAGAGCTGGCAACGCGGCTACAAGGAACGGTGCAGCAGTTCAAACTCTAGCGAGTAATCCATGTCCCCGAAGTTGGCCTTAAGCATGCCTTCAGAAAATAGCGTGAAACTGAACGACCGTTCGGTGAGTAGCGGCAGAAATGCCGGGACGCTTGTTTCCTGAACATGCCCTAATTATCCTGCCCACTTTTTTTGGGGATATTGCGTTGATGTCCGTTGTAACCGATCGCCTGTTACCACTACGCCACTATTTCTTGCTGCTTTGGCTGACCAATCTGCTGTTCACCGCTGCGTTCCTTTTCACCCCAGGCAGCTACAGCGGACTGTCACTGAGTTTCGCAGTTCTGGTCTGGCTGACCTACGCCTTTATCTACAGCTTGCCGGCGCTACTGCCCTGCTGGCTGCTCGGCAAGCTCGGTGGGGCACGGCTCGGTACACGAGGAGTAAAGTGGCTGATGGTGCTGGCCGCATTGCTTGGTGCCGGGGTCAATATCGCGCTGTTCGCGGACTTCTCGATCTACAAAATCTTTTCGTTTCATTTGAATGGATTTGTCTGGAACCTGATCACGACGCCCGGCGGCATCGCATCAATGGGTGCGGATAACGCCACGATGCTGAGCTTTACCGCCCTGATTGCCCTGCTCGTGATCGGACATCAGATACTCGCCTGGATGCTGCAACGAGACAACCGCTTACGCCACGCCTTGGATCGACGCTTTGCCTGTCGTTATCGCAAGCTGCTCTATCTGTTCCTGTTTGTTACCTTTACGGAGCGTGTCAGCTACGCGGCCTCACACGCCACCGCGTATTCACCGGTACTGAGTGCAGCCAACCGCTTCCCGTTTCACAATCCCACCACCACCACGCAACTGCTGAAAAAGCTGGGGATTGCAGTAAAGCGTCAGCCGACGCTGAAATTGGACGAGCACGCAACGCTGAACTACCCCAAGCAGCCCTTGCAAAAGACTGCACCGGAAAAGCCGCTGAATATCGTCTGGCTGGTTGCCGAAAGCTGGCGCGCAGATACCTTGACGCCTGAAATCATGCCGCAGATGCAGGCCTTCGCGGGCAAGGCGATCCATTTCAAGCGCCATTACAGCGGCAGCAATGGCACTCGCTGGGGCATCTTTACCCAGTTCTACGGACTCTATGGTACCTATTGGTTTACCGTGCTCGAAAACCGGCGCAGCCCGGTGCTGATCGATCGCATTCAAGAACTGAATTATCAGTTGCATATCTCGACCAGCTCAGCGTTCAGCTATCCCGAATTCGATAAAACGGTTTGGGTCAACGTGCCAGCCGAGCACATGCATTTGCCAGAAGGTGATGGTCCCGGCTGGAAGTTTGATCGGCGTGGTGTCGACCGCTTCGAGCAGTTTCTCGATCAGCGTAAGCCGGATCAGCCGTTCTTTGCTTTTCATTTCTTCGAGTCTGCGCATGCGCGCTACTACTTCCCTGAAGAGAACGTGATCAAGAAACGCTATCTGGAAGACATGAATTACGCGACGATGAATCTGGAGAAAGACATTGAGCTTATTTATAACCGCTACCTGAACTCGGTAAATCACCTCGACAGTCAGCTTGGCCGCGCGATTGCAGCGTTGGAAAAGCGTGGCTTGCTGGACAACACGCTGGTAGTCATCACGGGCGACCATGGTGAAGAATTCATGGAAAAAGGTCACTGGGGTCACAACTCCCAGTTCCACGAGGAGCAAACCCGTGTCCCGCTACTGTTGCACATCCCAGGTCGCGCGCCGGCAGTGTTTGAAGATCTGAGCAGCCACTTGGATATCCCGGCTATGGTGCTGCCAGAACTTGGTGTGCTGAATGACCCACGTGATTATTCATTCGGCTGCAACCTGTTGGCAGGCTGTAAGCGGCAAGAGCTAGTCTTTGGCGACTGGGATCGGGTCGGTTATGCCGACGGCAAGCACAAGCTGGTGTTTCCGCTGCGCTCAAGTGGCTATACCCAGAATGCGGTCACCGATGCCAACGATCAGCCCGTTGCCGATGAGGAAGCCGTACAGACGCAATACCAACCGGTCATGGTCCGACTGATGAAGGAAATGACCGAATTCAGCCGCGCGGAATAGGTAGGCACCGCAAAAGAAAATGGCAGCCATCGGGCTGCCATTTTCTTTTGCTTATGGTGTGCGTTGTGTGTCTGTGTTTAGAGGTTGCGTTCAAGATGCGCGTTTATGTTGCCAATGGCAGCGGCAATGACCGCCATTGGCCGGCGGGCAGATCGGCCAAGACATAATCACCAAACTGACTGCGATGCAGCGTTTCCACCTGATAGCCACAAGCAGCGAACATCCGCCGAACCTGATGATAGCGACCTTCGCTGATTCGGATTTCGGCCTGCTGCTCCGCAACGATGCGCAACTCGGCTGGCAGACACGGTTTGTCTTCACCACGTAGCGACAGTCCACTGGCAAACTGCGCGACCAGCTCCGGACTCAGCGCGCGATCAACCGTTGCAATGTAGGTTTTGAGTACGTGATGCCGCGGCGAGGTCCAGCGTTGCACCAACGCCGATTGATCGGTCAGCAACAACAAACCACTGGTGTCTTTGTCGAGCCGGCCGATACTGACCACTTTTGGATCACGCTCGCGCCAGCGAGGCGGCAGCAGATCGTAAACCCGTGGGCCTTCGCCGCTGTCATGGCTACAAACGTAACCGACGGGTTTGTGCAGAGCGATCAGCAAGCCATCCGGAAACTCGATTGGCTCGCCGTCTATCAACAGCTCACGCGGTTCGACTTTCTGGGAAAAATCAGTGACCGGGGTGTCGCCAACGCGTATCCGCCCTTCATTGATCCACAAACGCGCCTGCCAGCGCGAACAGTAACCAAAATTGCTGAGAATCTGATCAACGCGCCGCTTCATGAACCGCGCACATCCGCCAAGGCATGTTGCAAATCCGGACGCGAGAACACGAAACCGGCTTCCAGCAAACGATTCGGCATCACCCGCTGACCTTTCAGCATCAGCTCAGCGCCCTCACCCGCAATGGCTTTCAGCACAAACGCCGGCACCCGCAGCGCGCACGGTTTGCGCAACGCGCCAGCCAAGGCCTGACTGAATTCGGCGTTGCTGACCGGTTGCGGCGCGGTCAAGTTGAAAGCACCACTGGCATCGGTTTTGCGCAGCAGAAAAATGACTGCAGACAACCAGTCGTCCAGATGAATCCAGGAGAACGCTTGTTGGCCGCTGGCGATCGGGCCACCAAGCCCGAGCCGAAACGCCGGCAGCATCCGCTTCAGCGCGCCACCTTGGCGATGCAGCACAACGCCGGTGCGCAGCAGACAGACGCGCACGTTCAATGCTTCGGCAGCGCGTGCGCTGGCTTCCCAATCGGCGCACAGGATCGCACCAAAATCCTTGCCCGACGGATCCGACTCACTGAACACAGCGTCATCGCTGTAGCCGTAGTAGCCGATGGCGGAACCGGATAGCAGCACATCCGGACGCAGTTGCATACGGCTGAGCCATTGCACCAAGCCATGTGTAGTGGCGATGCGACTGGCGCGAATCTGATCTTTCTTGGTCGCGGTCCAGCGGCCGCCGATCAGCGGTTCGCCAGCCAGGTTGATGACGGCATCGGCTTGGGTCGGTGCGTCATGCCAAGCGGCGAAGGCATTGACCTGATTGCCGAGCTTGCGCCGCGCCCGTGCCGGATCGCGACTGTAGACACTGAGCTCGGCGCCGTGCGCGAGCAATTCATTCGCCAATGCCCGCCCGAGAAACCCGGTTGCGCCTGTCATTACCACATGCATGCTAATCAATCCTGTTCTTGCTGTTTTCGTAGTACGCGTCTGTTGTGCGGTTTTGTTGCCGGGTCTTGTTACCGGGTGCTGTTACGCGGTTTGGTTTTACGGTTTGAGCCTGCGGCCTTCCGCTCACTGACCGTCATCGCGCATCAGATGCTGCTCATAAAGCGCCAGCATCTCGCCATCGAAGCAACAGAAAATCACTTCGCTAATCATCGGCAGCGCCGGTAGCTCAGCCATCACGGTGCTGACCGCCACACGCACAGCCAGCTCTGGTGGGTAACCGTAAACACCGCAGCTAATCGCCGGAAACGCCACTCGCGCCAAACTGTGTGCCTGTGCCAACCGCAAACTGTTACGGTAGCAACTGGCCAGCAGTTGCGGCTCACCTTGCTGGCCGCCCCGCCATATCGGCCCCACCGTATGAATCACATAGCAGGCAGGCAACTGGTAGCCGCGGGTCAACCTGGCCTCACCGACCGGACAGCCGCCGAGGGTGCGGCATTCTGCCAGAAGCTCCGGACCGGCGGCGCGGTGAATGGCACCATCGACCCCACCGCCACCGAGCAGACTGGTGTTGGCGGCGTTGACGATGGCATTGACCGCCAGCCGGGTCAGGTCGCCGTGCCAGGCGCGCACTTGCACCATACCGCCCCCTCTTGCTCATTCACCACACGGTAGTCGGGTTTACAGCGTCCAGCAAAACCGCTAGCCTGTTCAAAATATTAAACATCGCCGTTTCTGACCGCCGGAGATCGCCCCCGTGCTCAAGCCTGCCTATCCCTATTACTTGGCCAATGCCCCGGTTTTTGCCAATCAGGACTTGGCCGTCATCGATAAATACACCGGCGAAATCGCCACCCGGGTCGCGCTGGCCGATGCCAAGGCCATTGATGCCGCCATCGCCGCCGCCGAAGCCGCCAGCGAGCCTATGCGCAAACTGCCGGCCTACAAGCGCCAGCAGATCCTGCAGCACTGCGTGCAACGCTTTACCGAACGGCTGGAAGAGCTCGCCCAAGCATTGACCATCGAAAACGGCAAACCGATCAACGATGCCCGCGGCGAAGCGGTCCGCCTGATCGACACCTTTCGCATTGCCGCCGAAGAATCGGTGCGCATCTACGGCGAAGTAATGCCGCTCGATATTTCGGTTCGCGCGGTCGGTTATACCGGCATGTGGAAGCGGGTACCGATTGGCCCCTGCTCGTTCATTTCCCCGTTCAATTTTCCACTCAATCTCGCCGCCCATAAAGTGGCGCCGGCCATCGCCGCCGGCTGCCCATTTGTGCTGAAACCGGCGTCGATGACGCCGATTGGTGCGCTCATCATCGGCGAAGTGCTGGCCGAAACCGATTTGCCGAAAGGCGCGTTCTCGATCTTGCCGTGCTCGCGCGACGGCGCCGATCTGTTCACCACCGATGAGCGACTGAAATTGCTCTCGTTCACCGGTTCGCCGCAAGTCGGTTGGGAGCTGAAAGCCAAAGCCGGCAAGAAGAAAGTGGTGCTGGAACTCGGTGGTAACGCTGCTTGCATCATCGACCACGACAGCGACATCGAAGACGCGGTCAAACGCGTTGTATTCGGCGCGTTCTACCAGAGCGGCCAGAGCTGCATCAGCGTGCAGCGCATTCTGGTCCACGAGGCCATTTACAAGACCTTCCGCGATCAGCTCGTTGCTGCAACCAAGGCGCTGAAAATGGGCGACCCGAAAGATCCGGCGACCTTCATCGGCCCGATGATTTCCGAGAAAGAAGCCCAGCGCCTGGAAACCTGGGTCAATGAAGCCGTTGCCGGTGGCGCCACCCTGCTGTGCGGCGGCAAACGCCAGGGCGCGATGCTGGAAGCCACGCTGCTGGAAAACGTACCAAACGCGGCCAACATTTCCTGCCAGGAAGCCTTTGG
>CAMLNB010000138.1 GCA_946481205.1 uncultured Kangiella sp. | reverse complement strand
ACGTCACGAACCAGCCAGAAACCAACCGTGACTGCCAACAACGAGCCGGCCACGTTCAACACGATATTCAACACCACCTTGCTCAGCGCTCCGGCCTGCAGCAAAGCCAGGGTCTCGACTGAAAACGCCGAGAAGGTCGTCAGCGCGCCGAGAAAACCCACCATCCAAAACAACCGAGCCGCTTCACTGACGGCGCCGCGCAGCAGATACGCCAGCAAGGCACCGGCCAGAAAACAGCCAACGAGATTGACGGCGAGGGTCGCCCACGGGAAGCGGTGACCGAGCCATTGCAGCGCTGCAACATTGGTCAGGTAGCGTAACAAAGCGCCCAGCACGGCACCAGCGGCAACGGCCACCAGCGATAGCGGCGCGAACGCAGCGGCCATCAGGATTTGCTCCCTTTGCGCGCCTGCTCGTTCAGCGCCCGAAGCCTGAGCAGCTTGTCCCGGATCTGACCTTCCAGGCCCCGTGGGGTTGGCTCGTAATAGAGCACCGGTTTCTTGTTGTCGGGGAAGTAAACCTCACCCGCGGCAAAGGCGTCTGGCTCGTCATGGGCATAGCGGTACTGCTTGCCATAGCCGAGTTCTTTCATCAGCTTGGTCGGCGCATTGCGCAGGTGCACCGGCACATCGAGCGTGGTGTCATTGCCCACATCCTCGCGAGCCGTGTTGTAAGCGGTGTAAACCGCATTGCTCTTGGCGGCACAGGCGAGATAGACCACTGCCTGGGCAATCGCCAATTCACCTTCCGGACTACCGAGCCGCTCCTGCACGTCCCAGGCATTCAGTGCCAGCTGCAGGCCGCGCGGATCGGCATTACCGATATCTTCAATCGCCATCCGGACAACGCGACGGGCGATGTACAGCGGATCACAACCGCCATCAAGCATGCGGCAATACCAGTACAGCGAGGCATCGGGATCCGAGCCACGCACCGATTTGTGCAATGCTGATATCTGGTCGTAGAACTGTTCGCCGCCTTTATCGAACCGGCGCAGCTTATTGCCGAGCAGTTCGCGCAAATTCTGTTCGGTGATGGTCTTCTTGCCATTGATCTCATCGGCCAGATCCACCAACACATCAAGCAGATTCAGCAGCTTGCGGGCATCACCGTCGGCCACTTCGGCCAAACGCTCGCGATACATTTGCGGAAATTCGACCGGCACTTCACCGAGGCCACGCTCGACATCGGTCAGCGCCCGGTCCAGCACCGTCAGCAGTTCCTCCTGCGTCAGCGACTTGAGCACGTAGACGCGCGCTCGCGACAGCAGCGCTGAGTTGAGTTCAAACGAGGGGTTCTCGGTCGTAGCTCCGATAAAGATCAGCGTGCCGTTTTCGACATACGGCAGAAACGCGTCCTGCTGGCCTTTATTGAAGCGATGCACTTCATCGACAAACATCAAGGTCCGCCGACCCATCGCCAATCGCTGCTCGGCGCGTGCAACCGCTTCACGAATATCTTTGACGCCAGACAGCACGGCCGAGAGATTCTCGAAATCGGCGTGAGCCGTGGTGGCAATCATCTGGGCCAGCGTAGTCTTGCCGGTGCCCGGAGGCCCCCAGAAGATCATCGAGTGAACATGTCCCTGCTCCAATACCCGGCGCAGCGGCTTGCCCGGTCCGAGCAAATGCGACTGACCGACGTATTCTTCGAGAGTGCGTGGCCGCATACGGGCAGCCAGCGGGGCGTGTTGCATGTGTTGTCCGTCGGTTGGCGTCGGAATTCTTTTTTGGCAGTGACTTACGGTTGTTTTTTCCGGTTGTCGATTACATCGACTTGCTCACCGGGGCTGAACTCAAACAATTTGCCGTCGAGTGGCTGATTCACTTTGACACTGCTGAACACCACCAGCGTTTGATTGCCCAAGGTATCAGCGAGCAACAACTGCTTCAGCGCCTTGTTCTCGAACACCAGCTGAATCTCCTCAAAGTTACCGGTGCTTTCTTTGGGCAGCAGCTTGAACATGCCGACACCGGTTTCTTCAATGACAAAGCTGTCGATCAATTGCTTCGGCGTGCTGGACAGCAACAGCGCTGGCGTTGCACCCAGCCCCTCTTCCAAATCCTGCACCGTTGCACTTTCGATATCCGGCTCGTAAGCCCACATTTCTTTGCCGGTGCTGACCAGAATCTGCCGATACGGCGACTCGGTCTCCCAACGGAACTTGCCCGGCCGCTGCAATTGAAACGTCCCGCGTGACTTCTCGCCCTTGGCATTGCGAGCGCCCTGCACCGTCTGCTCATATTTGGCAGAAAAACTGTTCAAGCTGCCGGTCAGGCTGGCCAGCTTGTCGGCCGCTGATTCAGCCAGGGCCACGCTGGAACCCAACACTGCAACAACGGCCAGCATCATACGTTTCATTGCAAACTCCAAATCAAAAAGGTGCGCATGGCGCACCCCAATAAAACAGGTGAACTCGATTCAAACAGGCGGCGGCGCTAGTACTTCGCGGTTGCCGTTCGAGGCCATTGAGCTGACCACGCCCGCATTTTCCATCTCTTCGACCAGACGCGCGGCCCGGTTGTAACCAATCTTGAATTTGCGCTGTACCAGCGATACCGAAACCCGGCGCTGCTCGGTAATGAACCGCACCGCTTCGTCATAAAGCGGATCCGACTCACTGCCTTCGCTGCTGCCGCCACCATCACCAACGCCATCCAAACCGGTCAATGATTCAGAATCGGAACCGCCTTTGGTGATCGTTTCCAGATAGTTCGGCGCGCCACGGCGGCGCCAGTCCTGTACCACACGGTGCACTTCGTCATCGGCGACGTACGCACCATGGACACGCACGGGCACAGAAGTTCCCGGCGGCAGATAGAGCATGTCGCCCTGCCCCAGCAATTGCTCGGCGCCTTGTTGATCCAGAATGGTCCGCGAATCGATCCGCGACGACACCTGGAAGGCGATCCGGGTCGGCACGTTGGCCTTGATCAAACCGGTGATGACATCGACCGACGGCCGCTGCGTCGCCAGAATCAGGTGGATACCGGCGGCGCGCGCTTTCTGAGCGATACGGGCGATCAGTTCTTCAACCTTCTTGCCAACGATCATCATCATGTCGGCGAGTTCGTCGATGACGACGACAATCGCCGGCAGCGTTTCCAACGCCGGCGCTTCGGCGTTCAGATTCAGCTCCGGTTTCCAGAGCGGATCGGCAATCGGCTCGCCGGCTTTGTTGGCATCTTCAACCTTGCGGTTGAAACCGGCCAGATTGCGCACGCCCATCGCCGCCATCAGTTTGTAACGACGATCCATCTCGACCACGCACCAGCGCAGCGCGTTGGCAGCGTCTTTCATGTCGGTGACGACTGGCGTCAACAAATGTGGAATGTCAGCGTACACCGACAGCTCCAGCATTTTCGGGTCGATCATGATCAAGCGCAGCTCTTCCGGCTTGCTCTTGTAGAGCATGCTGATCAGCATGGCGTTCAAGCCCACCGACTTACCGGAACCGGTGGTACCGGCGACCAGCAAGTGCGGCATCTTGGCCAAATCCACCACGACCGGTTTGCCGGCAATGTCTTTGCCCAGCACCATCGACATCGGCGATTTCGAATCATCAAATTCGCGTGAGGCAATGACCTCGCGCAGCCGCACGGTTTCACGCGACTCGTTCGGCACTTCCAAGCCAACGGTTGATTTACCGGGAATGACTTCGACCACGCGCACCGACACCACAGACATGGCGCGCGCCAGATCTTTGGCCAAATTGCTCACGCGCGAAACTTTCACCCCTGCTGCGAGATCCAGTTCAAATCGGGTGATCACCGGGCCGGGATGCACGGCAACGACCTGCGCATCGACACCAAAATCGCGCAGCTTGATTTCCACCAGTCGCGACATCGCTTCCAGCGCGCTTTGCGAAACTTGCCGGGTGCTGGCGGCGGGTTCCTCCAACAGATTGACCGATGGCACATCTCCGGTGATCGGCTCTTCAAACAGCTGCTGCTGCTTGGCTTTCTGCTGCTGTTTTTCCACCCGCGGCGCGACTTCGACTTTAGCCAGCGGCTGTTCAATCTTGACGGGCACTACGCGCTCTTTCTGCCGCTCTTTGTCGCGACGCAGGGCTTCTTCCCGCACTTCACGGGCGATTTGTGCGGCGCGCTGCTCTTCATAGTTCAGATCAACAAAATCGGGGTCCGCCACGCGACGCTCGGTGACCGGCAGCGGCTGGCGAGAAGCACGGGCGCGCTGCCAGAACACAGCCGTGAGTGTCAGGGTTTTGCGGCCAATCACTTCCAGCAATTGGAACCAGGACAGGCCGGTGAAAAGCGTGATGCCGACAACAAACAAAGTCAGCAAGACCAGCGTCGAACCGGCACCGCTGAGTGCATCGGCAAAGCCGGAATCGACTGCGCGACCGAGCACGCCACCGGACAGATAACTCGGCTGCTCGCTCGGATCACTGAAATGCCGGGCCGACAAACCGGCGGCGCCAAGCAACAGCAGAATGATGCCGGCAAGCTTGGTCCACCAGAACGCTTTTGGCAGCGGTTCTTCACGGGTTTTGAATGCAATGAACGCGACGAAGCCCAGCGCCAGTGGCAGCAACCACGCCGGATAACCGAGCAGGAATTGGCTGACATCGGCAAACCAGGCGCCGACCGGACCGATCAGGTTTTGGGTGCCGGCATCGCTGCTGTAATAGCTCCAGGCGCCATCGTTACGGCTGTAACTGGCCAGCGCCAACAGCAGCAGAATGGCAAACAAGCCAACCAGCAGAATCGCGGCCTCACGCAACCGGGCTTTGACGGCGGGCGGCAGACTTTTGGACGCAAGACCGCCCGACGCCGGGCTCTTGCCGACATCGCTCGGTTTTTTGACTTTCTTGGGTGTTGCCTGCGCCATAAGAAACTGTCTCAAGTATTTGCGCTATTGTACTGATATTAAATGAGAATTACCCATCTAAATCACTGCTTGTTCGGGCTGGACTAGTCCGCTACAGCCAGGCTCATGGTCTCTTTGACCTCTTCCATCACCGCGTAGCTGCGCGAGCCGGACACCCCCGGCAGGGTCAGCAGGGTTTCGCCCAGCAATTGCCGGTACGCCACCATGTCGGCCACCCGCGCCTTGATCAGGTAATCAAAATCGCCGGAAACCAGGTGGCATTCCATGACCTGCGGCAGCGCGACCACCGCCTTTTTAAAGGCATCGAACACATCAGCCGAGGTTCGGACCAGCCGGATTTCCACAAAGACCAGCAGGCCCGCCGCGAGCTTGGTCGGATTGAGGTGGGCATGGTAACCGCTGATGTAACCCTCTTCCTCGAGCTTTTTCACGCGCTCAAGACAAGGCGTGGCAGATAGCCCGACCCGCTTGGCGAGCTCGACATTGGCCAGCCGGCCGTCGCGCTGGAGCTCGCGCAGGATCTTGCGATCGATCCTATCTAATTGATAAATCTGGATTTTTCGTGCACGCACAGGATTTTATGCTGCCTTTTGGTAATGACTTAGTGAAAACTCCGGCTTACGAGCAATATTAGGGAAAAAATCTGCCGTTTGCTAACTAAAATAGCGAAAAATTTTGTGCCAGCGTTTTGAGCCAGCAGATTCCGGTGGCAGACGCGGCCAAGACCGGCTTTTTGAGAATCCAGGTTCTTTCGAGGAGAAGCTCCATGTTGATCGGTGTACCAAAGGAAATTAAGAACCACGAATATCGCGTCGGCATGGTGCCGGCCTCGGTCCGCGAGCTGGTGCTGCAAGGCCACAGCGTCATCGTCGAGCACAACGCCGGTATCGGCATTGGCTTTACCGACGCCGACTACGAAGCTGCTGGCGCCAAAGTGCTGGCGACCGCTGACGAGGTCTTTGCCAAGGCCGAGATGGTCGTCAAGGTCAAAGAGCCGCAAGCCGTTGAGCGTGCCCGTCTGCGCGAAGGCCAGATCCTGTTCACCTACCTGCACCTGGCGCCGGATCTGCCGCAAACCGAAGACCTGATCAAATCGAAAGCCACCTGCATCGCCTACGAAACGGTGACCTCGGCCACTGGCGGTCTGCCGCTGCTGGCACCGATGTCGGAAGTGGCCGGTCGCATGTCGATTCAAGCCGG
Organism: uncultured Kangiella sp.; assembly: GCA_946481205.1. Next base: position 3,499 of record CAMLNB010000138.1, on the reverse strand, counting down.
TGCCACTGCGCTGCAAAAAGCCAATGGCGGCCGCGGCATTCTGCTCGGCGGCGTCCCGGGTGTTGAGCACGGCAAAGTCGTCATTCTCGGCGGCGGTGTCGTTGGCGCGAACGCCGCGCTGATGGCGGTTGGTATCGGCGCGCAAGTGATCGTGTTGGATCGCAACGTCGATGTGCTGCGTCGCCTCGTTGCGCAGTTTGGCACCCGCATTGAAACCGTGTTCTCGAGCGCCGATGCCGTTGAGCGTCATGTGCTGGATGCCGATCTCGTCATCGGCGGCGTGTTGATCCCAGGTGCTGCAGCACCGAAGCTCGTTACCGCGGACATGGTCAAGCGCATGAAGCCGGGTTCGGCTGTCGTTGACGTTGCCATTGACCAAGGCGGTTGCTTCGAAACTGCGCACGCCACCACGCACGCTGAACCGACCTACATCGTTGACGACGTGGTCCACTACTGCGTTGCCAACATGCCGGGCGCAGTGCCGCGCACCTCGACCTTCGCGCTGAACAACGCCACGTTGCCGTTCATCATTGAACTGGCGAACAAAGGCGCCAAGAAAGCGCTGGCCGATAACGTGCATCTGCGCAACGGCCTGAACGTTCACGCTGGCAAAGTGACCTACAAGCCGGTCGCGGAAGGTTTCAAGATGGAATACGTGCCGGCGGAAAAAGCGCTCGGTCTGTAAGCGATTCTGGTTGCATTCAATCGCTTCAACAAAAAGCCCGGCATTTGCCGGGCTTTTTGTTTTGCAGCTTCAGACGACAAGCTCACGCGAGCGCTGTCGGATCCGGGCAATCTCGCTGGCGGTAACACCAAGTGATTCCAGGAACAGCTGATGCGCCTCCGGACGGCTTTGTTCGAATGCGGCATGCCAGCGCCACATCTCGTCATCACTCATGCCGATGCGACGAAACATCTCAGTCCACGCGTCCTTGGATAAGCGCAATGCCATCCCCTGCTCGCCCGGCTGGCCGAGCATGGCCAGCAACACGGCTTGCTGCTCGCGTAGCAGTTGCATCTGTGCATTCACAGCCAGTAACTGCTGTTGCAGTAAAACGCTTAGCGAGGAGCGACTGTCCAGCACCGATTGAATTTGCTCCAGCGGCATGCCTGCCGCGCGAAGCTCCATGATACGAGTCAGCCGCGTGATATCCGCCACAGAATACAAGCGGTAGCCGGCCGCTGTACGGCCCGATGGCGCGAGCAAACCGAGCTTGTCGTAGTACAACAGTGTGCTGCGAGACACGCCGAAACGACGGCCCAGCGCGGATATCGTCAGCGGTTTTTCTGCTGGCTGAGCCAGTCGTTCATCAGAGCTTGCCATCGCTGCATCATCTCCTGCCAGGCTGCTGGGGTGAACTGACGCACGGCTTGTACGCCACTGTCATTGATTGCAGTAAAGCGGTAACGAATTGCTACCGAGGATTGCGCATCGCCAAGTGGGCTGACCGTGATCGCGATATCTACCACAACACCATCGGGCTGAAATCGAACAAAGCGGACATGGTGCGGCGGTTCATGCGCCACGGTATACCAGATTGTCTCGCCATCGGCGTGTGGCGTGGCAAACACCGCCGCCGGCTCGGCGACACCGGAATGCGAGTGAATCATTCGGGCATCCCAACCGGGTATCCAGTCTTTCTCCCGTTCTGGACACAGCAGCGGAAACATCTCGGCAGGCGACGCTTGGATGGTTTGTAGATAGCTGTAATCGACGTGCTCGGCCAGAATGGCAGGCATGGGGCTTTCCTCAAGGTATGGTCGTGTGGCCGTAGCCTGAGGGGTGAAGCTGTGATCGGGTCAAGCCACCGAGCGTCGTCATGTCAGTACGGCGGAACCATGCTGCTGACAGGCCGTTGACGGTAGCGCGTGACTAGAATGCAGCCCGTAAAGAGATCTCACTGGACGATGACGATGAAGGAGCAATTGCAATGAATGGACGCCTGCTCGGTATCGATCGGCTGCGTGGCCTGGTGATTGCGTTGATGGTTCTGGATCATGTCCGCGATTTCTTCTCGCCGACACCGTTTTGGCCAGACGATTTGCCCGGCACCACGCCGGGCTGGTTTTTCACCCGCTGGATCACCCATCTGTGCGCGCCGGTGTTTGTGTTGCTGGCCGGCACGTCGGCGTTTGTCCGCGAACAGAAATACGGCAAAGCGGCGCAGGCCAAATATTTGCTCACCCGCGGGCTGATGTTGGTGGTGTTGGAGATCACGGTCATCAACCTGAGCTGGCAGTTCGGGTTTACGTTCTTCTTTCTGCAGGTGATCTGGGCGCTGGGCATCAGCATGATCGTGCTCGCCGGCCTGATCTATCTGCCGCGCTGGGCCATTGCGCTGTTTGCTTTCAGCCAGATTTTTCTGCACAACCTGCTCGATGGCGCTTGGCAGCAGGACTTGGGTATTTTCTGGGGCTTGCTGCATTTTCAGAACTACTATCCGCTGCATGAGTCCGGTTTTGGCATCTTCGTCGCCTACCCGTTGATTCCCTGGCTTGGCGTGATGGCGGCCGGCTATCTGCTAGGCGACTGGCTGATGACCGCGCCGGAGCGTCGTAATCGGAAATTGTTGACGGCCGGTCTGGCGACCATAGGTCTGTTCGTATTGCTGCGGAGCTTCAATATTTATGGCGATCACCAATCGTGGGCGCCGCAAGCACAAGGGGCGTTGTACACGCTGATTTCGTATCTGGATGCCAGCAAATATCCACCGTCGCTGCTTTATCTCTGCATGACGCTGGGGCCAGCCTTGCTGCTGCTGGCATTGTTCGACAAATGGACACCACCGTTGGACAAAGGCCTGATGCTGTTTGGTCGACATCCCTTGTTTGTTTACGTCCTGCACATTCCGTTGATCCATGCTGCATCATTGCTGTACATGCACACCATGTACGGCAGCAAACCGGTGTTGTTTGGCCCACAACCGTATTTCCCACCCGGCTATGAATACAGCTTGTTGCGCACCTGGTTGGCTTGGTTGATTACCTTGCTGGTGCTGTATGCCGCCGTACATTGGTGGAGTCAGCGCCAGCAAAAAAATCAGTAGGAGAACCGTGCGGTGAGCACAGATAAACCCGGCTTCATGCCGGGTTTCTTTTGTCTGAGACACGGGGCTTGCAGGCCAGACCATTCTCCGGGTATGGCCACCGCGGTCAGGGTGGCTACGCCGGCCTTCGCTGCGGCGGCAGCCTTGCCACTGGGACCGGGCAATGTCCATTACAGCACCGTCCATGGGCAATGCCGATCCGGGCCGACCGTGACAGATTGGCGAAAGAATAACCAGCCCAGGCCAGCGCCTGCATTGATTGCCCGGCTCTATCGCAAGGATTGATCGGGCCCGGCACGGGCGCACTTGAATTCGCGTAGAATGCCGGCCATTTCCTCACTCACCTTCCCGTCTTGTTTTGCGCAAGGAACCACAATGAACCGCAAGCACAACCGTCTGCTGATACTGGGCTCCGGTCCGGCCGGTTACTCGGCCGCTGTCTACGCTGCCCG
>CAMLNB010000137.1 GCA_946481205.1 uncultured Kangiella sp. | reverse complement strand
CCATTGTGATGCACAGGGATGTGCGAATGCCGCGAGCGCATGGATGCGCAAGAGCGGCGGATGTACAGGGAGGTACGAATGCTGCGCGCACACGGATGCGCAAGAGCGCGCGGAAGCAAAAGGATTTAAGAGCGCCGCAAACACAAACGTTGCCGGCCAAATTCGCTAGACGAAAACAGGGGCGCGCCGGCACCGAAGCCGCGCTGCCGCTAAACCAGCCTGCCTAGTCTTTTTCAGAACAAAAAAAAGCCCGGCATGACACCGGGCTTTTTACTCAAACCAGCCGAAATCAATCCAGCGGCTTGATGTTCGAGGCTTGCTTGCCTTTTTGGCCTTGCACCACGTCGAACGAAACCTTTTGGCCTTCGCGCAGTACTTTGAAACCTTGAACCTGAATCGCCGAGAAGTGCGCGAACACGTCTTCACCGCCGCCATCCGGGGTAATGAAGCCGAAGCCCTTGGTTTCGTTAAACCACTTCACAGTACCAGTTGCCATGCTTTCCATCTCTCACAAATATTGATTGACCAGGGCGGTGACCGCATGGGCACCAAGACCCCTTTTTTACGAGACTCAACAGGTGGGACTGACGAGGCGCTTACCGATTTTGCAAGGGTGTCCGCGAACGCGCAACACACGATGTGAAGATCTCGCACAGGCATGTTACCAAGCTCGGCAACAAACGCAACGCTTTCTTGGCACGGTTGGGGAACTTCCGCCCAACCGGCCAAAAGTGCGGCCGGGCGGGCTCAGGAAGCCAGTTCCAGCAGCAGATCCCGGGCGTCGACCACCTGACCGACCTTGGTATGGACGGCCGAAACCGTGCCATCGGCCTCAGCCCGCAACACGGTTTCCATCTTCATGGCTTCCAGCGCCAGCAGCGGGTCGCCGCGTTTGACCTTCTGGCCGACGCTGACATTGAGCAGGCTGATCCGGCCCGGCATCGGCGCGCCGAGCTGGTTCGGATTGCCTTCCTCGGCCTTACGCCGGGCTTTGGCCTCGCTCTGCTCGGCGGCGATGCGGATTTGCCGGCCCTGGCCGTTCAGCTCGAAGAACAGCTTGTAGAAGCCGTCCTCGTCAACCTCGGAGCGACCAAGCAGGCGGACGATCAGCGACTTGCCGGGCTCGATATCGACAACGATCTCCTGGCCGTCAGCCAGGCCATGAAAGAAGGCCGGGGTCGGCAGCACCGACACATCGTCGTACTCGGCCCGGTGCTTGGCAAATTCGGTGAACACCTTCGGATACATCAGGTAGGACGCCAGATCGGTGTCGCTCAGTTCCTGCTCGCAGAGCTTGGCGGCTTTGGCGCGTTCAGTGTTGAGATCAGCTTCCGGCAAGTGATCGCCAGCGCGACCGGCCAGTGGCTTGGCGCCACGCAGCACCTTGGCTTGCAGCGCAGTCGGGAAGCCATCGGGTGGAAAACCCAGCTCGCCTTTCATCAGCGAGACCACCGATTCCGGAAAGGCGATTTCTTTATCCGGGTTCAGCACATCGACGCTGGTCAAGCCATTGCCAACCATGAACAACGCCATGTCGCCGACCACTTTCGAGGTCGGCGTCACCTTGACGATGTCGCCGAACAGCTGGTTGACCTCGGCATAGGCACCGGCGACTTCCGGCCAGCGCGCTTCGAGGCCAAGTCCGCGCGCTTGTTCGCGCAAATTGGTGTACTGGCCGCCCGGCATCTCGTGCCGATAGACATCGGCGGTGCCGGCTTTCATGTCCGGCTCGAACGGCGCATACAGCTTGCGCACGCCTTCGAAATAGAGCGACAGCGTCTGCAGGTTGCTGGCGTCGAGTTGCGGATCCTTTTCGGTGCCGGCCAGCGCCGCGACGGTCGAGCTCAGGTTTGGCTGCGACGTGAGTCCGCTCATGCTATCGAGCGCGCCGTCGACGATATCGCAGCCGGCTTCGACCGCGGCCAGAATGCTGGCCGCCGCGATGCCACTGGTGTCGTGGGTATGGAAGTGAATCGGCAAGCCGACTTCCTGTTTCAGCGTTTTGATCAACTCGCGCGCCGCGCGCGGCCGGCAGACGCCAGCCATGTCCTTGATCGCCAGCGTATGGCAACCGGCTTGTTCCAATTCCTTCGCCAGTTTGACGTAGTAAGCGAGGTTGTATTTCGGCCGCTTGGCATCGAACAGATCGCCGGTGTAGCAGATCGCGCCTTCGCAAATCGCGTCGGTGTCGCGCACGGCATCAATCGCGACGCGCATGTTGTCGACCCAGTTCAGCGAATCGAACACCCGGAACAGATCAATGCCATTGCTGGCCGCCTGTTGGATGAAATAACGAACGACATTGTCCGGGTAATTGGTGTAACCGACCGCGTTCGAACCACGCAGCAACATCTGGAACAATACATTCGGAATGGCGGCACGCAGGTTGGCGAGTCGCAGCCACGGATCTTCTTTCAGGAAGCGCAGCGCGACGTCAAAGGTCGCGCCGCCCCAGCATTCCAGCGAGAACAGATTCGGTGCGAGCCGGGCGTAATACGGCGCGATCCGCAGCATGTCGTGGCTGCGCATCCGGGTCGCAAACAGCGACTGGTGCGCATCGCGCAGCGTGGTATCGGTGACCAGCACCTGTTTCTGATCGAGAATCCATTGGCTGAATTTCTCGGCACCAAGTTCCTTCAGTTTGTCACGGCTACCAGCCGGCACGGTCTGCTGCAGCAGTTGCGTCGACGGTGTCGGCGGCTCGACCGGTACGCTGGTGATGTGCCGGCCCTTCAGTTCCGGATGACCATGAATGACCACGCCACCGAGATAGCGCAGCAGCTTGGTCGCACGGTCACGGCGCGGCGTTGATCGCAGCAGCTCCGGCGTCTGATCGATAAAGCGGGTCGTGCATTTGCCGGAAACAAAATCCGGATGCTTGATGACGTTTTCAAGGAATTGCAGATTGGTCGCGAGGCCGCGAATGCGGAATTCGCGCAGCGCCCGATCCATCCGGCGGATCGCTTCATCGCGGGTCGCGCCGCGCGAGGTGACTTTCACCAGCAGCGAATCGTAATATGGCGTGATCACGGCACCGCTATAGGCACTACCACCATCCAGACGAATGCCGAAACCGGCCGGGCTGCGGTACGCGGTGAGCCGACCGTAATCGGGTCGGAAGCCATTGTCCGGATCTTCGGTGGTGATCCGGCATTGCAGCGCATAACCGCGCAGCTGAATGTCTGCTTGCGCCGGCACGCCGCTGCCTTGCTCGCCATCGATGAGGCCAATCCTGGCGCCTTCGGTGATCTTGATCTGCGCCTTGACCAGATCAATGCCGGTCACTTCTTCGGTGACGGTATGTTCGACCTGGATGCGCGGATTCACTTCGATGAAATACAGCGCGCCGGTGTCGGCATCCATCAGGAATTCGACGGTGCCGGCGTGGGTGTAGTTGACCTGTTTGCCGATGGCGAGCGCGTAGCCATACAGTTCAGCGCGCTGCGTGCTGTTCAGGTACGGCGCTGGCGCCTGCTCAACCACTTTTTGATGCCGCCGTTGCACCGAGCAATCGCGCTCACCGAGGTGCACCAGGGTGCCGTGGCCATCACCGAGAATCTGCACTTCAACGTGGTGCGCGCGCCGCACCAATTTTTCCAAATACACTTCATCGTTGCCGAATGCGGCACCGGCTTCGCGACGGGCAGCGTCAATCTGGCTCAGCAATTCGCTTTCGTTTTCGACCACGCGCATGCCGCGGCCACCACCGCCCCAGCTGGCCTTGACCATGATCGGAAAACCGATTTGGTTGGCGAGCGTTTGAATGCTGGCGGCATCACGCGGCAGCGGGCCGGTCGCCGGCACTACCGGCACTTTGGCAAGCTGGGCCAGTTCGCGCGCCGCCACTTTGTTGCCGAGCCGGCGCATCACGTCGGGTTGCGGGCCGATAAAAGCGATGCCGGCCTTGGCACAGGCCTCGGCAAAATCCGGGTTCTCGGACAGGAAACCATAACCGGGGTGAATCGCATCGACACCGGCGTCGCGGGCAATGCGCAGGATGTCGGCGTAATCGAGGTAGGCCTCGACCGGTTTCTTGCCCTCGCCAACGCGGTAGCTTTCGTCGGCCTTGAATCGGTGCAGCGAGAACCGATCCTCGCCAGCGTAAATGGCCACGGTCTTGATGCCGAGTTCGTTCGCGGCGCGCATCACCCGGATGGCGATCTCGCTACGATTGGCGACCAGAATTTTGCGAATGCGGCGCGCGGCGCCCTGCCCAGACGACGTACTCATTAGCGTTGCTTTTCCTCTGACGGGATTTGTAACCGGATAGCTACCGGAATTTCGCCACCGGGATTTTGCTACGGTGCAGCATAGCCGGCCGCGCCGGCAAGGCCGACTAACGAACCGGCATAAGCCCTGCAGACGTATTCAGTGGTCACTTTCTCACAACTGACCTTCGGTCACTTACTTCCCAAGCCCGGGTTCGGCGCGTAAGCTTCATCGCATCGAAGGACCCGAAGAAGAGCCGCCATGACCGCCGCGCTGACCGTAGTAAACACGCCGAGCATAGACCCGCTGACCCTGCCGTTCGAGCAGCTCAAAGCCGCTTGCCTGCGCCAACCGTTCCCGACCGAAGATGAACGCCGCGACCGGCTGAACCGGCTGCTCAAAATGCTGAAAGCGCACAAGGCCGAATTCGCCGCGGCTATTGATCGCGACTGGGGCGGCCGGCCGGCCACCGAAACCGACATTCTCGAAGTGTTCCCGTCGCTGGAAGCGATCAAGCACAACCGCAAACAGCTGCACCGCTGGATGAAACCGCGCAAGCACGGCGTCTCCATTTGGTTCAAACCCGGCAAGGCCTGGGTGCAGCCACAGCCGCTCGGCGTCGTCGGCATTGTCTCGCCGTGGAATTACCCGCTGTTTCTGACCCTGTCCGGCATCGCCGGTGCGTTCGCTGCCGGCAACCGGGTCATGGTCAAGCCAAGCGAATTCACCAGCCAGTTTGGTGAAGTGCTTGCCGCCTGCGTTGCCCGTTATTTTGCGCCGGAAGAACTGGTCGTGATCAACGGCGGTGTCGAAGTCAGCCAGGCGTTCACCGCCCTGCCGTTCGATCACCTGCTGTTCACCGGTTCGACCAATGTCGGCAAAGCGGTGATGCGCGCCGCTTCCGAACACCTGACGCCGGTCACGCTCGAACTCGGCGGCAAATCGCCGACCGTGATCGGCACCGATTTTCCGATCGCCACCGCCGCTGAACGCATCATCACCACCAAACTGCTCAATGCCGGTCAGATCTGCGTCTCGCCCGATTACCTGCTGCTGCCGGTCGGCAGTGAAGAAAAATTCGTCAATGAAGCCAAGCGCGTTGCCCGCAGCCGTTACCCAAACTGGCCGCAGGATTTCAGCGCGCTGGCCACGCCGCGTCAGCGCGAACGCATCGCCGCCGTGGTCGCTGATGCTGAAGCCAAAGGCGCGCAGGTGATCAAGCTGCTTGATGCCGACGACAGCGCCACTCATTTTGTTCCACGCATCGTGCTGCACGCCACCGACGACATGCGCATTTTGCAGGAAGAGATCTTCGGCCCGCTGCTGCCGGTGCTGAGCTACCGCGCGCTGCCCGATGCCGTGTCCTACATCAACAACCGGCCACGGCCGCTGGCGCTGTATTACTTCGGCTATCACCGGCAGGACATCGACAAAGTGCTGCACGAAACCCACAGCGGTGGCGTCACGCTGAACGATTGCGTGCTGCACGTCGGCCAAGAATCGCTGCCGTTCGGCGGCATCGGTCCAAGCGGCCTCGGCCACTACCACGGCGAGTACGGCTTCAACACCTTCTCGAAACTGAAACCGATTTTCCAGCAAAGCAAACTGAACGGCGCCCCGCTGCTGTACCCGCCGTTCGGCCCGCGCGTCAGCGCGATGCTGAAGCTGCTGCTGGGTCGTTGAGCGCAGCATGCTGACCCGTCGACAGTTGCTGCTCGGCTCGCTGCTCGGCGGCGCGGCGCTTGCTGGCCTGACGCTGAGTCTGGCGCCAGCAGATGACGCTGCCGCGCCGCAACCAGAGCTGAAATTCCTGACCGGGGACGACGCCCTGATCCTGAGCGCGCTAATTCCGGTGCTACTCGACGGCGCGCTCAGCAGCGATGCGAACATTCAGCAGCAACAAGTCCAAACCGTCATTCGCCGCCTTGATGAAGCGCTGCGCCATCTCTACCCGCGCACCCGCGCCGAACTGCGCGAACTGTTCGATCTGCTTGGCAACAAAGCCGGCCGCGTCACCCTCGCCGGCATCTGGAGCAACTGGGCCAGCGCCAGCCTGCACGACAAGAATGAATTCCTGAACGATTGGCGCGAAAGCTTTCTCGATCTGCTGCAAACTGCCTACGCCGGTCTGCACAATCTGGTGATGGCCTCGTTCTATGGTGATTCGGCGAACTGGGCTTTGGTCGGTTATGCCGGGCCGCCGCAGGTGCGGTGATGATTTCGCTGTAATTGTGCGAGCAGAAAACAATACCGGACGCCTGCATGAAAGTAGAGTACCTACATTTAAAACCCCAATGCGAACTGCCAAATATCTCAAGTTGGAAGCCGTTTCGGGCAGCACTTCTGATTGAAGATGCAGTGAATGCGGAATGGCGCACCAAGGTAAGCGAATGGCTGGTGAACTCAGGCTGTCTTTATATGGCCGCGTGGGGCATTGACTGCAGTGATTGGGATGATTCGGTCGATTTCGCACTGGTCGAGAAATTCAATTACGGCGAAGTGCCAGATTCCGAATTCGTGATTACCACTTGGCATGAAGATGAGACTATGTCGGATGCTTTGTTTTTCCTGAAGAATGCTGCAAAGCATCCCGAAGTCGACATGCCGAATACCGTCTTGATTCACATATCGACTAACGCTAGGAAAGACGAGTTATTAGCGGCCTATGAGACCGCATAGATAAAGGACAAAGACCTGTCTGCTTGCTTGGCGTGGTTGGTTTTTCCACCCGTCTGACGAGCCGAGCAGCGGAAAAACGCAACGGGGTTCGGCGAGGGTGAACGCGGAGATAAGCACAGCACCAATGTGCTGTGCGCCGCGTGAACGGGCTGAGCTCAGCGAAGCACCGGGCCACGTCTGAGCGCGCAGCGCGAGTTCCACAGCCGCCGTTGCATTTTGAGCAGCGCAGGGTACCTACAAAACAGTCTTATCGTTTTGTGGGCGAGGAATACAGGGCATGTTTCTTTGGGAACTTTCTTTGCGCCAAAGAAAGTTCCTCGCCCGCCGGAGCGAGAACCGGCAAACCCTCCGGCTGCACAGCGGCAGAAATAGGCGAACCCTCGGAGCGGCAACTACCCCACCCCGTCCCTCCCCTTGACAGGGGAGGGTGATAAGAGCGCCGAGCCCGCACAGTGAAATAGTGATGACAAGCGAATACTTCCACCAAACCTACACCGACGATCGCTACGACCCCAGCTGGCGCATCATCGAAGGCGACACGCTGAATGCCTCGCTCGAACTCGACGCCGATGTCGTGATCATCGGCAGCGGCGCCGGCGGTGGCGTAACTGCAGAAATCCTGGCGCAGGCCGGGCTCAAAGTGATCCTGGTCGAAGAAGGCCCGCTGAAAACCGCAAAAGATTTTCGGATGCGCGAGGACGAAGCCTATAGCCAGCTCTATCAGGAAGCGGCGGCGCGCAAAACCAAGGACAAAGGCATCAACATCCTGCAAGGGCGCAGCGTCGGAGGCTCGACCACAATCAACTGGACCTCGAGCTTCCGGACACCGCTGCTGACACGCGAGTATTGGCAACGCGAATTCGGCACAGAGGGCGTCGATGACGCGACGATGACGCTGTGGTTCGAGCAGGCCGAAGCGCGTTTTGGCATTGCGCCGTGGCCGGTCGAGCCGAATGCCAATAACCGGGTCTTGCAAGATGGCGCGACGAAACTCGGCTGGCATGCCGAGGTGATTCCGCGCAATGTCCGCGGCTGCGCCAATCTCGGCTATTGCGGCACCGGCTGCCCGATGAATGCCAAGCAGTCGATGCTGATCACAAGCATCCCGAATGCGCTGCGCCATGGTGCCACGCTGATCACGAGAGTCCGGATCGAGACGCTGCAGTGGCAGGGCGATCGGGTCAGCGCCGCGGAAGGCGTGACGATGGACAACTGGGGCCAGAAGGTGGAGAACATTCGGGTCCGGCTCACGGCCAAACATTTTGTCCTGAGCGGCGGCGCGATCAATACGCCAGCACTGCTGCTGCGCTCAAAAATGCCCGATCCGAATCGGTTGATCGGCACCCGCACGTTCCTGCATCCGGTGGTGATCTCGATTGCGCTGATGCCGTTCGACGTGCGCGCCGATGCCGGTGCACCGCAGAGCATTTATTCCGACGAGTTTGTCTGGAAGCACGGTGTCAGCGGGCCTTGTGGTTACAAGCTGGAAGTGCCGCCGATTCATCCGCTGATCGGTTCGACCATCCATCTGGTGCATGGCAAAACGCACGCCGAGTTCATGGCCAAGTTGCCGCGAGTCCATGCCTCGCTGGCATTGCTGCGCGACGGTTTTCATCCTGACTCGCCAGGTGGCAAAGTCGAGCTCGACCCATTTGGCGACGCCCTGCTCGATTACCCGGTCAGCGACTATCTGCTGACCAGCATGCACGACGCGTTCGAACGCATGGCCGAACTGCAGTTTGCTGCTGGCGCCGAGCAAGTATTGCCGCTGCATATGGATGCCACGCCGGTGAAAACCTTGGCTGAAGCAAAGAAACTGATCGCGCGGCTACCGAAGCAAACGCCGCGCACGCAGGTCGTCAGCGCCCATGTCATGGGCGGCTGCGCATTTGGTGAGGATAAGAAGAAGACCGTGTGCGATTCGAGCGGCCGGTTGCGCGGCTTTGCCAATGTCAGCGTGCACGACGGCTCGCTGTTTCCAACCAGCCTCGGCGTCAATCCGCAGCTGTCGATTTATGGTTTGGTGATGAAGCTCGCGAACGGCTTGGCAACAGAGCTGGCGTGAGTGTTTGTGAGAGCCTGCGTAATTGCGACTGGCTTCATGCGAGTGACCAGGATAGGACATTGCTATTCGGAGTGACTGGATTGTCTATATTTGAATCGCTAACAGCGAATGCAAAGTCGGATACAGAGCTGTTGATGAGGAATGATGAACGTGGCGACGATTTTTGTGTCCCACGTGAAGTCGATTTCTCTTTTTTCACTACTGATCGGGAAAAAGCCGAGGCTCTGGCCGAGTTTGTAGCAGGCAATCAGTATGGAAGTGTTCGTGTTGTACCTGAAGCGTTGGGGTACCGTGTGCTTGTACTGATCGAGATGCCGGTCACTCAGCACGTCATTTGCTCGGTGTCTGGCATGATGGAGTGCCTGTCAACTTTGTTTAAGGTTGACTATGACGGTTGGGGAAGCGTATTGCAGCGACGTAAGTCGTGATGAGTGTGTGCTGTAGGAGCGTCTTGGCCACGATGCTTCGATACTGAGCGGTGGCGGGAAATCGCGATCAAGGGCGCTCCTAAAATGACGCCGGTTTGCGCGGGTAAAACGACTCATACATCCAGAAACCGCAAACCAATCCCGGCCGATTCCATCCGCACCACCTGCATATCGAGGGTCGGCG
>CAMLNB010000136.1 GCA_946481205.1 uncultured Kangiella sp. | reverse complement strand
GGACTATGGCGGGTGTGTTGAAAATGGCCGCATTCCAGCTCAGCCACCCAGTGCAACTCAACGTCCTGATGGAAACCAACAATACATCGCTGCATCTTCACCACGCATAAAAACAATGGCTACCTGCTAACAATGCTCAATACACAGGTTTCTTTCAACGCATAAAAGCTGCGGCTTACAGCAGCGCAAGAGCATCTGCACGCTACTTCACTCGCTTTGGTTTCGCCTTGCCCGCAGCATTCTGCGCAACAGCCGCTCGAATCAGGGCCTTGAATGCCTTGGTGTCGACCGTTTCGCCTTCGTGGATATCAATAGCGCGCCTGGTGTTGCCATCGAGGCTGGAGTTGAACAGTTTGGCTGGATCTTCCAGAGACGCGCCTTTGGCAAAAGTCAGCTTCACGGTCGACTTGTAAGACTCTCCGGTACAAATGATCCCGTCCTGCGACCATACCGGCGTCCCCATCCACTTCCATTCTTCCACGACATCCGGCGCCGCCTCCTTGATGAGGTCGCGCATCCGGCTCAGCGTTTCGCCGCGCCAGTCACCAAGCTCGGCAATTCGATTGTCAATCAGCGCTGAGGCTGATGTTTCTCCGCTTGCAGCTGTCTTTTTCATCTTCGCCTCCCGAGTTCGCCAAACGACCATGGTTTCCTGCGCATGGGTTGCGCTTACTGCGTTGACACGGAAACCATGGCATGGTGTCGCGTTGCGGATACCATTGCTCAGCTGACCGGTACGGCAGCCTTGCGTGTGCTACGCCATTTGTTGACGTACGGCAGCGCGAACAAATACAGGCCGGTAAACAGCAACAACGCCAGCGGCAACAACGGTGAGTAGGTAATCCAGTTCGGCGGCGCTTCTGCACCACGCTGAGCCATGGAAACAAAATTGGCGATAACAGTTAGGGTGAATGCGATAGACACCCAGCGATGAAATTGTCGAATCCATTTACTCATCTTCGAAAAACCTCCTGTCAAGACCTGATCAAGAACCGCTTGAGGACGCCTTGAGTACCACGCAACCGCCGTCGACGAGAGCGCCCTGCTCGTCATGCGCAAAACGGAATCGGTGGCTCATCCCGCGTTGCGGGACTGAATCATTTTCCAACCGTTTCCGGACGGGTCGCGAAAACTGGCGTCGACCGTGCCATAACGCTCGATAGGCTCCTGGGTGAACTCCACACCCCGCGCGCGCATCTGGTCCCAGGCCGCCTGACAATCATTGACGATCAGCACAAGTGGCGGCATGGCGCCTTTGGCGACGGCTTCGCGCAAGTTCTGCGCGGTTGTGGCATCGACCAATGGCGCTTGCGGTGTGAACAGGCCCAGCTGGAACGACGGCTGCTCCGGGTGTTGCACCGTGAGCCAGCGATAATCGCCGTTGCGTGCATCCGTGTGCACACGAAAACCCAGCTTCCCGACATAGAATTGGACCGCTTCGTCCTGATCGCGCACATACAGCCCGACCACCCCGATACCCTGACTCATAACACCTCCGTTTCGTCTGACGGGGAGATAGTACTGTCGGCCTCCTGCCGGCGCTTCTCCGAAACTGCTGTTGTGAGATCGGGCCGCTGTGCGGCGCTCAGAAAACAGCCGGGCACCTGTTCGAGTGCATGCGGAACGGTCTGCATCCGTCGCCGGAACTCACCCGGACTTTCACCGGTAATGTCCCGAAAGGTGCGGCCGAACGTGCCCAGGCTGCCCCAGCCGGTCTGAAACGCAATCTCGATGATCGGTAAATCCGTATCGCGCAACAGACTCGTGGCCTTCTCGATACGCCTTGTCAGCAAATAACGGTGGGGCGGCAGACCGAACGCCTCTTTGAACGAGCGGGCGAAATGCGCCTCGGAAACGCTGCTGACACGCGCCAGCCGCTGGACCGGCCACTCCTCATGCGAGGCGGCATCCATCTGATCCTTGGCGCGCAGCAATCGGCGCAACAGTTCCGGGTCTTGGCTCACACACTCACACCAGGTTCACTCAGCAGAATCATCATGGCGAGGCGTGCTGCGCTTCACTTGCCAGTCGAGTCGCCAACCGTTTGCGCCCTTTCTCAGCCAGCGCGCGACAAGCCTCAGTGTCGATATAGGCTGCGCGGCCCTGCTCTGTCACCTTGGCTTTGCGGCCCCAGATATCATTCACTTCGGGATGGGCGGCGATCAGAATATCGCAGGGCAAGGCTTCGACCTTGGCGAAACTGCTCTGCAGTGCAGCAATCACTTCAGGGTGCGCGCTGAACCGATACGTATCGGCAGACACCGCCGTCAAACTGTCGCCAAATACCATGGCTTTGCAGGAACCCGCCTCGCAAGACTGCCATGTCCAGCTGACACCACCCGCGGTATGGCCGGGCGTGTAATGCGCTTTCACCGCCAACGAACCAAGCTTGACCACTTCACCATCTGCAACAGCGCGAACATTCGCCGCACCGGGGAAGTTGGCCAGCGCACCAAACTGCGGATCATGCGCTGGCGAAATACCGGTGCGTAACGCCTCGACATTGTCTGCACCGGCCAGTACTACTGCCCCGCTCAGCTTCTGCAGCGCAGCAATACCACCGGCATGATCTTCATGCGAGTGCGAGCTGAGAATGTACTTCACATCCTCAATGCGGTAGCCCAGCGTACGGATATTCGCGGCAACAACCTTGGCACCTTGATCAGTTGTGCCGTCGATCAGCACATGACCATCAGGCGACGTAATCAGCACAGCCGCAATACCCGCCGTGCCGACATAATGCGTATTACCGTAAACCGTGAACGGATCTTGCGGGTCACTCCAGCCACGCTCCGCGTGTGCTGAACCGGCTGCAAGCAATCCAATGGTGAAAAGGCAGATTAGCTTATTCAATTTGTTTTCTCGAAACAGTTTTGACGAAGGTCAGGTGGATTCCGCATCACCTGTTGCCACTGAAAGCTTGGCGCGGAATGCAAGATACGCCGCGAGCACAGCCTCAGGTGCTTCTACCTGCGGATAATGCCCGATCGTTTCCAGCACTGTCACATCCGCATTAGGGACCAACTCCCGGTAACGGGCTACCATATGCGCGCCGGAGATGGGGTCAGCCGCACCGTCGATCAGCTTGCGTGGAACCCGGCTGTTCTGCAGTGCCCCCACCCAGCGCTCGCGACACTCGCGACGTTCGATCATATAGCGGATAAGCCGATGCATCACAGCTTGACCATTGCTTGCTGTCATCAGCTGCCAGAATGCATCGAGCAACTCCTCGTCCGGTTGCGAATCAGGCCCGAAGATGCGGCGCATATTCGCGGCCAATTTGGCGCGGCTGGTCAGTTTGGCAATCAGAAAACCTATCGGTGACAGCAACAAGCGCTGAATCAGAACCGGTCTATGCGTTTCCGGAAACAATCCGCCGTTTAAGAAGGCCACACTGCGCAATGTTGGCCGTTCACCCGACTCAGTACTGCGCGCCAACAGCTCCTGGGCAACGCTGTCGCCATAGTCATGAGCCAGCATGTGATAAGCGCGCACACCTTCGGCCTTGAGGTAGGCCTCGCACAGATCCGCTTGATCGCGAATGGAGTAGTTGTAATCCGTTGGCTTTGCCGACAAGCCGAAGCCGATCAGATCGAGTGTGTAAACCTGGAAGCGCTCGGTCAGCGCCGGCCACAGCGCCTCCCAGTCCCAGGACGCGGTTGGAAAACCGTGGATAAGCAACAGCGGTTCAGCGCCCGCCTTGCCCGCGGTGCGGGTAAAGATTGCGTGACCGCGATAGCGGAACTCGCGGCCTGCATCAGCCCACTCAGTAACCGGGATTCGGGAACGCCTACGGGCGTCAGTTGCTGTGATATGCATCATTCACAAACGCCGTAATTTGTTCGCGCAACCATTTCAGTCCGACTGAAACATCCTGCTGCTTGTGCCAAATCAGACTGACCTGAATTGGCGGCATGCTCACTGGCAACGGAAAAATCTGTAGCGAATACTGTTTGGCATAATGCTCGGCAAGCCGCCTTGGCACCGTACCGAGCATATCCGTCTGCGCCACCAGCGCGGGAATCGACAAATAATTCGGCACATAGAGCGGGATTTTTCGCCGCAGCTTGGCGGAGCCCAGCACAATCTCCAGCGGCGAACCGCGGCCAGCGCGCTGCGGCAACGCAATGTGCTGGCATTCCTGAAACTGCGCCAGCGTCAGCTCCGCTTTGCAGGCCGGGTGATCCGTGCGCGCGATCACTGCAAGTTCTTCTTCAAGCAGAGGCTGATAACGCAGATCAGCATCGTTCAACGGCAGGTAATCAATCGCCAGATCCAACTCGCCGGTCTTCAGCCGCTTGACCAAGGTGTCGGCATCATCCGGTTGCACCGACAACACCAGATGCGAGGCCAAGCGCTGCATCCGCGCCAGCATCTGTGGCAGAAAGACCGCCTGGCCATAATCGTTCATCGATACCCGGAAACTCAGATCCGCTTCCAGATCGATGCTCTCTTGCGGCCCCAAGCCGGTCCGCAGCAGTTGCAGCGCTTGGCGCACCGGCCCGTACAACGTATGAGCCTGCGGCGTCGGTACCATGCCGCGCGCAGTGCGCTGAAACAGCGGCTCACCCAGTTGCTGGCGCAGCCGCGCCAGTGCATTGCTGACCGTCGACTGGCTCAGATGCAGTCGCTCTGCCGCCTGCGACAGGTTCTGCTCCTGCATCAGCGCGTCGAATACCAGCAGCAGGTTCAGGTCCAACTGCCGTAAATTCGAGATCATGAATAAAGCTCTTTCTGAATATCCATTATACAAATAATGGGCCGCTGCCTATCTTCCGTCAACCGCATGCCGCCCCATGAACTGGCGTGGCTGCATGCACTGGCGCTGACCCCCATCTGGCTGAAGGTCCTCCATGAGCTTCGACGCGACCCCCTCCCACACGGCTACCTTCCGCGCCCGCTACCGCGCCGAGATCACGCCGTACTACAACGCCTGGCTGCACGGCGGCTTTGTGTTGCTGTTCGGTGTGCTGTGCATCGGCTTTTTGTGGAGCCAAACGGAAAACATCCAGCCGTGGGAATGGTTGGCCATTCCGCTGGGGCTCATTTTTCAGAACTGGGGCGAATACAAGGTCCACAAAAACTTGGGCCATCACAAACACCGACTCAGCGCCATGTTCTACAAGCGCCACACCGGCGATCACCACAGCTTCTTTGCTGAGGGGCACATGAGTTACGAGTTCATGCGGGACTGGCGGATTATTTTCTTTCCGGCCTGGTTGATCGTGATATTCGCCATCGGCGTGTTTGCGGCGTGGTGGCTGCTCAGTGCCGTCAATCACAACGCCGCCGCATTGTTCTGCGGCACGCTGCTGCTCGGCTATCTTGGCTACGAGATCATCCACGCCTGTGAGCACCTGCCCCCACACCATCCACTCGCCACGCTGCCGTGGATACGGCAGATGCGTGAACTCCATGCGCTGCACCACCACCACACACTGATGCATCGCTACAACTTCAACATCGTGTTTCCACTTTGGGATTGGATTTACGGCACGCTGTACACACTCGCTGATGAGCGCGCCGATAACCGCGCAAACATGACCGTGATGCAACACCATATCGATCTGCCCGGTTCACCCGCCAAAGTGCTGCGCTACCTCAGCACCCCCACGCGCTGGCACGAATGGCATCCCTACCACGTTGCCATAAAAGGCCCAGCCGGTTCGCTACCCATCGGCACCCACTTTGATTACACCGGTGGCCGCGCAGGTTATTTGCACTGGGAGGTGATCGACCATATTCCCGGCCAGCGCTGGCAAGCAAAAGCACGCGGCAAGTACGGCCTGATGATGTACGTGACCTATGAATGCACAGCGAAAGACGGCGGCACCCGTTTCACCCGGACACTGGAATACAAATTCACCAACGGGATCGGTCGCCTGGCCGACCGCCTCAGTGTGCGAAAACGGATTGAACGGGATTCTGTTGCGCTATTACTGAAACTTGGCTGTGTGGCTGAGCGAGTAATTCCGGCGTAAGCGAGGATGGTGAATTTGCATCGCGAATCCCCCCGTTTACCTAATCAAGCTCAGCTTCATGCGCCGCGTTTCGCGCAAATCGAGTTTTACCGAGCCGAACAAAACGCTTGGTCAACGCAATACAGATAAACAGAGGTGCTATATTCACCAAGATAATACCTATGCGCTCAACGGCGCTAACACACCCCATCATGCTGCCAAGATTTAGCCATACTAGCCAAAGTAACAGCGGGCCCAGAAGCAAGGTAAGGAAAAGCTTGGTGACGAGCTGCCACTGCCATCGCCCATCAATAGCAACCAGCGCATAAAGCCAAGCGCACAACAGTCCCGGGCCGCCAGCAAGCCAACTCAGCAAAAATAGAAAGCCAAGTGAGACCTCAAAAAAGCCCTCGGCCTCACAACTGCCTCCATGAGCGCTTGCCGCAACCGGCAGAAAAAGTAGCAGGGCATATACCGATGTTCTTGTCATTGTCGAATACCAAGAAGCCAGAGCAAGTTCCGATTAACGCCCCGTTCGCCCGGAGCTTGTCGATTGGTGGGTAGAGAGCATCGAATATCGAACGGAATGTCGGATTTCGCTTCTCACCACAATATGTCGAGAGGTTTCAAGCCGTAGCCGCGACCCGCTTCTTGGTAGCAAGCAGCAGAACAGCAAATACCACTTCCACACCACTGCCGACAAATGCCGCCAACGCAGGCGATAGCCGTGTGGCGGCACAGAAGTAGCCCGCAACGATCAATGCGCCACCACAAATCCAATACAGGCGATGGCCATAGAGCATATGAAAGGTCAGGTAACGGCTGCCAATGGCCAGCATCATCGCGGGGAAGAACCACAGCACATTCACTCGGGACAAGCCATAGGCCAGCACACAGCAAACAATCAGCCAGACCGTTGAGGAAAACGCCAACGAATTGAGGGCATTGCCATCGGTTGGCTTCCCGGTCCGGCCCAGTATTTTGAGAACGATAATGGAAAGCGGGTGGATCAACGCACCACCAATCAGCAGAGCCCAGATTCCCTGCTCCGCGCCAAGGCGCAGAAACACCACGCCGGCAATGGCCCAAACCAACGCCGACACCAGCATCCCCGGTACGCCGTCCAGAAAGGCCGTGCGCATATCGTTCTGCAAATCATCCAATGTTTTCATTGTTGTTTCCTTTTCAAGTGTTGTTTCTTTTCAAGACTTTCTTCTTCTCAAAATGGACACCGAAGCTCCGACCAGAAGTAGCGTCCTCCTGCTTACTCGCGCAGCAACATGCGTGAGCATTTGGCTTACCGTATCACGAAACGATGCTTCATGGCGCACCCCTGACGGGTTGCATTGCGTTGCAATGCTGATGTTAATTCTGTCTCATCAACTCCTGGATCGATGCAATTACCGCTTCCGGTGTTGCTTCCTGAATACG
Source organism: uncultured Kangiella sp. (assembly GCA_946481205.1). The sequence continues at coordinate 2,185 of CAMLNB010000136.1, read as the reverse complement.
GTGCACCGCAGGGACATGGCGCACGACCGACTGTGGATAAAGCTCATCCATGCGGCGCTCGCCTTCGTCCGGGTCAATGGACCATACGCCAAAATCTTCGGCATATAGCACGCCGTTCAGGAGATCCCTGAGCAAGCCTTGTGGCGGCGGCGGCGGTGGTTCGATCACCGCCACGAGGCGAATCATGGGTTTATCAAACCGATCAGCGGCAGCCAAAACCGTTTCACCCATCGGGTAAATACTCTCCACCTCTCGCTTCACATAGCTGGGCGCAAACAGGCTGAGGCCCCACCGGGTGTACCAAGGAAAGTCTTCCAGCGGTTTGACAATGCCAATGGGCAAGGCATCCACCAGCACAATTGCACGGACCTGATCCGGGAAACGCTCAGCAAATAGCTGAACATATTGACCGCCAAGGGAATGCCCAACCAATACATACGGTGGCGAGAACTGCTGCGCTTGCAGGAGTTTCCGCAATTGCTCGACCGTTTGCATGGGGTCGTTAGACAATTCACTTTCGGTACTGCGGCCAACTCCGGGGCGATTGTAGGCCAACATGTTGGTATTCAAGGTAAAGGCTGATGTGACGCGTTGCCAAGTCGTTAGTGGCAGCATCAAACCATTCTCGAAGACCAGTGTGGCTTGAGCGCCCGGCGCATGATGGGCCCAGTATTCCAGCTGCCGACCATCCACATCGGCAAGCTGACTGATCATCATCTGCTCGGTAGCCGGAGTCGCCAAAACTGGCGTAGCGGGAACTGGTAAAGCTGAGCCTGAAGTCGCTGAAATGTTTTCATCGGAGACCTGCCCTGCGCAGGCTGCCAAACCGCACAACAGAAAAATGCTTGGGATAATTTTTATATTCATGATTGATGAAAAAACAGACATCCTTGCCGCGACGAGAAGCACGCTAAGCCGCTTCTGCGCCGACCCACTCGGGACCAGGCCGGAGTGTAGCGCGCGCTTGGAGCAAGACCGCTGAACGGAGTTCCGTACCAGTGCCTCGTTTTAATCAACTACGTTGGTGCGGCAATACATGGCGCTTATCCGCACAAGCCTCTACACTTGCGCATTTTGTCGCCTGCCCGTTTGACAAAGCGAAGCATTGAACATGTCGGAAACAGTTCAGCATAGTGAACCCTGCGCAAACTGCGGGGTTGCGCGTGTCGGCCATTATTGTCACCACTGTGGCCAACGCCATGTAGCCGGCCAACTCAGCCTGAAAACGCTAGGCCACGATCTGGTGGAAAAAGTGGCCCAGATTGAGTCAGGTTGGTGGCATACCATGCGCGACTTGATCATTCGCCCACGCACCATGTTGCTGAGCTATTTTGCCGGTCGCCGCAAGCACTTCGCCCATCCCTTTGCGTTCTTGCTGCTCAGTGCCACGGTATATTTTTTGATCACCAGCCTGTTTGATGAAGCGGTCTGGCAGGAATTCCACCGCTTTCTGAGCACCGATGCTGCACGCAGCATGAGTGACGTACAGCGCAATCGCTACATCGACTTTTATCGCAGCTTGCGCAGCTCCCTGCCCTACCTGATGCTGATTGCCACACTACCGGTGGCGGCTCTCGTCAGGCTCTGTCTTGCACAAAGCCGCCACACGGTTGCCGAGCTGTGGCTCGTTTCGCTGTTCGCAGTCAGCCTTGCACTGGCGCTGATCAGTGGGCTTGCTCTGGTATTCAAGCTGTTTGCTGTGCCCACGTTGGGCTTGAGCATGAGCACAAACTTTGTGCTGCTGATCTCGCAGGTTTATCTGCTGTGTCGATTCATCGGCGGCGGCTGGCGAACCTGGCTACGTATTCTGCTGGCGGCAGGTGCGGCTTTCATTGGCATGATCTGGCTGCAAAGCGAAATCGCGGTTCGCTATGCCGTTTGGCCAGTGGCCTAACCGCATAGCACTTCCCTTTCTTGCGCACCTAAAGAAAAGGGTGGATCGCTACGCGAATCCACCCTGCATATATGAACTGCATATCTGAACGCGTCACGCAGAACGATTAGGCTCGTTCTTTCAATGACGCCAACAAAGCCTGAATCTTTGGCTCAGGCTTCCAGTAGTTCGGGCCTTTCATCACCTTGCCGCGCTCGTCGTAAATGGGTTTGCCGTCGGCACCCAGCTTGGAAAAATTGGATTGCATGATGATGGCCAGCACCTCATCGAGCGGCAAACCGAACTTGGCCA
>CAMLNB010000135.1 GCA_946481205.1 uncultured Kangiella sp. | reverse complement strand
AATTGCTGATCGAACGGCTGGACGCCGATTTGGCCGCACTCGGCGTTGCGCTTGCTGAACGCTTCGAGCTGGAGGATGAATTGCTCGCGCTGTTGTTTGGTGATGAAGATATCGCGGCCTGAGCTAGAGTACGGCTAAAAAAAAGGCCGTCACTGACGGCCTTTTTTTGTTGCTTCAGTTTTCTCACCACTGAGTCAATGCGCCGGCGGTGAAAAAATAATGTGCTTGTGTCGGTCCATTTCGGCTTTCAGCTTGCCGGTGAGGAACAAGCCAAACATTTTGTAATCGGCGAGCAGGGACCAGCGTGGATAGGTAAACGTCGCCGGCCGGTTTTTCTCGATCACGAAATGGCCAATCCAGGCCGGACCATAGCCAAGCAACAACACCAGCCACAGCCATTGGAACGCGCCGAGCGCCAGCAGCACAATCAAACCGAGTGTGGCGGCGCTGGTGCCGAGATAGTGCAATGCCCGACAGGACGGCAGTCGGTGTTCGGCCAGGTAATACGGCCAGAACGCCTCAAAGCTCTGCAGTCCTTTCGGGGTCATTGCGGCAGGCTCGCGAACTTATTTGCCAGCGGTTTTGATGTCGATCAGCTCGACATCGAACAGCAGCACCGAGTTCGGCGGAATGGTCGCGCCAGCGCCGTTCGGGCCGTAGGCCAGATCCGACGGAATCGCCAGCTGGTATTTGGCGCCTTTGCTCATCAGTTGCAGCGCTTCGGTCCAACCCGGGATCACTTGGCCAACGCCAAATTCGGCTGGCTGACCACGGTCAACCGAGCTGTCGAACTTGGTGCCATCAACCAGCGTGCCGGTGTAATGAACAACGACGGTGTCGGCTTTGCTCGGCTTGGTTTTGCCATCGCCTTCGGCGACCACTTTGTAGAGCAGACCCGATTCGGTTTTGATCCAACCGGCTTCGCCCGCTTTCGCAGTCAGGAAGGCGTCACCATCGGCTTTCTTTTTCTCTTGATCGGCTTTCGCCAGCGCTTCGATTTCACCACGGAAAGCGAGCTCGGCAGCGGCGATATCTTCTTTGGTCAACGCCGGGTTGTTGTTCAAGCCATCACGGAAACCGGCAGCCAAGGCGTCGGTGCTGATGTTGACGCCAATCTTGCGCAGGTTTTCCATGTTGCCGTTGAACTGCTCGGCCAGTTGCAGCCCGAAGCCATACATCGCCTTGTCGGCATTGTTGGTGTAGGTGCTGGCGGCAGCGGTTTGGGTTTCGCCAGCGGCCGAGCCGCCAGCCTGAATGGCGTAATAGCCGGCACCGGCAATTACGGCCGCCAGCGCAACGCCGGCAATCAACATACGGTTCACAAAAGACTCCTGAAGCTTCGAATAGTCATGGCGGGGCCGCAGTCCTGCGGGTCGCCGGCCATGCTACTAGGCCGGCCGGCCCACCGCCAGCCTGATGGGGCGCAGGACCAGGGCATTTCGTGACCGGTTGCCCGACTTGCGCTACCGGCCACCGTTTCGACGATACCGGGTGCCTGTGTTCGCAGCCCGAATGCGCCATGCCTGCGACTACCTGACTTGTGGTGTCGGCCATCGTTTCGGCGATACTGGCGACCTCTGTTCATGGACCGAAAGCCTCATGCAAGCCACTCCGGCCGCCTCCTCAACGACTCGCCCGTTCTGGCGCTCGCTGTTGCCACCAGCAGAGCGCGGCATTTCACCCTATATCTATCTGGTCTACCTGCTGTTCCTGTTTTTTCACTACCTGTTCCGGCCGTTCCAGCTGAGCCTGCTGTTGTCGGATCTGGCGATCATCGCGGCGTTTCTGCCGCTTTATTTCGCTGGCTGGCGCTTGCCGGAGCGGTATCAACCGCTGCTCGCGTTGGCGATGATCGGTCTTGGCATCACCGCCGCCCAATGGAACAGCGGCGCCGGCACGTTGTTCGTTTACGCTGCCGCCCTGTCCGCCAACTATGCCGAACCGCGTCGTGGCGTGGTGCACGTGATCGGTGTGCTGCTGGTCATGGCGCTGTGGACGCTGATCCTGCAACCACCGATGTGGTTATGGGCCTCGAGCATGGCCATCACGGCGCTGATTGGTCTCGTCAATGTCCAAGAAGGCGCGCGCACCCGCGCGCGGGAAAAACTGCTGCGCCAACAAGAGGAAATCGAATACCTCGCCGGTCTTGCCGAACGCGAACGCATCGCCCGCGATCTGCACGATCTGCTCGGCCACACGCTGAGCATGATCGCGCTCAAGGCCGAGTTGGCGCGCAAGCTGTTCGAGCGCGATCCGGTCCGCAGCAAAAGCGAAATTGCAGACATCGAATCCGCAGCGCGCGAAGCCCTGCAGGAAGTACGCGAAGCAGTGGCCGGTTATCGCGGCAGCGGGTTGCAACAGGAGTTGAAACGCATTGCGCAAGCACTGCAGGTCGCCAGCATCGACGCCGCGATTCAGGTGCCTAATGTCAGTTTGCCGCCAGCAGCCGAGAATGTGCTCAGCTTTGTTCTGCGTGAAGCGGTGACCAATATCATCCGGCATTCGCGCGCGCAGCGCTGCCAGATCCGGCTGACCGTGCGAGCCGACTCGCTGGAGTTGTTGATCGAGGACGATGGCCATACCCGTGCCGGACCAGAAGGCAACGGCTTGCGCGGCATGCGCGAACGGATCATCACGCTCAATGGCGAACTGGAGTTCGCCAGCGGCGACGGTCACCGCATTCGCGCCCGGATCCCGACACTGGCGATGACGCCTGGCGCTGCCACCGCTTCGGAGCCGAGCGCATGATCCGGATTCTGCTCGTCGAAGATCAGGCGATGGTGCGCGGAGCACTGGCAGCCTTGCTGGCGCTGGAAGCTGATATTGAAATTGTCGCGGCGGTGGCCAGCGTCGCGGAAGCACAAGCGCAACTGCGCGCACAGCAAATCGATATTTTATTGACCGATATTGAGCTCGGCGCCGAAAGCGGCCTCGATCTGGCAGCGCAAGTACGCAACGATTATCCGCAGCTGCGGGTGATCATTCTGACCACGTTTGCCCGCAGCGGTTTTCTGCGCCGGGCACTCGACGCTGGCGTCCGCGGCTATTTGCTGAAAGATGCGCCGGCCGAGCAACTCGGCATGGCGATCCGCAATGTCCAGCGTGGCGGCAAAGCGATCGACCCGACCTTGGCCGCTGCGGCTTGGGACGAACCGGATCCGCTGACCGAACGCGAGCGCGTCGTACTGCGCTTGGCCGGCGATGGTCAGGGCAACGCCGAGATCGCCAGGAGCTTGCAATTGTCGGAAGGTACTGTGCGCAATTATTTATCGGAAGCGATCAGCAAACTCGGAGCCCGCAATCGCACCGATGCCGCGCGCTTGGCGCGGGAAAAAGGCTGGTTGTAATTCGCGGCAACTGTCGCCGCCAACATCACATCTGTACGGCTTGCGCGCCCAGCGCTTCCAGCAGTTGCAGCGTTGCCGGCGGCATGCTGCGATGTGCTTGCTCAAGATAGCTGTGCAGCGATTTTTGAATGGCTGGCAGCTTTTCCGCTTTCGGGTTGACCTGCCGGGCCTGTTGCGCCAGCCGTTGTTGAATGGCTTTTTCGCCGGCCAACTCGGCGTCTTTCAACGCTTGGTAATAGCTGGGTACAGCCATCAGCTTGGCTTCTTTGCGCAGTTCGCGCAGCTGAGCGACATGCTCGGCCAACCCGTTGACGCTGGCCTGCAGCGCCTGCCACTCCAGTTTGCCAATCGCGCCACGACCGCTGGCGCCATGCCAATAGGCATAGAGCAAACAGTTGACATCGAGGCCGTAGGTATCCTGCAACGTCAGCAAGGCCTGCTCGACGCCGTTCAGGCAATAGAACGACAGTGAGAATTGCCAAAACGCTTCACTGGCAGTGGGCTCGTTTGGTTTCATCGCTTGTTTTTCACGATTCGGTTTTCATCATTTGTTTTGGTCGTTGACCTGCGCGCGTGCTGTCGTTGGGTGAATGTGGCGCGTGCGTGTCAACGCCTACAGTCGCAACAGCAGCGGCAGCACCATCATCAGCACAATGACGCCGGCGACGGTGGCGATCGCCCGGCGCAAGCTCAGCACCTGCAACTCGGATACACACATCGCCAGCAACAGCATATGCCAATAATTCAGCAGTATGCGTAGCGTCGTGCTGATCATCAGCAAAACATTGCTGCCGTGCTGCTGACGCCACCACATTTCAAACAATAACAGAATGATCGCGCTGGCCAGCGGCACCAATGACAGGCTGACGCCGCGCCGCATGGCATCCGGCGTGGTGACGCCGCCAAACAGCCGACCCACCTGACGCAGCAGAAAACCGATCACCCCAACATAGATCATGCCGAACAACGGCCCGAGCAACGCCGCCGTCAGCAGCAGGACGCCGCCAGTCGGCAGCACCAACGGTGGCACGCCCGGTGTGCTCGGTACGGTTTGCGATTGCGCGGCCAGCATGACAAACGCTTCGAGCACCGCCGCCACGCCAGCGACAAGAGCGGGCGCCCAATGCCGCCAATGGCTGGGGCCTGCGCACTCCTGTCGCAGCACTGCGCGCGGCTTTAGCCACATATCGCGCCAGATCGACAGGCGCGCCGGAGGCTGTTCCTGTAACGAAGGATTCAGGTCTGACATTGCGGGCAGTATCCGGTGGTGCGGTTGGCCAGCCGTGCTTCTTTGATCACGCTGCCGCAGGCATGGCAGCGCGCGCCGGCGCGACCATAGACATTCAGTTCCTGGGCGAAATAGCCAGGCTCGCCGTCACTGTTGAGAAAATCGCGCAGCGTGGTGCCGCCGCGTTCGATTGCATAAGCCAGGATTTCCTTGACCACATCGGCAAGCAGCAGATAGCGCTCACGACTGACCCGACCGGCTTGTCGCAGCGGATGGATGCCAGCGCGGAACAATGCTTCCTGGGCGTAGATATTGCCGACACCAACGACCACGTGATTGTCCATCAGGAAGCTTTTGATCGGTGCTTTCCGGCCGCGCGACAACGCAAACAGATAGTCACCGTCAAATTGCTCACCGAGCGGCTCCGGGCCTAGTTCGGTAAGCAGCGGATGCTGCGCTGGCGTTTTGGTAAACAGAAAACAACCAAACCGGCGCGGATCGTGATAGCGCAATTCATCACCACTACCCAACTGCAACGCCAGGTGGTCATGCGTGCGATAAGGCTGCTCGGCATTGGCAGCATCAGTAATGACCCGCCACGACCCCGACATGCCGAGATGGCTGATGACTGTGCCATGCTCAAACCGAAACAATAGATATTTGGCGCGCCGTTCCAGCGCCTGCACCACCCGGTTCTTCAATTGCCGCGGTAACGCCGGCTCGACCGGCCAGCGCAGACGGGCATCACGCACCAGCAAACGCTCGATGGTTTGACCGACCACATGCGGCGCCAAGCCACGGCGGGTGGTTTCGACTTCCGGTAATTCCGGCATCAGTGACTCTCGGGCAGCAAGATGGATGATGAAGAATCGTGTTCAGACGGCAACGGTTTCGCTGCGCACCCCTACTGTCGCCGCCAACGCCATTGATAGCCGCCGATTGCAATCAGCAGCAACAGTGGCAATAGCAATGGCAGGCCCCAGCGATACCAATAGAGCAACCCTTGCGATGGCAGTAAATCGGCATCTGCCGCCCGCGCATCAACGGCAGCAATCGCGTCGTCACCAAACGCCAACCATTGCAGCAGCGCCAGTGCCAGCGCCCGATTGCCATAATTGTTGATGGCGGTGTCGGCGAGAAAATGGCCGTCACCGAGCACGACGATGCGCTGCGTACGCTCGGCGTGTTCGCGCTGCAGCGCCCAACCGAGTGTGAACGGGCCGCGCGGCGCATCGAGCGGGACGCTTTGTTGATTCGGATCCGCCACCAGCACCGCCTCGCTACTGCTGCGCAACAGCGGCTGACCCTGAAAACCGTTGACCGGCATGAACTGCAGATCCGCCGCCCACGGCAGCGCAACCAGACTGCGGACGCTTTTCAACGCCGCGTGCTCGGGGAATTGATCAACCAACGCGATGGCCGGATGCGGTGTGCCGCGCTGACTGCCGGCGAGATCCAGCACGGTACCCGGTTGCCGTTGCACGCCAAGAAATGATGCGAGTCCGTCAAAGCCGTTCGGTTCATCCGGTTCGCGCAGCCACAACAGGTTACCGCCGCGCGCGACAAATTCGACGATCGCGGCTTGTTCGGCCGGCAGCAATGCGCTGTCTGGCGAGGCGATCACCAGCGCGGCCGTGTTGCCCGGCAGGGTCATGCCAGCTTGCAATTGCAAGGGCAACGCGCGCACGCCGAGTGCGTCCAAGTGCTGGCGCAACTGACTCAGATCGCGTGGCTGGCTGCCGAACAATTGCCGTTCGCCGTGGCCTTCGAGAAACACCAGAAACTGTTCATTGCGCCGCTGCAGGCGCGCCAGCCACGCCAAACTTTGTTTGGCGAGATCGGCACTCGGCAATTTCAGCCACGCCGACTGACCGGCAACGCTGAGCAGCAAACCTTCGCGGCCCGGCAAGGCATCGCGCTCGGCGGCACTGATCTGATCAGGATGCAGCGCCTGCAATGTCAGCGCCGGATTGCTGGCCGTCAGACCGGTCAAGCTGGCGAGATAATCGCGCTGCCGTTCCGGATCGGCGCTGACGATCAACAGCCGGGCGTCGGCCGGCAGCTGGTGCAACACCTGTTGTTCCGCCGCGGTCAGCGTTTGCACGCTGATCGGTTGCCAGCGCAGCGGCCACAGTGCCGCGAGTGCAACACCGATGAGTAACAGCGAATTGAGTAGCCACTGTTGCCGCTGCTGGCCGCGACTGCGTTGCTTGCGCTGCAGCCGCAACGCGTTGAGCAGCAGCGCCGTCGCCAGCAAGATACTCAGCATGCCACCGAGCGGCAGCGCGCCATCGCGCAAAATCCGGAAGAAACCTAACGGCGTCGGCAGCAGCGTTTGCAGTTCCAGTGCCGCCACCGCCGCCATGCCGAGAAATGCCAGCGCCAACGCCGCGGCAAACTGACGCAACAACAGTTGCAAGCCGAGGCTGAGCAACAACAACAACAGCGCCAGCAGCAGCACGCCAATGAACGTACTGAACAGTGGCCAGAACGCGATAGCGCTGGCCAGCCGCAACAACGCCAGCTGCAGCAGTAGCAGCAACGGCCCCAATAACAGCAACACCAAACCGGCGAGCACCGGTGGCAACAACCAGCGCGCATCGCTGGCGGTGCTTAAACGACGATACGGTGTTTGCAAAGCCGGGCGTACGGCGGCGGCAAACAGCGGCGCCGTCAACAACAGCATGGCGGCCAGCACGCCGAATACCGGCGTCAGCAAATCGTTGCTGACCGAAAGATTGCGAATGCCGCCGGCTTGCAGCGCGAGATAGTTGTCGAGCTGACCGCGCAGCAACCAGGCGCCGCTGAGCACTTGCAATAGCAACGCAACCAGCACCAGCGGCTGGCGCAGCAGTCGACGCAGCTCACGGCCGAACGCGGTGGCGTAAGTGGCTGACCTCATGGCTGCCCCCATGGCGCTGGCAGCGCCCGGCGGTCGCCGTCGTGACGCAGCACCGTACGGCCCTGGGCGTCGGTGCCGAGCAACAACGCGCGGGAGATACTGCGCGGCAAGCGCTCCAATTGGTGGCTGACCAGCAGCACGGCGGTCGTTTGATCGCGCTCCAGCCAGTCGTTCAGTAGCCCCTGCTGCTCGGGGTCGAGGCCGTTGCCCGGTTCATCGAGCAGCAACACGGCCGGTTGCGCGACAGTCGCCAGCGCCAGCCCGAGTCGCTGCCGGAAGCCCAGTGACAAAGCCGCTACCGGCCGCTGGGCGACGGCGGTCAGTTGCCAATCGTGCAGTGCCGTTTCGGCGTCAGCCGGCGAGCGGCCGTGCAGGCTGGCAGCGTCATCGAGGCTTTCCCGCACTGTCAGTTCGCTGAGCAGCTCAAGACCGTCGCCGGCCAGCGCCAACCGCGCGGGTCGAGTGACCCAGCCTGCAGTCACCGGCAGCAGGCCGGCCAGCGCCAGCAACAGGCTGGTTTTGCCGCCGCCATTGGGCCCGAGCAGCGCCACTTTCTCGCCTGCGCCAAGCAGAAAGGTCAGCGGGCCGAGCTGCAGCGGACCGCGTCGGCACTGCAAATCGGCCACCGTCAGCACGGCGCTGGCCGCGCTAGCTACATCGTTCATCAGCGGTACGTTTGTCAAAGCAGAGCGTGGAAGCCGCCAACTATACCGGACTGGCCGGTCGATGACGGCGTCGCGGCCACTGGAACCTTCGGTCGCAAGGGTGGACTTAGATCGGTCTGTTCCTTGTTCCACCCCGGTTCGCCACGTATGCTGGCGCCGCCGCAGCCGTTCTGGCTGCTTCTGGAGTTGTACATGTACGGTTTGCTTGATCTCAGTCTCGGTGGCTATGTCATCGCGACCCTCATCCTGACTCAAATCACCATCGCCGCTGTCACCCTGTATTTGCACCGCTGCCAAGCGCACAAAGCGGTCGAACTGCATCCGGTCATCAGCCACTTTTTCCGCTTCTGGCTGTGGCTGACCACCGGCCAGAACACCAAAGCCTGGGCCGCCATTCATCGCAAGCACCACGCCCGCTGCGAAACCGAAGACGATCCGCACAGCCCGCAAGTACTCGGCCTCGGCAAAGTGATGCGCGAAGGCGCCGAGCTGTATCAGAAAGAAGCGGTCAACGAAGAGACTCTGCGCAAATACGGTCACGGCACCCCCGATGACTGGATCGAAAACAAGCTCTATACGCCGTACAACTACCTCGGCATTGCGATCATGTTTGTGCTCGATCTGCTGCTGTTCGGTGTGCCTGGCATCACCATCTGGGCGATCCAGATGGTCTGGATTCCGTTCTGGGCCGCCGGCGTGATCAACGGTGTTGGTCACTTCTACGGTTACCGCAATTTTGAATGCCCGGATGCCGCAACCAATATTTCGCCGTGGGGCCTGTTCGTTGGCGGCGAAGAGCTGCACAACAACCACCACACCTTCGGCACCAGCGCCAAATTTTCGGTCAAGTGGTATGAGGTCGATATCGGCTGGGGTTATCTGAAACTGCTGAGCTGGCTCAAGCTCGCCAAGATCAACCGGGTCGCACCGAAACTGCAGCGCGAAGAAAGCCGCCAGCACATCGACATGGCCACGCTCACCGCCATCGTCAACAACCGCTACCAGGTCTTGGCGCAATACTCGCGCGACGTCGTCAAGCCGATCTGGAAAGCCGAACGCGCCAAAGCCGAAGCCGCGATGGCCGATTTGCTCAAGCGCGCCCGCCGCGGCCTGTTCCGCGACGAACGCCTGCTCAAAGGTGTCGACAAAGAACGCTTGCAAAAAGCGCTGGCCGAAAACGAAATGCTGCGCAAAGTGCAGCACTTCCGCGAACAACTGCAGCAGCTGTGGCAAAACGCCTCGCTGTCGCGCGACGAGTTGGTTGCCGCGCTGCGCAAATGGTGCGAAGAAGCCGAAGCCACCGGCATCCGCGTACTGCAAGACTTCGCCCGCTCGTTACGTGCAGCGGTGCCTCAGCCCGCATGACGTGATCGTTTTTCTGACGACCAAAACGAACGGCCCTTAGCGGGCCGTTTGTTTTTCCACTGGCGACTCGAACAGTGCGCCTCGCCATGGCATTTCTGATGCAGACAATGCTCATTACAGCTTCAGATCGTAATCCAGAATCAGCGGTGCGTGATCGGAAAATTTTTCG
>CAMLNB010000134.1 GCA_946481205.1 uncultured Kangiella sp. | reverse complement strand
TGGCGTATGGCGCCTTGCGCGAGCAATTGGTCAAGCGCCTGGATCTGATCTGGCTCAATAGCTGGGGCGAGGTGCAATTCGCCAGCTTCGATGACGACGATGCACTGCCGCAGTTGCTGCTCGCGCTGCATCAACATATTGGTGGACAAACCCTAACGCCGGTGATCACCGTGCACTGCTTTTGTTTGCACCGCGCGGAATCGATCGGCCGGCGCGTCACCGAAGTCCTTGACGAGTTCTGCGGTCCGATTCGACGGCTGAGCCAGCGCGCGCCCACCCGTTATGTGCTGCGCCTGGGTCAGGGTTATCGTCAGTTCCAGCTTGATGCTGAAGCCGCCAGCGTGATCCGCTGCAACGATTTCCCGGCTTTGTTGCGAGAGCTGGAGCAACCGCTGCCGCCGGCTTGCGAGCTGCGCTTTGAAGCACAGGCCATCAGCGAAGTGCCGCTGCATCTGATTTACGGTCAGCGCCGCCAAGGAGCAGTGCAGATTTTCTTTCGCACCGAAACCGATCGGGTTGATGTCTATCTGCTTGATGAAGCTGATGCGCTGGCCGTTACCCAGCAGAGCTTCAGCTCCATTGAGCTGCTGTTGAAGCCCTGGTATCTGTTCCTGACCGCCGTCGCAGAACGATTGCAAACACTCAAAGGATTGCCACCGCTACCGGAGCCCGAACTGTTCGAGCTGCTACCGGCCCGTGGCCAGGAGTCCACGCAACTGCGCCGACATCCGATTCCAGATGCATTACATCAGCCGTCCTTCTTTGCTGTCAGCGCCAGTGCACGCTGGGAGCAACAACAATTGCATGGCTTGGAACTGCAGTGCGCAGGCAAGGAATATTCAGCGCTGCAGCAAGGCGAGGGTTTTCTGACCACAGTCGCACAGGACATCCTGCACCAGCGGCGCACCTTGGGCCGCTATCCGATCTACGTCACCGATCTGACACTGACACCGCTACCAGCACAGGCCTCAACTGCATTGTTCGTGCACTATAAAATGCAGATCGAAGAACAATTGAACCGAGCGGCCGGGCTGTTGAGCTGAGCTGAGGATTCAGCGACGATTCAAACAATGCTTGAGACTGAAACAATCACAATTTACGTTCAGGCGAGTGGCAACGTGAAGCTAAACGTCGAACCTTGGCCCGGCACCGATACGACGTTCAACTCACCACCGTGCGCATTGACCAGCTGACGTGCAATCGACAGACCAAGCCCCGCGCCACCAAAACGACGACCGGCGCTGCCATCAGCCTGTTCAAACGGCTCGAATATCCGCTCCAGCCGATCCGCTGGAATACCCACACCAGTATCCTTGATACTGATGCACAACATTTCACCTTGGCGCACCGCTGACAGCGTGACCTCGCCACGCTCGGTAAACTTGATCGCATTGCCGATCAAGTTATGCAGCACTTGTTTGACCCGGTCCGTATCAGCCATCACCAGCGGCAAATCCGCAGCGAGCTCACTCTGCAAACTCAATCCTTTGGCATTCGCCAGTGGCCGCAACAGCTTGCTCACTTCCGCGACTGCATCAGCAATTGCTATGGGTTGTTTCGATAAGGTTAATTTCTCCGCCCGCAGCCGTGAGAAATCCAGAATATCGGCAACCAGCTGCGACAACTGATTACCACAATCCCGAATCATGGTGAGGTTTTCTTTCGCTTCAGGTGACAGTCGCGCAGACTCTTCTATCAGCAAGATGTCGGATAAACCGATGATGCCGTTTAACGGTGTCCGTAGCTCGTGTGAAGTGTTTGCCAGAAACTGATCTTTTAGATCATTCAGGCGCTTGAGCTCCTGATTCGCCTTCTCTGCCCGCTGCAAATCGCGTTTATGCATCCAACGGCCATAGCCGATGGCAAATACCGCCAGCGCAAACAGGCTGATCGCTATCGCGGCCGTGCGTTGTGCCTTCGCAGTTTCGGCGCTAGCCTGTTGTAATGCATTCTCACGGCGCAGTGAATCGATCTCCCGCTCTTTCGCCTGAACATCCAGTTGTACTTTTAGCGAAGAAACGAGTCGCGCCAACTCGTCGTTGTAGATTTCATCGACCAATCGGCTCCGATTGCGGAGCGCCTCAAGCTCATCTTTGGTTTGCCCGGCAGCGGCCGCAATTTTTTCTAATAAACTCCATGCATCACGCTCGGCAGCTTTATCTCCCGCACGTTGCGATTCGGCAAGACTTTGCTGGGCAAAATGCTTGGCTGAGGCTACGTCGACCAAGCCCAACTTCGCTTTCGCAGCAACCGCATACAGCCCTGGTAGGGCGTTGCGTGTGGACGTCTTCGCGGAACGCGACAGCGCGTCTTGGGTTGTTGAGAACGCTGCTGCATACTGCTGCATTGCTAGCTGACTATTTGCCAATAGACTAGCGCACTCAGCGTGCCACAGCGGATCTTGCAAAGACTCTGCAATGATCAGGCAATTGGCTGCAGCTTGATTTGCCTTTTCCACCTCGCCGAGTGCGAGGTAACTCGTGCCATAGCCTGAGAAAACTACGGCTTGGCCGGTCTTATCGCCTGATGCTCCGAAATGCTCTTGTGCTAACTGATAGGTTTCTAGCGCTTGTTGGTGTTGGCCCAATCGATTCAGGTTATAGCCGATGTTATTTAAGAGATAACCAGCTCGTACTTTGTCTCCTACCTGCTCATAGAGATCCAGCGCTTGGCGAAACCGGTCAATTGCTGCAGCATAATTTCCGAAGTAAGCGTAGACCACTGCTTCAGCATTCAGAGCGCGAGCGGCATCCGCAGGCTCGGTATCTTTATGCATTGTGAGTCGTTTGGCTGTTTGAGCTAGCTCCATCGCCGCTTCATACTGTCCTTTTCTGACACATGCATAATATCCAGCCATTACGTAATGAAGTTGCTGCTGCGTCATTGTCGCGTTGGCCGCTAAACTTTGCTGGAAAATTGGCTCACCGCAACGTGTTGACCATTGCTCATTCTCCTGCGACGATGACCCTTGGACAGCTAGGGCAATGCCGAACAAAAAGCTCAGTGAAGCACTGAGCTTTTTTGTTTTTTTGACTCCTAACGTCAACACGGTAGCGTGACGGAATTATGGTTATTTGCGATAACAAACAATAATCATGATCGGCTCGCCGCTGGCGCTGCCAAGCGCACGCTTTATGCCGTCAACGTCTCCTTTGCGAAGCAATTCCTTGTCAGTTTCCGCCAGGCCATCTGCAGTCATAACTGCCTCGGGGTCATTTATATACATTTCTCGCTTTTTGGGGTCTTGACCTAAATTGGTCAGGAATTCCTGCAAGGATTTTGCCATTTTTATACTCCTTTTCTGCCTGCCAAGTGGAGCCATCGACTAATGGCCCATATCCTCAGATTGAAAAACCAAATGCGATTAGCTCGCCCCGACATCTTTGGCATTGAGGCCGAGTTGTCGCAGTATGTCTTGAGCTACTAAGGGCATACCATAACTTGGGATGTACAGCGTGGAAATAGCAGACAAACGAGCGGTAGAAAGATCTGCTAGCGGAAGCCAATCTTGCCGTGAAGTACGCAGTGGCATATCGGCAGCTTCGTAAAGCATCACCATGTGTGTCGGGGGATAAAATTCCAGAAGTCTTTCAACCAACAACCGCAAACCTTGTTCGCTCGGCGTTCTCGCCAAGCTGGAAGCATCACCGACAACGCCGATTTGCCAGAGAATCAGAGCTGCCGAAGGGTCAATGATGCGTTTGTAGAAAAGGAAGGCAGTCGCTTCGTATTGCGCGCAACCTGTACTGGCCGGATCAAAACCCACATCTGCAAATAGGCAATCCTCGGCAGACACTGCAGCGAACATTTGGGCGAAATAACCTTCGGCGCGTGCCCGCCGAATGCTTTCATGAGAGGGGAAAACGAACACGCCCGGATGGCCATAGAAAACAGCCGTCACGCGCTTACCCAAGCGAACCTCATCGAGAATACATGCAACCATCAACTGATAGGTTTCAAGTCGCGCTCGACCATCCTGATAGAGGTCACTGAGCAACCGAACATTCGGATTCAGTTGCTGGATCCAAAGCCTGCCCAAAGGCTCGGTGACTGCCACGAGTACGATATCTGCCTGCTCAATGGCGGCCTTGGCTTCGAGGCTACATTGGGCGACGGTATTGATACCGGTCCCTACAACTGTCAATGAGCCTCGCTGCTGCACGCGTAGTTCCCTGTTTTTCTTGGATTTTGTGACCGGCTACCTTGCCGCAAGCCAAACAGGGAATCAATAGCGAATGCGTTATGACGACGAAAAACCAAGGTTTCCTCGGTAATGGCGCAGCAAAACGGGGCGTCTGTGCGCCCCGTTTTGGTTCTTCCTTCTCGCCGATTCCGCTCAGCGCGATTGCTGCGCCTCCGCACCGGTCAGCGCTTCCAACTCGCGCGCGACCGCTTCTGGCGACCCGGTTTTGCGGGCCAGCAGGCTGTAGGCCATAGGCACGATGAACAGGGTCAGGATCGTCGAGACCAGCACGCCGCCGAAGATCACCACGCCAAGCACTTGCCGGGTTTCGGCGCCAGCGCCTTGGGCGATGATCAGCGGGATGGCGCCCATGATGGCGGTGAAGCTGGTCATGACAATCGGCCGCAGACGACGTTTGCTAGCTTCCAGAAGCGCGGTGTCGAAATCGATGCCTTGATCGCGCATCTGATTGGCGAACTCGACGATCAAGATACCGTTCTTGGCAGCAAGACCGACCAACATCACGATGCCGATTTGTGAATAGATGTTCAGGGTCATACCGAACGCCTGCAAACCAGCAAGCGCACCAAGCACCGCCAGCGGCACGGTCAGCATGATCACCAGCGGATGGACAAAGCTCTCGAACTGCGCGGCCAGCACGAAGTAGACAATCAACAGCGCCAGCAGGAACACAAACAACGAGCTTTCCGCCGACTCCATGAACCGTTTTGATTCGCCTTTGTAATCAACGCGAGGCGCGTTACCCAAATCATCGCGCACGACATTGTTCAGGTATTCGAGCGCTTGCGACAAGGTGTAGTCACCAACGAGGTTCGCCGTGATGGTGATCGCACGAATCCGGTTGTAGCGGTTCAACGTGCTCGGGCCGGCTTGCTCAACACCGGTCAGCACGTTGGCCAGTGACACCAACTCGCCGGTTTTTTCCGAACGCAGATAGATATCGCGCAGATCATCTGGCGTGCGGAACTGGGTTTCATTGCCCTTGACCAGCACTTCGTACTCTTCGCCGCCCTGGTTGAACGTGGTCATGTTGCGACCGGACAGCAGTGTTTGCAGCGTGGTACCAATGGCTTGCACCGAGACGCCGAGATCGGCAGCACGGTTGCGATCAATCGTCATCAGGAATTGCGGCAGCGTTTCCCGATAATCCGCTTGAACGTTGGCAAGCCCCGGATTGTCGGCAGCGCGAGCCAGAATGACATCACGCCAGCGCGCCATCTCTTCGTAATCGTCACCACCGATCACGAACGCTACCGGCGAGCCACCACCACTGCTGACCAGACCTTGCCGAATAGAGCCGAACGCCCGAACACCTGGCAATGCGGTCAGCTTGGCATTGATCTCATCAAGAATCTCGAAGCCATATCGGCGGGTACCGAAATCAGACAGGCCGATGACCACGAACGCACTGTTCATCGCGTTGCCGCCGAAGCCGGGTGCACGTGCCAGCAAACGCGAGAACTCACCGCTCTCAGCGTAGGGCCGCAGCAGCTGCTCGACTTCCTGGACATTCTTCACGGTGTGCTCGAAGGTCGCGCCTTCTGGCCCCAGCACATTGACGAAAATGCCGGCGCGATCTTCCTTCGGAGCCAGTTCTGATGGCAGTGCCTTGAACAAGCCCGCAATACACAGCATCACCAGCACCAGCATCACCACAAACATCAGCCGGTGATGCAGCAATTCATCAAGCATGCGGCCATAGGCGGCTTCGGTTTTCGTCACCGCGCGTTCGACTTTTTGCTGGAAACCACTGTTGTGACTGTGTGGCTTGAGCAAGTAGGCCGCCATCACCGGTGTCAGCGTCAAGGCGGTGATTGCCGACAGGAACACGGCACCGGCAATGGTCAGCGCAAACTCGCTGAACAAACGACCCAAATCACCTTCAAGGAACACGATTGGCACGAAGACCGAGATCAGCACGGCCGTCGTTGCGACCACGGCGAAGCCGACTTCGCGAGTGCCGTTGAAAGCGGCCAGCAACGGTGGTTCGCCTTGCTCGATACGGCGATGAACGTTTTCCAGCACGACGATGGCATCGTCGACAACCAAGCCGATCGCCAGCACCAAGGCCAGCAAGGTCAGCAGATTGATCGAGAAGCCGAGCATCCATAGAATTGCAAAGGCACCGATGAGCGAGATCGGCACCGTTACCGCCGGAATCAACGTCGCACTGACGCTGCCGAGGAAAAGATAAATGATGCCGACGACCAGAATCATCGCGATACCGAGCGTCAGGTAGACCTCGAAAATCGCCTGCTCGATGAACACTGAGCTGTCATAGGACGGAATGATCTGAATGTTCGGTGGCAAGGTCGCCTTGATGCGCTGGAACTCGGCTTTCGCGGCACGGGCAACTTCCAAGGTATTGGCAGTCGACTGCTTGATAATGCCGATGCCGATGACATCCTTGCCGTCGCCACGGAAATAGATTTTCTCGTCGTAGGGGCCGAGATAAATATCCGCGACTTCACCAAGCCGGACCAAGTGGCCCGCTTCATCCTTACGCAGCACCAACTCACGGAATTGCTGGTCGCTGGTGTAACCACGCAGAACCCGCGCGCTCAGTTGCCGTTCGGTCGAACGCAGTTCGCCAGCGGGCAGCTCGATGTTTTCCCGGCGCAGCGCCTGCTCGATATCGGTGATGGTGACGCGGCGCGCTGCCATCGCTTCCTGATCGAGGTTGATGCGCATCGCATAGTCGCTGCCGCCACCGAGCCGAACCCGGGCCACACCATCGAGCGAGGAGAAGCGATCTTCGAGATAGCGCTTGGCGTAGTCGCTGAGCTCCAGCGTGCTCATGCTGTCGGAAGCCAGATTGAACCAGATGATCACGTCTTCATCGGAGTCGGCTTTCGACACTTCCGGCGGATCGACATCTTCCGGCAAGTTGTTCAGCGCACGCGACACGCGATCGCGAACATCATTGGCAGCAGCGTCGATATCTCGGTCGCTGTTGAACTCGATGCTGATGTTTGACCGACCGTTGCTGCTCGATGAACTGATCGAACGGATGCCGGAAATGCCGCTTATGCGGTCTTCCAGAATCTGGGTGATGCGGGTTTCAACAATCGCGGCCGAGGCGCCGGGGTAACTGGTGCCGATCGACACGATCGGCGGGTTGACGTTCGGGTATTCGCGCAAGCTCAGGAATTTGAACGCCATCATGCCGAAGGTGATCAACAGCAGGTTGATCACAATCGCCAGCACCGGCCGGCGGACTGCGGTATCGGAAAGCCACATGGTTGTTGCCTCCGTTACGTTGCGCTATTGGCGTTGTTGGCTTGAGCAACAACCGGCGCCACTTTCTGGCCGTCGCGCACTTTGTGAATGCCTTCGACCACGACCTGATCGCCGGCCTGCAAGCCTTCCAGCACTTCGACATGACCAACCCGGCGGCGACCGGTTTTGATCGGCACTTGATGCGCGACATTGTCGCCATTGACCTTATAGACGTATTGCTGGTTAGCGACGCTGATCAACGCGCCTTCCGGCACGGTCAGCGCTTCGCCTTCATCGCGGGAGATCTGCAGATCGATCAGCATGCCCGGCTTCAGATCGCGTTGCGGGTTGTCGATCTCGGCCAGCAGACTGAGCGTGCGGGTATTCGGATTGATGCGGGTATCGACATGGCTGAGCTTGCCGACAAATGCCTTGCTGCCAAGCGCGGCGCTGCGGGCATTTAGCACCATGCCGGCGCGAACGAAACCGGCCAGCGTTTCCGGCACCGAGAACGCCACTTTGACCAGGCTGATGTCGTCGAGTGTGGTGATCGTCGTGCCGGGCGTTACCAAGGCGCCGGGCGACAATTGCCGCGCACCGAGTACGCCGCTGAACGGCGCCCGAATATAGCGTTTGTCGAGTTCGGCGCGGGCAACGGCCAGTTGCGCCTCAGCGACTTGCAATGCCGATTCGCGCTCGTCCAGCGTCGAACGGGCGACAACTTGGTCTTTGGCCAAATTCTGCAGCCGTTCGAACTGGGTGCGTTGATCGTTGAGCTTGGCTTCGGCTTCACGCAAGCGGGCTTGCTGTTCATCGTCTTGCAAGGTGATCAGCAGATCACCTTTGCGGACGGCCTCGCCATCTCGGAAATGAATGTGTTCAACAATGCCACTTTGTTCGGCAGTAATGGTGACGCCTTCGCGGGCTTCGGCGGTGCCGAGCGCGGTGACGACATCGCCTATCGGCCTCGGCGCGGCCTGCATCAGGGTGACTGGCACCGGCGGGCGCTCCATGCCGCCATTGCCATCACCGCCGCCCTGCCACCACAGCGAGCTGGCGTAAATGGCCAGACCAGCCAGGACAACGTAGAGCGGGATCTGCTTGTTCATGGGGTACTCGTGCTCGGGAAAGGAAACCTGCGGATTATACGTAGCCAATCTGACCGTTCGTCTTGCCAGGCACTCAGGTCATCGCAGGGTTTGCGACTGGATTTGTTACCAGATGTTTGAAGTATGGGCGCTCGGGCCCAATTTTGCCGTTCCGGTCGACAGAAATGACAACGCCCGCAACAGCGGGCGTTGTGGAGGTTGGCGGGACTGCCGACTCAGGCCAGTGAGGCGTACAGATCGTAGTCGTCGGCATCGTCGATGATGACCTCGACCAGCTGACCCGGCTTCAGCGCGGTGCTGTCGATATAGACCTTGCCGTCGATTTCCGGCGCGTCGGCTTTCGAGCGGGCGATGGCGCCTTCGTCATCGACTTCATCGACCAGAACGGTCATTTTCGTGCCGATTTTCGCTTCGAGCTTCTGCCGCGAAATCTCGGCGGCCACTTCCATGAAGCGCTGCCAGCGTTCTTCCTTGATGTCTTCCGGCACGGCGTCCGGCAACTCGTTGGCGGTGGCGCCTTCGACTGGTGAATACTTGAAACAACCGACGCGATCGAGCTGGGCTTCTTTCAGCCAGTCCAGCAGCACTTGAAAGTCTTCTTCGGTTTCGCCCGGGAAGCCGACAATGAACGTCGAACGGATGACCAGCTCAGGACAAATCGCGCGCCAGGCTTTGATGCGTTCGAGTGTGTTCTCGGCGTGCGCCGGCCGCTTCATCAGTTTCAGCACGCGCGGGCTGCCGTGCTGGAACGGAATGTCGAGATAAGGCAGGATTTTGCCGGCCGCCATCAACGGAATGATCTCGTCGACATGCGGATACGGATAGACGTAGTGCAAGCGCACCCAGATGCCGAGTTCGCCGAGCGCTTCGCACAGATCTTTCATCTTTGTCTTGAGCGGGCGACCATTCCAGAAGCCGGTGCGGTATTTGACATCGACGCCATACGCGCTGGTGTCCTGCGAGATCACCAGCAATTCTTTGACGCCGGCTTTGGCGAGATTTTCGGCTTCGGTCATCACATCACCGATCGGCCGCGAGACCAGATCGCCGCGCATCGACGGAATGATGCAGAAGCTGCAACGGTGATTGCAGCCTTCGGAAATTTTCAAATAGGCGTAATGCTTCGGCGTCAGCTTGATGCCTTGCGGCGGCACCAGATCGATAAACGGATCGTGTTTCGGCGGCACCACTTCATGCACGGCGCCCATCACGGCTTCGT
>CAMLNB010000133.1 GCA_946481205.1 uncultured Kangiella sp. | reverse complement strand
TGAACATGATCAGGCAGCGCCGGCTTGGCCTGAAAGCGCAGCACATCGCGATAGAAAAACGCCAGATGACGTGCCGTGGTGTCGTTCAACAGCGCTTGTGGCTGTTGATAGAGCTTCAGAAAACTCAGCAGCAGCCCCAGATGCGGCGGTGCATCGCCTTGGTCGCCGTCGAGCCAGCGCTGAATCGTCGCCGCATCGTGAGCAAAAAAGCTCTGCCAGTTGCCACTCGCGACGGCGGGATCGTCCTGAAAGAAACGCACATGCGGCGCCAGGCGTTGCAAAAATCGATACAAATCAGCTGGGCTGCGCTCATCAGCCACCACAAACTGGGCATCCAGCTCCGGCGGCAGCCGTTCGGTTTGGCTTTGGCCAGCAGCGAAGATTTGCCGATCTATCAGGTTTTGCTCAGCCATGAACGCGTCGCTGTCCTCAGATCATCCGCCGGTGTCGACATGACCTCCGGTTACCTCTGCCAACAGCTCAATGGCATGCTTGTTTGTATTACCGTCTTTCGTTACGGCATCGGCGGCACCGGCAACTTCACCTCGCTGCCATCGCTGATGAAGAACGGGTAAACCAGGTTGTAGCGCGAGTTGGTCGAGCGCACCCGGTACTCCAACAGAATGCTGATACGCCCCTCGTACTGGCGACTGGTATCGAGCGCCAGGTTTTCGACCGCGATGCGCGGCTCGTAAACCAGAATATTGGTGCGGATATTGTCCTTGACGAAGGTGGTCATCGTGGTACTCATCGGTTCGAACAACAGCTCGCGCAGATTGAGACCATACTTCGGATTCAGGAAACGCTCACCGCGGATCGTTCCGAACAGCACCTGCAAGCTGGCGGCAATGTCCTCCTCATCCGCGGTCATCGCCACGCTACCGCTGACCTGATCAAAGCGTGGCGGGAAACTCCAGCCCGTGCCGAGAAACGACTGGTATTGCAGCTCGCTGTTGTCGGCCATCTCGCCACCCTCAAGCAATGATCACGGTCGGTGCGCCGACAATTGCCATCGCGCCGCAAATACAGGTATCGGTCGTGCGCAGTGCCGGCTTGCCACCGATCAGCACGGTGGCGCTGCCAGCAGGAAACGGACTGACTGTCGGCTGATGGGCATTCGGTGGCAGTGAACAGACATGCATATCCCCAAGCACCGCTGCGGGCATGCCGCCGATCAGCACTGTTGGCATGCCAGGCCCGATGACCGTGCCGCCATGTGTCGTCACATCTCCTACGCGTACCGCCGCTGGCATTGTTGCTCACCCTCTGTCCATGTCGTTGCATTCTTACGGCTACTGCATGTGCCTGTTATCGCTCTACCGCCCTGTCTGCCTGGCTTCTCTACTTCAGCGCACGCTTGCAAACGTTCAGTTCAGCTGCAAGATGCCGCCTTTGATCGTCGTTGTTGCCGCGCTGGACAACTCCGCGCTGACTGCGCCTTCGAGTTTCAGCTCGGTGCCGCCTTTGGCAGAGAAACCGGTGCCGGACTCGAACTTGCAATCGGTGGCGGCTTTCAGCTCGATGGCCTTGATGCTCTCGATCTTGATGCCATCCTTGCTGAGCTCGATCTTGTTGCCATGCTGATCGGTCAAGCTGACCTTCTGCTGATCTTCATCAAGCGCCAAGATGTTGCCGGCCGGGGTTTCCAGCTGCAGCACTTTCTTCTCGTCGTTAAAGGACAGCACCAACTTCTCGCGGCTCTGAAAACGCTTTTCCGGATTGTCATCACTGCCTTCCAGCGGCGCCGGATGCGCGCTGCTGTGCAGCATGCCGAGCAGAATGGCCTGGCGCGGATCTTCTTCGAGAAAGCCCAGCACCACTTCGTCACCGATTTCTGGCCGGAAGAAAAAGCCGCGCTCCTTGCCAGCATCGAGATTCGCTACCCGCGCCCAGATGCCATCTTGATCAGTATCCACCAGCGGCAGCCGCACCCGGACCCGATGCTCGCCTTCCGGATCTTCATTGCTCACCACCACACCGATCTGCAGCCCTTTCACCACTGGCAAGAGCGCGGCAGCCGCAGGCGCTGACACCGGCTTCTGCTCCGCAAACCAGTGCTGCTGGCTGCCAAACTGGACATGGGTTTTCCAGCCCTGCACCAGATCGAAATCGTGCCGGACCCCGGTGACAAACACATCGCCATTGAAACGATCACCGACACCAGCCAGCGTCACTACCTGACCGGGCTTGATCGTGCCAATACCCTGGCACTTGGCCCGACCGCTGACCTTGCTGATGCGTGCTTTCTGCCACTGGGCATTGGCCCATTGTTGCGCTTCATCTTCCGCGAGCGCGGCATGTTGCAACTGGCATGCGTCGAGCCCCGCCACATCAGCCAGTGCGTCGTGAGTGAAATTGCCGGGACCATCCAGTGCCGGCGCTTCGGCTTCACATTCGAGCAGCGCTTGCTGCGCCGGATCCCAGCTCTTGCTTTTGACCGCGGCAAATTGCAACCGGCTGTCGATCTCACCGTCGAACTCCAACACCGTGGCGCCAAACTGCAGCGTACAGGCCGCTTCACCAGACAAGGCCGGCTTCAATACCTTGACTTGGTCATCTTCGGTCAGCACCAGCTTGCCATTGGCCTCTGCGCGGGTAAGCAGAAAGTCCCAGTCCGTGGCGCGATACTGCACCAGTTGTTCGTGACTCACCGCCGTTTCTTCGACATCGGCACTGATACCTGCCGCTGACAAGAGCTCGCTGATCACATCGCTGTCTTTCTGATCGAAATAACAGGCATTGCGACGGCCTACGGTCAGCTTGCTGGCCTTGTGTCGGCATTCGATCACCAGCTGGGCCGCGCTTTGCTCACGCACTTTCAGCGATTGCTGAATGATCACGCCCTTGAAAATGGAAGTCGGATCACCGCTTGAACCCGCGAGCACCTCGACTTCTGCTCCCGGTACCAACAGGCCATCATTGCTGAGCGGAAAATCACTGCTGCTGGCCGCGCCATCCTGATACACCAGACGCGCCGCACTGATGCTGTTGACGGCGCTGCGCACCGACACCGCAAGCAGCTGATGCTCACGCGCAACCGGCTGTCCACCCACTTTGATGGTGAACTCGCGATGCTCGGCAGCAACTGGCAGGGTGCGCGCTTCGCTCATCGTCGTTCCTCGCCTCGCTCAGACGGACTTCTGCAGCGGCGGAAAGAAAATCCGGCTGCCGGTTTTGAGCTCGCGAAAATGGTCCAGGCCATTGGCCTCGGCCACTTGCCGAAACAGGCTCGGATCGCCATAGATTTGGTAACACAGCGAGGGCAGGTTATCGCCGGCCTTGACCTGACGCACATGGGTCAGATCTGGCGACGAATCCTGCGCCAAGGCCACCCGGGTTTGATCGTCGACGCTGTCCGTGAACGTTGCGGAGATCACCGCTCGCAATGGCACCCCGTTCGACTTGAACATCTTGTAGGCAATCGAAGCACTTTTTAGGATGCAGCGTTTGACCTGCAAGGTGCCCCAGACCACCTTCAAATAATTCGGCCGGTGGATATTGCCGTTGTAACCGGTCACGGTCTGAAACTTATCGACCTCGGTTTGAACATCGACCACGGCACCATTGGCGCCGGTGCCATCGATGAAAAAGGTCAAGGACATATCGCCGGGTTTGACTTTCTTGAACTCCATCCGGCTGTTGGTGGTGCCCGAGCCTTGGCCGGCGTCATACTCCATTTCATAGGCGAGCGTGATCTCGTGCGGATTGACGTAGGCCGTGAATTCGCCAACCTCGCTACCGCTGCAGTCCGGCTGTTCGAAAGCCTTGATGCGGATTTTTTCCAACTCACCCCGTTCGGACATGGCTCAGCGCTCTTGTCGTTGTTCGAGAATTTCCAGCACCCGCTCGACACATTCGGCGATAACCGCTTGCTTGTCCTGCGTGGCATCCGGCGTACTGGCGGTACCGCCGGCCGCCTGATTGCTGACCTCGACCGAGATCACCACTTCATCAACAATGATCGGCATGGCCCTTCTCCTCGCCAGCAAACCGCATCAGCTGCGGGTCTGACTGAAGTACTGGTAGTAGAACTGCAAGCTCTCGACAACAATGCTGTTGTTGCTGGCACTGAGGTCGCTGATCGACCATTTGGTCGGATACGCTTTGACCACATTCCAAGTCAGCAACGGCTCGTGCTGCTCGTTCAGCAACTTGATGGTCAGATCGCGCGGCTCCAGCACGTCCTTCTCCAGATTGTTCCGGATCCAATCCCACAAATCCGACTTCAGTAGCAGCCCACGTTTCAATACCAGCTCCGGATACTTGACCCGGGTCGGATATTTCTGCAGAAAACGGTTCTCACCACCCTCGGCAATTTCTTCCGTCGCCAATTCAACAGCCAAGCCACTGACCTCCGAAAAGCGGACGTCATTGCTGTCAGTCGGCAAGCCGGACACTTCCACCTTGAAGTGGAAGCCGACCGGCGGGTAGTACATCGCCATGGCTTACTCGTTCTGCAGCTCAAGCCCTTCATGCGCCAGTTCGACCGACTCGATCGCCACCTCATTGGCGGATGCCTTCAGCGCTGGCCCTTCGACCTTGACCGGGAACGCGTTCATCACTTTCCAGACCATCACCGGCTGATGTTCTTCATTGAGCAAGCTGATCACCAGATTGCGTCGCTCGACAGTATTGAGCTTGACTGTGCTGAGCCATTTGAAGAAATCGTTGTCGCCTTTGATGATGCCGCGCTTCAGCGTGACGTTGCTGAACTTGCGCAGGCCAGGCATCTTGATTGACGAATACTCGGGAAAAGAGCCATCGCGATATTCAATCGCCTGGTTTTCCTGGGTCAGCCCGGTGACTTCCGAGAAGCCAACCCGCTTGCCACCCCACTCGACTGTGAAATGGAATGTCGGTAATGGATAGGGAGTAGGCATGATGCGAAACCTCCTGAATCAGTGAGATGAATTTCCGTCAGCGAATCCGGCAGCAGCGGCTATGAAGTCTGCAACTTGTGCGAGAACTTCAGGATGATGAACTCAGCCGGACGCACCACCGCCATGCCAATCTCGACATTCATCCGCCCTTCCAGAATGTCTTGCGCGTTCATCGTCACGCCAAGCCCACACTTGACGAAGAAGGCATCTTTCGGCGTTGCCCCGGCCAGCGCGCCCTCGCGCCATTTATCGATCAAGTAGTTCTCGATCATGCCGCGGACCTTGACCCAGGTATTGGAATCGTTGCCCTCGAACACTGCCCAGTAAGTCGACTTCTTGACCGACTCTTCGACCATATTGAAGAAGCGCCGCACCGAGACATAACGCCACTCATTGTCATTGCCAGCCAGCGTGCGGGCGCCCCAGACCAGCGTGCCTTTGCCAGCAAACGCGCGTATGGCATTGATGGATTTGCCGGTGGTGGCATCGACGTTCAGATCGTCCTGCTTGAGGTTATCGAGCCGGATCACCGGCTCGATAACATCGACCAAGCTGACATTGGCCGGCGCTTTCCAGACACCGCGGTTGGCATCGGTTGCGGCATAAACGCCAGCGACAGCACCGCTTGGCGGCAGCATGATGAAATGCTCTTTCAGTGCAGTTTTGACAAAGTTGTACAGCGCGGTATTGGTGGTCTTGAATGATTGCAACTCAGCGGCCGGATTGGCACCGACGCTGACATCGACATTGGTTTCGCCGACATTGATGTAGTAATTCAGCGTTGATTTGACGAATGGATAGTAGGCGGCGCCGTACTTCAGATAGTTGTTGCCGAAATAACCGCGATTGGCCAGCAGGCCGGCGTTGTCGAGCGCAATACCGCCATCGCGGATGTCGAATATGCAGAAGCGGTCGCGCAGCTTGTCGCATTGACCGAGCATGGCCTGCACCAGCGTTTGATAGTCGGCCGTGCTGAGCTTGACCGCCTCGGGAATCACCAGCAAGGTCGGCTCATCTTCCAAGGCAACAGCATCGAGTCCGTCCTGCAAACCGAAACCGGTCGCCGGCGCGGTGGTGCCGTCACCGGTCAGATCGATCACCGCAGCAGCTTGGTAATAGCCAACCGACACGACATAGCATTGACTGCCACCGTTGTCGAAGTACAGCTTGATGCTGTAGTAAAGCAAGTACGCCGGCGTTGGCAGCGTAACCGTGTTGACGCTGTAGGCTCCACTGCCGAGGTCGGTGACGCTGATGGCCAGGTCATCCTCATCCGGCAAACCAAACAGCGCCTCATACTCCTTCAAGGAGTAGATCTTGGTTGGTTTCAGATGCAGATCGTCAGCCGTGTTCCGGCTGGCTTTTTGGGTATAGCCGACAAAAGCCGGAATGGCCGTCCCCACCTCCGCCACCGACGGCGGGAAAACCGGGATCTCTTCAACATAGACGTTCGGTGTTTTGTAGGTGGCCATTGCTCGGCTCCTTCGGTTTGCCAACACAGGTTTGCAAAACTTGCTTTGTTCAAACTGCTCGTACGTTTTCTCTACTGCTCCCTGAGCCTAGCTTGCCTGTGCAACATGCACTGCACAGCAGCTCAGGGTTTGCCTACCAACACAATCTGCTCTGCCTTGATGCTGTCAGCGCCGGGTTGCGGCAAGTGCTCGACCAAGATGTCACCATTGCGGCGCAACTGTAGCCGACGTCGCGGCGACGAGCGGCGCAGCAGCGGCGCTTGCGAACGGAACAACACCACCCGTTCACCATCGCGCGCCAGCAGCTCAGGCGGAATCTCGTCATTGCCGAAGTTGTTCGCCGCGATGCGCTGAAACAGAATTTCCGGTCGGGCTTCTTCGGCAAAGCCATGATCGCTGACGCTGAGCTGGGCAAACTCAGCTTCGCTGTAATTGCGCACCACCAGATAAAACCGCAGCGGCTGCTGCCGGGCTTGGAAGTTCAGTGTGAAATCGACGGCAGCGTCGTAAAAGCCTTCGGCCAACTCCAGCTCAACCAGTGCCGCAATCGGTTGCTGGGCCAGCTCTGGTTCGAGATAGATTGGGTGCAGAACCTGGACGTTACCTGGAAACACTTCTTCAATCT
Organism: uncultured Kangiella sp.; assembly: GCA_946481205.1. The sequence continues at coordinate 2,809 of CAMLNB010000133.1, read as the reverse complement.
GGTAGTCGCCGGGCGTCAGCTCGCGCAAGTCAAAGGCATACTGCTCGCGATTATGCTCAAGGCTGATGGTCACGCTGTGCAGCACACTGCCATCGGCCTGCAGCAATCGCAGGGTGGCAGGCCGACCAACCTGACTGATCCGATGGCTGTATATGCCAGCGCATAGCGGCATCCGAACCGGTGCCGCCAAAGTGTCCGGATCGCCACTGTTACGATAAACCGGCACGATGCCCGCTTCCGCCAACGAGTCCGCGGTGAAATTGCCGAAGTAGGGATTCAGCAGCTGCAGGCCAAATCGGATTCGCTCACCGACCATACCTGCCAGCGGCTCACCGTCTGCGTCCTGCTCATAAAGCAGATGCCATTGCTGATTCAGCTGCTTGAGCAACATCCGGCCACGGCGCAGCAGTCGCTGACTGCTTTCCGGCAGCAGCAGGGAAAAATCCGGACAACTGCCGTTGTAGTATTCGTGACTGGTTTGGAAACGCAGCAAGCTGCCGAAGCGCGTGGTCATGGCTGCCGAAACTCCGTGTGAATTTCGGTCAATGGCGGTTGCACCGCCGCTGTCTCCGCATCCTGCAGAATGATCATGCGCATGCGGTACAGCACTGAGGGCAACTGTTTACCGCCGAGAAAGGCCCAGATCTGATTCAGGTGTTCGTAACTCGGGGATTGCAGTTCCAGCACCAGCTTTTCGATGCGCGGGTCCAAGCCCGGATACTGCTCTGGCGTGAACTGCAAATGGCCCTGAAAGTAAGTCAGCAGATGAGAGAGTTGGCGCAGCGCTTGGTCATACTGCTTGAATCGGGCGCAGAACAGCAGATGCAGATTGAGTCGCAATGGTGGTTGCAGCAACACATGCTGGCCGTTCAGATAAGTCGTTTCCGGTAGCTGGGCACGCAACACCCGCTCTTCTTCGATATTGATCAGTGACAGCCCAAGCACATCCTCTTTGACGGCCCATTTACCGGTATCGTCGACGGCTTGGCACAACTCCACGGCACCGAAGTCACTGCCAGTACGTGCCAGCAGATAGCCGTTCAGTTCTTGAACCAGAAACTTGAGCGTTACATCCAGCATCCCTGCTGCGTCCTTGTCTGGTTTGGCGCAGAACCGGTGGGTTATGCGCCTCAGCTTCAGCAACAGTCGCTGCACTCGGTGGAACACTATCGCGCACTAAACGCAGGCAATAGTCCACCGCTCAAGTGCAAAACACACTCAAGTCAAGAAAACACAGCGACAGAAAACCCCGCGCCATCGCGTCACCGCGCGATAACGAACAAACGGAGAAGGAATTGCACAAGGGATGTGGCGGCGCGCCGGCAAATCTATCGCATCCCTGACCACTGACGGCGCACGACAGACCTATTGAAGATCAGCGCGCCAGTTTCGTCAAGCGCGTTCTTGTCGGCTTGATTCCAACGATCACCAGCTTGAATTTGATTAAAAAGAATTTGCTAAGTGATTGAATAAATTGGCCGAACAAACTTGCAGCTCAACGCTATCTGGCTTAATCCAGGATGATATGCGGCAAGAACCGAGACAAATCTTGGGTGACCAATGAGGCATCTTCCCGAATACCGATGCCACACGCCTGATCCGCCACCAGCCAACTACCGAGCACGGTATAGTTGCCATCGAAACAGGGTGCTGCATGCCATGCTTGCCGGACCGTTGGGTAACGTTCGTAAGGGCCGGCGATCTTCAGCTGCTCGCCGCTCGGCATGTGCGCGTGCACATTGGCGCCTTCACGAGAAAAGAACGGTTTGCGTACCCACCCTGCCGGCAGCGGTGTTGTGCTGTCATCGAAATAGGTTGGCAACAGATTGGGATGCCCCGGATGGCGCTGCCAGAGCAACGCCAGCGCAGCTTTGTTGCTCAGAATCAGTTTCCATGGTGGTTCGATGAACCGTGTTGCCGACTGCTGCAAATGCTCGGCGTAGGGCTCCTGCAGCAAATCTTCCCATGGGTACAGTTTGAACAATGTGGCAATGGGTTCGCCTTCTTCATCGACAAACTGGCCATCGCTATCGACACCAATCTGCTCGATCGGTACGAATCGATTCGGGCAGCGCACCTGCGTCGCGATATCGCGCAGATAAGCCACAGTGCCGCAGTCTTCCTCGTTATCACCGAGTGCAGCGAAATGCACCGGCAGGCACAACGCGGTATTGGCGAAGAAGCTCTCCAGCTTGTCCTGAATCGAATTGAACTGATCGGCTGTCGTTGGCAACTCGCCGGCAGCCTGCATTTGTTCCAACCAGACCCATTGAAAGAACGCGCTTTCGTACAACGACGTCGGCGTATCGTAGTTGAGCTCGTAGAGCTTGGCTGGGCCGTTGCCGTCGTAGGCCAAATCCATGCGGGCATACATCGCCGGATCGCGACGCTGCCAGCTGTCGCGCAACAGCGGCCAGTGTTCAGCCGGAATTGCCAGCTGAGTCAGCAAACGCTCATCGCGAATGGCGTCATCCACCAGCGCCATCGCCATCGCGTGCAGTTCTTCGGTCGGCGCTTCCAAATCGTTCTCGATCTGCGCCAGCGAGAACTGGTAATAGGCGGTTTCATCCCAATACGGTGCGCCATACATGGTGTGAAAGCCAAAGCCGTGCTGCTCGGCGAATGCCTTCCAGTTGGGTCGCTCCTTGCAGCGCACACGGCGCATGTCTCAGCCCCCAGCCCGCGCTGCGGCAGCGCGACCAAAACCGCCGCGACTGACTACGCGTGCCGTTGGTTTGGCGCGCAGGAACGACTCTTTGACTTCTACCGGCCCTGACAAGCGGCTGACTTTGTTGTTATCAGGCGTCCG
>CAMLNB010000132.1 GCA_946481205.1 uncultured Kangiella sp. | reverse complement strand
CTGTCAGGAAATTTCACACACACGGTACGGGGGTTTGTAAAAACGCCAATGAACTCAGCCGCTTAATTTTCCGGCACGGTTCCTGCGGGCGATCCGACCCGGACGCGCAATGTCGGGGGCGCAACCGTTTCTGCTCAGCGCACCACTCACGCCAGCGAAACCTTCACATCACAAAACAGACTACCCCGGCAAAACCTGTAGGAGAGTCAGGATGAGAACTTGGTGTTTATCCGCATTGCTGTTGGCCGCATCGGGGCTGGCGGCGACCAGTGCCGTGCAGGCCGGCACGATCCTCACGGAAGATTTTGATGACATCAGCAGCCTCGGTGGTGCCGGTTGGGCCTTGGTGAACAACAGCACCTCAGGCGGTGAAACCGGTTGGTTCCAGGGCAATGCCGATATCTTCGGCGCTTACGAAGGCGCAGCCGACAGTTACATCGGCGCCAATTTTCTCAACGCCGGTGCCGGCGGCCAGATCAGCAATTGGTTGATCACGCCGTTCCTGTCGCTGAACGAAGCCAGCTATCTGACCTTCTACACCCGTCGCAATGCCTCCGATTTCTACGACTCGTTGGAAGTGCGCTTCGCGATGGCGGACAGCACCGATGTCGGTACCGGTCCGAACGATGTCGGCGATTTCAGCAATATGGCCGTGGTCGAGTGGCTGCTTGCCGGTCCGGATTATCCGACCGACTGGGTGCAGATCCGGGTCAGCTTCGATGGCGCCGGTTACGGTCAGAGCGGCCGCATCGCACTGCGCTATGTCGTCGATGACACCAATATCAACGGCGATTACATCGGCATCGATTCCCTGGTCGTCGGCGTGCCGGAGCCGGCCAGCCTCGCGGTGTTGAGCCTGGGTCTGTTGGGTTTGCTGCGGCTGCGCCGCGCGCGTGCTTGATTGCTGATACGGAGTGTCTCAATGAACAGAAAACTCATGCTCCGCCCGCTTGCGGCGGTGACGCTCGCCTTGCTGGCGAGCCATGTTTACAGCGCTGATCCGGTTGCGAACAATGCAGCGGCTGAATCGCTCAGTGCCGGGATGCGGGTCGCCAAAGATCCGGTTACCGGGGAATTGCGCGCACCAACCGCCGAAGAAGCCAAAGCGCTCGACAATGCCATCCAACGCAGCGGCAACGCTCGGCTCAGCACGCTGAACGCAGCACCGCTGCGCACGCTGCAACACAGCAGCGGCGCGGTCGGTATCGAAGTGCCGGAAAGTGCGCACAGCTATGTCGTGGTGACCCGCACCGCCGACGGCAAACTGAAACAAGTGTGTGCCGAAGGCGAAGACGCTGCATTGCACGCCGCGCACAGCGTCCAACTGAACCGGGAGAGCGCTTATGAAACTCACTAAGCTGATGCTCGGTGTCGCGCTGTGCCTGCCGATGCTGGCACAGGCCGCGGCCACCATCACCATCGTCAACGTCAACGCACCGGGTGTGGGTTTCAATGATCCAACGCCGGCCGCACCGGTCGGTGGCAACCCCGGCACGACGCTCGGCCAGCAACGCCTGAACGCGTTTCAATACGCGGCCAATATCTGGGGCGCCACACTGGACAGCAGTGTGGTGATCAATGTGCAAGCGAGCGTTGAACCGCTGAGCTGCACCCCGACCACCGCCGTGCTCGGCAGCGCCGGCCCGATCAGCGTGTTCCGCGATTTCACCAATGCGCCGCTGGCCGCCACCTGGTATCACGTTGCGCTGGCCAACAAGCGCAGCGGTGTCGATCTGGCACCAGCCGGTGATGACATTCGCGCCCGTTTCAACTCGCGGCTCGGTGAGCCGGATTGCCTGGCGGGTTCGCCGTTCTACCTCGGTCTCGACAACAACCACGGCACCGCTATCGATCTGGTCTCGGTGTTGTTGCACGAGTTTGGTCATGGCCTCGGTTTCAGCAACGTCACCAATGGTTCGACCGGTGCGCCGCTCGCGGGCTTTCCGTCGATGTGGGATCACTTCCTGTATGACCTGACGCAGCAAAAGCATTGGGTGCAAATGACCAATGCCGAACGTGCCGCGTCAGCGCTGAACGGTCGCAAAGTGGTCTGGAACGGCAACAACGTCAGCGCACTGGCACCGTCGGTGTTGGCGCTCGGTACGCCGCGTCTGTCGGTGACCGGTCCGGTCAGTCTGGCGGGCGATTATCTCGCCGGCCCGGCCAGCTTTGGTCCCCCGTTGGCGGCACCCGGTGTCTCGGGTGCGGTGATGCCGATCTCGACCAATGGTTGCGACCCGCTGACCGGCGCCAATGCGCTGGCCGTGAACAACAACATCGCGCTGATTGATCGCGGCGTTTGCGGTTTCGCGGTCAAAGTGAAGAACGCCCAGAATGCCGGTGCGCGCGCCGTGATCATCGCTGACAACGTCGCTGGCACTCCGCCAGCGGGTTTGGGTGGTGTCGATCCGACCATCACGATTCCGTCGATCCGGATCACGTTGGCCGATGCCACGCTGCTGCGCACTGCGCTGAAAAATCGCTCGCGCACCAGCTCGTCGCTGATCGTCAATCTTGGTGTCAACGGCAACCAGCTGGCCGGTGCCGATTCGAGTGGCCGGGTGCTGATGTTCACGCCGAACCCGTTCCAGAGCGGTTCGTCGGTCTCGCACTGGGACACCATCGCGACGCCGAATCAGCTGATGGAGCCGAGCATCAATGCTGATCTGCAGCACTCGGTCAATGCGCCGGCCGATCTGAGCAAGGCACTGATGACCGATCTCGGTTGGTAAGTTCAACTGCGGTTGTGCAAGCAAAACCAAACTGCCGGCGTTTGCCGGCAGTTTGGTTTCCAGATTTTTCTACCAAGTCTTTCTACAGAATCGCACTCAAGTCAGCGGCCACTGCAAAACAAAGCGGGCACCGCCGAGCGGTGAATCAGTGACGCTGACTCGGCCGCCATGCCATTCAGCAATGCGCTGCACTATCGCTAATCCAAGACCAAAACCAGCGCCATGCTGATTGCGATCATCGAGCCGGACAAAGGCATCGAATATTTTCTCGCGCGCGTCTGCTGGCACGCCAGGGCCGTCATCATCAACAGTCAAGCAATACTGGCCGTTCTGCACGGCAAAGCCGACATCAATGCGCTGGCGGGCGTAGCGACGGGCATTCTGCAGCAGGTTTTGCAGCGCGCGTTCCAGCAGATGAAAATCGCAATTGCCATAGCCATCGGGCACGGCGCAGTCAAATGCCAGCTGCAACGCGCGGGCATCGCTGCGCGCCAACTGGGTCAGCTTCTCATTGACCAGTGCGCGGACATCTCCGTGCTGGCGGTTGAGCTGACGTTCTTGCCGATCAAAGCTGGCGTATTGCAGCAACTCGTTGACCAGAGCATCCATTTCGGCGACATCCTGGCCGAGACTGGCCAGATGCTTTTGCAGTGTTTTCGGGTCCGGGTGTTCGGCCGCCATGGTCAAGGCAAACTTCATCCGCGCCAGCGGCGTTCGCAGCTCATGGGAAATGGCATGACTCAGCTCTTTGTTTGAGCGAATCAAATGGCTGATCCGATTTGCCATCTGATTGAACGCATTGGCCAGTGGCGCCACCGGCGAGCCCGCCTTGACGGTCGCCTGTGCCGACCAATCACCCATACCGAAGGCTTGCGCGGCGATTTCGAGCTGACGCAGCGCCCGGCTCAACGGCCAAACCCAGAGCAGAACCACGATGCCGATAAACAAATAAAACGCGATCAGCAGCAGCACTTCGGCGCGCCGTTGGCTGCCACCGGTTGGCATTGTGTCCATCAACAACCAACCGGGATCGCTGAGTTGGCGCACGGACATGCGTGCTTCGTTTTCGTCGGCCAGCGCTACCGTTTCGCCTTGTTGTAGTCGTGCAGCGAGTTCGGCCGATGCAGCAAAACTACTGGCCGGTACCAGACTCAGCCGACCGGAAAATTGTTTGTTGAGGCGCTGGATATGTTGCGGCCAGCTGGCGACCGGCTGCGCCTGCAAATAGCCGCTAGCCAGCGCCAGCATCGATTCCGGTTCGGTTTGATCCTGCCATTGCTCGGCGAGATAAGCCTGCCACAGCCGATCCAAACCGTAGCCGGTGCCGATAATCGCCAGCACCAGCAACAGATACAGCCGCAGGAAAGTTTTGGTCAAAGCGGCTCAGTCCCAAGCGTCGGGCACGAACAGATAACCGCGACCCCAAATGGTTTTGATCCGGAACGGCGCTTCGGCGCTGTCGCCGAGTTTTTTGCGCAGATGCGAGACGCGAACATCAATGGAGCGATCGAGACCGTCGTAAGGCCGGCCGTGCAGCGCTTGGAACAGGCTGTCACGGCTCTGAATGCTGCCGGCGTGACTGGCGAGCAGCCAGAGCAAATCGAATTCATGGCTGCTCAGATCGACCAGTTGCTTGGCCAGTGTGACATGGCGGCTGCGATTCTCCAGCTGCAGCTGGCCGAAGCTGAGCGTGGACAGTTCCGGTTCGACGCGCGGTTGGTAGCGACGCAACAAGGCCTGAATACGCGCCAGCAGCACGCGCGGCTCGACCGGTTTGATCACATAGTCATCGGCGCCGAATTCCAGCCCGAGCACCTGATCGATATCGCTGTCTTTGGCCGTCACCATCAGGATCGGCGCGGAAAAAAAACCGCGCACCGCTTTGCAGATCGACAGACCGTCGCGATTCGGCAGCATCAGATCCAGAATCAGCAGATCCACCGACTCGCTGCGCAAACGCGCTTCGACCTGCCCACCATCGGCTTCAACCGTGACTTGAAAACCGTTCTGCTGCAAATAATCCGCGACCAGCTCGGCCAGGCGCTGATCGTCTTCAACCAGCAGAATGCGATGCGTCATCACAGAATCCTTTCTGGCTGTCGGTGCTGGACGCTGGTCAGCGTATCCAACACCTTGCCGTAGCGGCCTAGAAAAATTGCCATGGTTTGCGCCGCTTGCGTCGCTGCTGTTCTTCCCACAAAACCCGGAATACCGCTTCAGCCAACGTGTGTTCACCGGCTTTCAGCATGAACACCAGATCGCTGGCGCTCTCGACCTGCACCGCAATGCTGCCGTCGCTTTGTTGCTGCCAGCAGTGCAGGGCCTCGCTCAGATCGCTGCGATGCAGGCAGGGCGACGCCTGCTCCGGCAGCTGCCAGGCTATCTGCACATCCTTGCGGCACAACCGTTCCTCGCGAGCCAGCGCACACAGCGCCGGCTGCAATTGCAATGACGCCGCAGCGGGCACATCGGCGCCATCATGCGCGAGCGCCGCGGTCACGGTCAGCGTCGCCGTGCCGAGCAAGGCCACCGTGCGAGCCAATCGGTTAGAAATGATAGTCGCCTCCGAAGAACAGCGTCGAGACATGGCCCTGCTCGACAATCGGACTGTCGGTGATGCCGTTGCCAAGCCATTCGTAATGCCAGTGCAGGCGCCATTGCCAGGCGTCATTAATGCGTTTGCTCAGCGAGAACTTGACGAACGGATTCCAGCTGGCGCGGCCATCATACTCGCTGCGACCATCGGTGACTTCGTGCGGGCGTATGCCGTAGTAGTAGTCGACCAGCGCGGCGCTTTTCCAGGTCAGGCCCAGACCGGCGCCGACGCGCCAATCGCCTTCGCCACCCATCAGGCTGCTGGCAACGCGTAACTCGCTGCCGTCATGCACGCCGCTGACGTCATTGAGCAGCTGTAGCTGCCACTCGAGGTGATCGGTACCGCCACTGAATTCCACTCCGGCCAGATACGCCAGCCGCCGTTTGTCCAGGCCGGCCAGATCGATGCGAGCGACACCAGCACCCGGCGTCACGGCGTTGCCTTGCAGATCGATGAAGATATTGTTGGGATCCCAGCGCGCGAAGTACATCCGGTCATAACCTGGCGTTGCGATGACGTTGACCATCAGCGCCGGCCGGTCCAGCAACGTGTAGCCGAGTTCGAGATTCTCCAGAAAGAAGCGCTCACCGTAATAGCGCACACGCGGAATCAACCACAGCGGAATCCGCTCACCATCATGCAGTGGATTGCTGCGCTCGCCATAGCCAATTGACAGACCGAACTCCCAGTCGCCAACGGTAACGCAATCGCTGCCATCACAATCCTCGGCAGCGTCCGCGCGCGCCGACGGACTGGCCGCGGCGGTACCGAGCCAGAGCAGCAGAACGAGGCTTTTTATGAGATGACTCACGAGGTGGTTCATGGCGCGGTTCACAGCGAGCCCGGGCCCGCAGACAGAGTGTTGACCATGATCCCAGAATGCATTGCCCGCTTCCTCGTCGTTCTCGTCAAAATCTGTGAAAAAGTGTAATGCCGCCGCCCGGCCGCGACACAACGGCATCAGTGGGCGTTATCACGGGGTAACGGTGGTCGGTTCGCATTACGCAATTTCACAAATTCACGCAAAACGCCAACAGCCAGCGCTGACCCTTGCTGCTTAAGCTGCCGCCAGAACCCGGAGGCAGTCGGTTTCAACCGCCATCTGACCAGCAGCAGACAGGAGCGCAGCGATGACACGGGCATTGGCTTTGGCCGTCACCCTTGGTGTGGTGACCGGTTGTCACAACGATAGCAGCGAAACACTGAATACCGATTACTCGCGGCTGAAACTGGCAGCGGTCAGCAACGGCCAGCTGGTCAGCGCCGGTGACAGCACGGTGCTGGTGAATCTGCTGAAGAACGGCGTTCGGCTGCAGCTGGCCAATCAGCACGGCGTCCAGGCACTGAGTCTGGCCGATATTGATACTGCCGACTATTCCAACGTCAATCTGCACGAGCCTGGCGTGGATGAGGCTGATCGGGTGCAGTACGACGGTCAGCATCTGTTTGTCGCCGGCACCTACGAATACCCGAATGTCGATGCCAGCCGACGCATCCGCATTCTCGCGACCGACCCTGCCCAGGCCAGCGCGCGCGAACTGGCGGCAGTGAATTTCGGTGCCGAGAACACCACGATCGCCGGCCTCTACCTGCATCAGAATCCGAATCAGCAAAGCCGCGAGCTGGTCGCAATTGGCAGTACTTTGATGTACGGGCCGGTGCACATCATGGTGGTGGGTGGCAGCACGATTGCCAACGGCGAAACCCGGGTCGAGCTGTTTGACGTGACCGATCCCAGTGGCGCTGCCAGCGTCTGGTCGCTGACCCTGGATGGCCTGCTGCTGGAGAGCCGTCGCATCGGCAATCAGCTCTTTCTGATCACCCATTCCTTCCCGCAGATTCCTGGCTTGAATCTTGCCGCCAGCAGTGAAGAGCAAAAGCTGGCCAATGAACGCTTGATCCGCAATGCCAGTCTGCAAACCTTGTTGCCGCAGTATCGGATCAACGACGGCAACCGCCAGCCCCTGGTGCAGGCGCGCGATTGTCTGACGCCGGCGACATTGTCGCCGGACGACGGCTACGCCAACATCGTCACGATCACCGTGATTGATCTGAATAATCGCCAAGTCAGCGATGCCCTGTGCCTGAACACGCCAGTGCACGGCTTGTACGCTTCCACGGAAAATCTTTACCTCGGTGGTTCCGCTTTTCACGCCGGCGAACAGACCGTGCTGCACAAGTTCAGCCTCGGCTCGAACGGCGTCGAGTACCGCGCCAGCGGCAGCGTCGATGGCACGCTCGGCTGGACCGATCCGGGTTACCGGATGAGCGAGAAAGATGGCCACTTGCGGCTGGTGACCAGTCAGCGTCAAAGCGACAACAGCCTGCGCCATCAGCTGCAAATTCTGAGCGACGATGGCGAAGGCAATCTGCAGTCGCTGGCAACGCTGCCGAACGCCGCGCGACCAGAACCGATTGGCAAACCAGGCGAGGATATTTTTGCCGTACGTTTTGCGGGTGAGCGCGCCTACGTGGTCAGCTTCGAGCGCATCGATCCGCTCTATGTGCTCGATCTGAGCAATCCTGCGGATCCGTTCATCGCGGGCCAACTGGAAGTGCCGGGGTTCTCATCGTATCTGCATCCATTGGGCCAAACCCATCTGCTGGCAGTTGGTGCCATTCGTGCCGACCTGAATTTTGTCACCCGGGTCAAAGTGGAATTGTTTGATGTCCGGAACATGGCGGCACCGGTGTCGGTCGGTAGTGCCGTGCTCGGTGAATTCAGCAGCTACAGCGAAGCCAATTTTGACAGCCGCTCGCTGAGTTTCCGTCAGCTTGATGACACCACCGTGCGCTTCACCTTGCCGATACAGATCGACGATATGCCGACGTCATATGGTCCTTACTATCAATGGACCGAGTCCGGCGTGCAGCTATTTGAAGTCAACGATCTGGATGGCGACGCCAGCCTGCACAATATGGGGCGCATGGTGGTCGATCGCAGCCGGGTCGATCGCCTGTACCCGCCGGTCAGCCACGGCAATCGCAGCCGCCAGCATGATGATGCGCTGTTCCATGTCTATGGCAACGGCGTCTGGTCGGCATTCTGGCAAACGCCGGATGCGGTAAACGGGCCGTTCTAACGGGCTATCGCGCTGCTGCATGTGTAGCAGCGCGATCACTTCCCTCCACGTTGCCTGTCGGGATGTCCCGCCCGCAGGCAACTTTTGCCTTACGGCGTTGCATAGCCGGTTCGATGACGCGTTGTACCGCCGTTCGCGGTGGGGTGATCGGGCTGGCTATATTTTTTGGCGTTTGCTCGGCACTTGCTAGTCCCAGGCAACGTCGACGGCATCGCACAGCGTGTGCATGAACTCGCCAGCCGCGCGAAAACGGGTCATGCAGAAACTGGCGAAGTTGGCTTTCAGCGTGTCTTCACGGCTGAACGCATGCACAGCAATAAAATCCTTGCGCTTCAGATCGGTGGCATGAACGTGGTTTTCGTCGAAACCGCGCGGCATCCGTTGCAGGCTGTCGCCTTGCAGCGTGAAATACTTTTTGAAGCTGCGTTCGCCGATCGCACGCTGCCAGGCATTCGGATTGTCTCGAATGTAATGGCGGATCTGCTTCAATGCCGCGCTTTCCGGGTGCCACAGCCCCGCCGCCAGAAAACACTCGTCCGGGCTCAGATGCAGATAAAACCCCGGCGCATGCACGTCCTTGCCGGTGACATGGCGGAATTGAATGCCGACATTGGTTTTGTACGGCGTCTTGTCATGACTGAAGCGGGTATCGCGATACACCCGCATCAGTGAACCGCCGAGCTTCTTTGCGCTGACTTCAAACTGCGCCGACAGCTCGGCCATGGGCGCCTGCATCGCCGCGATAAAGCCGAGCGCCGGCTCGCGCACGTATTGTTCATACTGTGGTTTGTTCGCTTCAAACCAGTCACGATTGTTGTGTCGCGCCAGTTGGCCGAGAAAACGAAATGTTTCAGCGCTAAATGACATGCCAGAACCGCATCCTGTGCGTTGTGAGGGCAAGAGGCTGCCAGCATAACGCAAGCGCTTTTCAAGCGCTCAAGGCGAAGGTGGCGGGCAAACCGGATTGCCTTTGTCGAACACGATGCGCCACACGCCCGGCGCCTCCTGCCGCCAGATCGAGCTGAACTGCGCGACGACAACGCCGTTCGGATCGCGCACCGGACCGGTGCTCAACGCCAGCACGCCGGACGCCTGCACTTCGACGGTTTCCGGTTGCCAGCTGAACGGCGCTTGCGCGCTTTGATAATACGGCCGCCAGCCATCGAGCACCGCGGCTTTGCCGCGCAGCGTCACGCCGCCGGAGAGAAAGATCGCGTCATCGGCGAGGAAACTGGCAAACGCAGCCAAATCGCGATCGGCCATAGTCTGGGCAAATGCGCGTTCAGCTGCGATCACCTGTTGCTGCAAAACCGGCAACGCTGGCGAACCCGTGGGCTGCAGACTGGTACAGGCGGTCAATAACAACGACAGCGCTATGGCTATCACACCATTGTGATTGCGCATAAACATGACTCCGTTCAGACCGCGAACGCGGAAGGCTTGACGCTAGCAGCGGTCTGCGCGACTGTCAGTGCATTAGTGCCAATGCGTTACCCGCTGGCTTGCCTTGTTCGTGGAATCGCGCAAGATTCTGACAGTGGCCG
>CAMLNB010000131.1 GCA_946481205.1 uncultured Kangiella sp. | reverse complement strand
CACCCGATAATCGGCGCGGGCTGGCGCAAGCACGGCTGCCATTACAGCGTTCTCCCAACCGCTTCGGCGACCAGCTTCAGCTCTTTCATCAGCTGGGCAAATTGCGGCGGCGTCAGCGATTGTTTGCCATCGGACAACGCTTGCGCGGGGTTGCGATGCACTTCAATCAACAAGCCATCGGCACCGCAGGCAATCGCCGCTTTCGATAACGGCGCGACCAGCTCGCGAATGCCGGTGCCGTGCGAGGGATCGACCATCACCGGCAGATGGGTTTTGCGTTTGAGATAAGCGACGGCATTCAGATCCAAGGTGTTACGAGTCGCCGTCTCAAAGGTGCGGATACCTCGCTCGCACAGAATCACATTCGGGTTGCCGGCGGCGACAATGTATTCGGCAGCCAACAACAGCTCTTCAATCGTCGCGGACAAACCGCGCTTCAGCACGACTGGTTTGCGGGTTTCGCCGACCGCGCGCAGCAAGCGGAAGTTCTGCATATTGCGCGCACCGATCTGCAGCGCATCGATCTTCTCGACAAACAAACCGACATCGCCGGTGTCCATCACTTCCGAAATGGTTGGCAGACCGGTTTCGCCGGAAATTTTCTGCAGCAGATTCAAACCGTCTTCACCATGGCCCTGAAAGCTGTACGGCGAACTACGCGGCTTGTACGCACCGCCACGCAGCGCACGAGCGCCCGCGTCTTTGGCCGCCGCGGCGGTTTCGCGCAGCTGATCTTCGCTTTCGACTGCACACGGCCCACCGACCACGACCAGGCGCTCGCCGCCGATGGCGACATTGCCGATATTGACCACGGTGTCGTGACCGCGCATGTCGCGGCTGACCAGCTTGTACGGCGTCAGAATCGGCTTGACCGACTCGACCAGCGGATCACCTTCGAGGTTCAGTTCATTCAGCACGCGCTCATCACCGAGCGCACCGAGGACGACCCGCTCAACGCCCGGCATATACAGCGGCTTCAAACCACGCGCTTCGATTTGTTGCATCAAACGGAAGGCATCGGCTTCCGAGGCTTCAGGTTTCAGAACGACGATCATGGTGTTACTCCTTGTCTTGATAGTTGGTGTTTCAATTCGGTTTGTGAAATGACGCTTTCTTTGGCTTCGCCAGCTTTCCTGCGGGCTAAAAACAAAAAGGCCCGCGGGGTACGCGGGCCTTTTCAGGTGGATACAGACGCTTTTTCAGCGCATGACGCCCCCTGCCCGCGTGCGGACATGCCACCACCAGCGCCAGCCGCGCAGGTTGTTGAGGCAAAGGGTTGTCAGGTTCATGCTGTGGTTCTCGTTAGCTGCAGTGAAAAGTCGGAAAACAAAAAGGCCCGCATCAAGCGGGCCTTTGCAAACTTCTGCCGTTAATTCGCGGCTTCACACCGGGGATTAACGCGCACGCAGGCCCGCCTGAGGGTGTTGCCACCACCAGCGCCAGACCTTGTTGATGTGAGTGCGTGCGTTCATGAGATGGAAACTACCTGAGCCTGACAAAGGCCGTCAAGCGACAATTCAATGAACCCGCCATGAAGTCATAAGCGGGACGCCATTTGCCGGAAGCCACACGAGCCGGGCCGGCGTCACTGAACCGAATACCCGATCAGCCGCCACTGGCCGTCGTCTTCCAGCATCAGGGTCAGGTGCTCGACCACCTCGTACTTGCTGGCGAAATCGGTACGAAAGCGCAGCTGGGCATATTCGCCGGGGCCGATGCCGGGCAGCTGCTTTTCCAGCGCGCCGTAAATCAACTCGCGCTTGTGCACCATGCCGAGCGGCTTGCGTGCCTTCTCGACCGCTGCCTGCCAAGCGTCGAATGCGACTTTCTGGCGCAGCAATTGACCAGCGCCGCTATACGCCGTCTGGTATTCGCCGTGATCCAGCTTGCGCAGCCATTGCGACCCACTGGTCACCGCGGCATCGGATTTCTCGCTGGCCAGAGCCAGTGGCGCCAGGATCAGCAGCAACAAGGCAAAGCAGATACGCATCCTTCATTCTCCGCGTTCTTTCATGAGGGAATTCTGCGGCCTTGGCCGCCATCACAACAGCATGGCCGGACGGCCGGCGGCCAATTGACGACCGTCGTCATCCGAGCCGCATCCATGTTGCCGCCGAGAGACGGCAGCGTTGTCGGGGCGGCGTCAGCCCGGCTCGCCGTCTTCCGGACCGGACAAGGGTACCGGATCGATGGCGGCGGCTTTGACTCGACCGGACCGGCGCAGCGCCTCGCGCAGCGCCCACTCGATCTGGGCATTCAGGCTGCGCAGATCATCGTCGGCCCAGCGCTGCATGGCATCGAGGATTTGGGCATCAACCCGCAGGGCGAAAGCCTTTTTGCTCACGGCGTACTCCCGCGGATAAACCGAACCAGCGCCGGCACCAGCTCTGGCGCCAAGGGTTTGCTGGGGTCACTGTAGCTGAGCTGTTGAGCGGCCATATCGGCCGGCGCAACCTGCTTGAGCACATGATTCATGTTGGCGATGCGCAGTGCCTTTACACCCGGCACGGCAGCGAGCGCTTCAGCATCGGCCGCGCCAACTTGGATATCGGCGTCGCCGGAAATCGTCAGTGCCGGAATGTTCAGCTTGCCAAGCTCAAGCGCCGGATCGCGACGCAGCCACGACTGCAAATACGGCTGCACGCTCGGTCGATACAAGCTCATCAGATTGGCAGGCACCTCGGCCACCCGCCGGCCAGCTTTCAGCTCGGCGAGAATGCGTGCGCTGTCGGCGTGCAATTGCGGCGCCTGTTTCTGCAACTGTTCCTGGATCAGCACATCCGCGGCTCTGCCGGCGCCCGCCAACAGCACCACGCCGGCCAGTGGCCGACGCTGCGCCGCCAACGTGGCCAGCAAAGCGCCTTCGCTGTGGCCAATCACGAACGGTTTGGCGAAACCACGCCGCTCCAATTCAGCCAACCAGGCATCGGCATCGTTAACCAAACTGTCGAGCCGCAGCTTGCTTTCATCCGGCTGCGGCCATTCGCTTTCACCAACGCCACGCTTGTCATAGCGCAGCGTGGCAATGCCCTCACGCGCCAGTTGCTGCGCCAACAGTTGCAGACTGTTGTTGGCGCCCGGAATCAGCTTGCTGTTGCCATTGCGATCGGTCGGGCCGGAGCCGGCGATGATCAACGCCACCGGCACTGGCGCGGTCGTCAGCGGCTGCTCCAGCGTGCCGCGCAAAGTGGCATCCGGCAATTTCAGCTCAACTGCTTGGCTGCGGAATTCCAGCGCAAACACCGGCGTGACCAGTACCCCGGCAACGATGGCAAGCCATGCTTTGATCATGAGCCTCTCCCGTCTCTCGCCAACATCGATCATCAAACGGCGCGCTTGAACAAGGCAACGACTGACGCACTGCTGCCGTGATAGCTATTGGTATCAAGCGTATTGACCAACTCCCAGCCTTCTCGTCCCAGCTGATTCAGCTGATGCTCGAACTCCTCCCATTTGAACTTGCCGGACAGAAAGCTCTTGCTATCGAACGCATTGACTTTGTATTCCCAGCGCATGGTCATTCCCTCGTCGGCGAATCGCTTCAGCTGTACAGCGAGCCCGTGTTCACCACCGGTTGGGTGTTCTGTTCCGAACACAGCACCACCAGCAGATTGCTGACCATCGCCGCTTTGCGTTCATCATCGAGCTCGACCACGCCTTGCGCTTTCAATTGCTCAAGCGCCAGCCGAACCATACCGACGGCACCTTCGACCACTTTCTGCCGCGCCGCGATCACCGCGGTTGCCTGCTGGCGACGCAGCATGGCGCTGGCGATTTCCGGCGCATACGCCAGGTGCGAAATGCGCGCTTCGATTACTTCAACACCGGCTTTGCTCAAGCGGTTATGAATTTCCTTGCGCAACTCATCGGCAATTTCGCCAGAGTGGCTGCGCAGCGCCACCACGCCCTCTTCGTGCTGGTCATAGGGATAGCTGGTGGCAAGATTGCGCAGCGCCGCCTCGCTCTGGATGCTGACGAAATTCTCGTAGTCATCGACCATGAACATCGCTTCGGCGGTATCGACCACGCGCCAGACCACGACGGCGCCGATCTCGATCGGGTTGCCTTCGGCATCGTTGACTTTCAGCTTGCTGCCATCGAAGTTGCGCACGCGCAGGCTGATCGCGTGCTTGGCGTAGAACGGGTTGGCCCAGCGCAGGCCCGGATCGCGGCAGGTACCGACATAGGAGCCGAACAACTGCAGCACCTTGCCCTCGTTCGGGTTGACCATGAAAAAACCGAACCAGCCGATGAAAACCAGAATGGCCAGCAGTGCCGCCGGCACCTTGATAAAGGGCGGCATCACCACGACAGCAGCGACGGATGCAATCTGCAGCACAAACAGCAACACCAGCATGCCGTAGCCCGAGCGGCACGAGCGGGTGAGTTCTTGAGTCATGGCGTTTCTCTCCTGTAGGCCCTCGACCGAGGGAAGCGGGTTTCCGACCCGGCTTGTGCATATTGATATTATTTTGATATCACATTGTCAAGCCATTTCCGAGACGGGACCGTCCCGAAACCGGGACGGCAATTGGTGACTTTCGGCACCGGGCTGGTCGATTTCGCCACTTTATTCACTTGCCCTTTAAACCTTTTCTTTGGTTGTCAGCGTCTTACCCAACAATCCCGGCCTTGGCACAGCTACTGCTTAGAGACTGGTAACGGTGACAATGCCCGCCAATGAAAAGGGCACCAACAAGGAGAACATCATGCGTATGACCCCGACCGCCCTGCTGCTGACTGCCCTGATTGGCCTGTGTGCCCTGCCGGTCGCCCAAGCGCATGACGTCGGCGACGGCAAGAAGGCCCGCGACATCGATACCGTCAATGCCGATATCGAAGTGGGTCGCGATGCCGAAGCCGGCGATCTCGACAGTGTCAACGGCGACATCGAAGTCGGCGCCAACAGCAAGATCGGCGATGTCGATACCGTCAACGGCGATATCGAACTGGCCGACGATGTCCGCGCCGGCGGTGCCGACAGCGTCAACGGCAAGGTCAAAGGCGGCCGCAATGTCGTCATCGGTGGCGACATCGATACCGTCAACGGCACCATTAGTTTTGACAGTGGCAGCCGCGTCGAAGGCGGTCTGGATACCGTCAACGGCACCATCAAACTGACCGGCACCACGGTCGAACGCGATATCGAAACCGTCAACGGCGACACCAAGCTGCTCGATGGCACCGTCGTCAAAGGCAAGCTGATTGTCCGCAAGCCGAACGGCAACTGGTGCTTGTTCAGCTGCGATGACGACAAGCCACTGGTCGAAATCGGCGCCAATGTCGAAATCGTCGGCGGCCTGCTGCTGGAGCGCGAAGTCGAGCTGAAGCAAGACCCGAGCGCCAAAGTCGGCCCGATCGTCTACGCCTACGACAAGAAGTAAGCCCGTCCCCCACACCGCGCCAGCCGAGCCCACGTCCCCCAGCAAGCTCGGCTGGTGCGGTTTTTCCCGCAGCCGCTTTAATCGCGCTGCGAAGCGGCAATCGCTCAGCTACAATGCGGCCACTTTTCTCGCCGGCCTGAAACCAGGACCGCCGGTGAGCGTCGACCTGTAGAATTTTTGAGCGCCCCCATGAGCGAAGCCGAAAAACGCCCGAGCAACTTCATCCGCCAAATCATTGATGGCGATCTGGCCAGCGGCAAACACAGCACCGTCGTCACCCGGTTTCCACCGGAGCCGAACGGTTACCTGCACATCGGCCATGCCAAATCGATCTGCCTGAACTTTGGCCTGGCCCGTGATTACAACGGCAGCTGCAACCTGCGCTACGACGACACCAATCCGGAAAAAGAAAGCATCGAGTACGCCAACTCGATCGCCGAAGCGGTTGAGTGGCTCGGTTTCAAGTGGAGTGGTGAAAAGCGTTACGCCTCGGATTATTTCGAGCAGCTTTATCAATTCGCTGAGGAGCTGATCCAGAAAGGTCTGGCTTACGTCGATGACTCGACGCCGGAAGAAATGCGCGCGATGCGCGGCTCCTTGACCGAAGCCGGCAAAGAAAGCCCGTACCGTTCACGCACACCGGCCGAGAATCTCGATATTTTCCGCCGCATGCGAGCCGGCGAATTTGCCGATGGCAGCAAGGTGTTGCGCGCCAAAATCGACATGAGCTCGCCGAACATCAATCTGCGCGATCCGGTCATCTACCGCATTCGTCGTGCCCATCACTGGCGCACCAATGACGACTGGTGCATCTACCCGATGTACGACTACACCCACTGCATTTCCGACGCGCTGGAAGGCATTACCCATTCGGTCTGCACGCTGGAATTCGAAGATCACCGACCGCTGTACGACTGGGTGCTCGACAACATCAGCATTCCCTGCCATCCGCAGCAAATCGAATTTGCCCGGCTGCAGCTGGAAGGCATGCTGACCTCGAAGCGCAAGCTGAACGAGCTGGTGCAACGGCAAGTGGTCAGTGGCTGGGACGATCCGCGCATGCCGACCATCATGGGTCTGCGTCGTCGCGGTGTCACACCGGCAGCGCTGCGGTTGTTCTGCGAGCGCATTGGTGTCACCAAACAAGATTCCGTGGTCGAGCTGCAGCAGTTCGAAACCTGTGTCCGTGACGATCTGGATCAGAACGCCGGCCGCGCCATGGCCGTGCTGAATCCGGTCAAAGTCGTGATCGAAAACTGGCCAGCCGAGCAAGTTCAGGAGCTGACCGCGCACGCCCACCCGCAAAAACCGGAAATGGGTGAGCGCAAACTGTTCATGACCCGCGAATTGTTCATCGATCAGAACGACTTCCGCGAAACAACCGACGACAAAGATTTCAAACGTCTGCTGCTGGGCGGCGAAGTGCGGCTGCGTAACAGTTACGTCATCAAAGCCGAACAGGCAATCAAGGATGCGAGCGGCACCGTCACCGAAATCCGCGCCAGCGTCGACCACAACACGCTCGGCAAGAATCCGGAAGGTCGCAAGGTCAAAGGCGTGATCCATTGGGTCTCCGCCAGCCACTCGCTGCCGGCCGAAGTGCGCCTCTACGAACCGCTGTTCACGACGCTGCGGCCTTGGGAGCTCGACGACTACAGCACCGGCCTGAATCCAGCCTCGCTGACGGTAATCAGCACAGCCCGCGTGGAGCCTTCGCTGGCAAATGTCGCGCCAGAAACCCGGTTCCAGTTCGAACGCGAAGGCTATTTTGTTGCCGACCGGCATGACTGCAAACCCGGCAAACTGGTGTTCAACCGTACCATCGGCTTGAAAGATTCGTTTGCTAAGCTGGAAAACAAAGCCAAGTAATCCTATTAATTCTTTTATCCACGCGTATCCATGAACGGCCAGCGGGTGGGCGGCGCGCCCTCCCTCCCGCGGCGATTTCCCTGACAGGAGACCCCCATGCCCCGTTCCCGCTTTGAGGACGATGACGATTTGGAAGGCGGCTTCGAAGAAGGCCTGCTCGACGAAGACGGCGAACTCGATGATTTCGAAGACGAGCTCGGTGACGATCTCGACGATGAGAAGCTCGAAGATCTGGCCGAGAAAGACGACGACGAAGACGATGATGACGAGGACGAAGACGAGCTCGACATCAATAAGGAAACCGAAGACTGGAGCGAATCGCTCGACGACATGGAGTCGGACTACTGGGAAGATTACACGCGCGGCCCGCGCTGAGGTGTTGGCAACCGCCGTTGGTAGGCCCGCACTTTTGTAACCTTGTAGTAATGCAATGTATCGCTCTGTATCAAAAACCGCCGCGGAAACGCGGCGGTTTTGTTTTGCAAGTTCAATTCGATCATTACGCCGGCTCGAACAGGACCGAATAACCATACAAGCTTGCCAAGTTCCGGTATCTGCATCACATTTTCAGGTGACAATCCTGCTATTGTTGCGGTCCCGGCACAGACCGGAAACCCGGACGCCCACTCCGGGTCAAAGATCCGTATGGACTGGCATCAGCAATGTTGTTGATGCTCTCCGCAGTCGTTGTCATAGCGGAAACACGTTTTGCCAGCAGCATCACAGCCGGTGCGTCGACTACTTGGTATAAAGGGTCTGCTGCCTGTTGTAGCTGTCTGCAAGGACATGACTTTGGCATCGCTTACGCAATCCCCCGCCCCGGCACAGCCGGACCGGGTTACTCGACTTTGGCTCGCCCACCGGGCCGAAGAGGCTGCTTTGCACCTGATTCCCGAGGCTGCTCAGCTGTGTGCCGAATTGTTCCAACGCCTGCCGGAACACGAAGAACTCGTGTTGCTGGCCCGTTCCCCTGGCGTCAGGAATGAAGAAGAAGCCCATGCCTGTCAGCGCGCGCTGGCAGAGACGGCGTTTCATCTGTCATTCACCGGCGGCAGCCATACGGTACGTTTGAACATGATGCAGCTGTTCCAGCGTATCCGACTGAAACCCGCGTTCTATGACTACCTGGCCATCCGGTTGATCAGCCAACAGCCGATCGGCACGAAGGCCGTCAGCCCGGAAATGCAGCAATTCCATCGCGCCCGCACCGAGTTCTCGGCCGCGATGGACACCATCGTGCAGCAGCTGGAAAACCGCATCGAGCATACGTTCCATGCCTGCAACGCCACCCAGTACATCTCGCTCTCAGCGGCCAAGGACATCGCGCGGATCGTGCTGCGCCAATACGTGCACGAAACTGCCGAAGTGCCGGAAGGCGAAGCCTTCACCGCTGAGTTCCTGCGCCGCTACCAGCGTCGCCTGGCCGGCCTGGAAGGTTAATTCGCCCGCCACAAGCTGATAGACTGCCAACGCCGCGCCATCATGACGCGGCGTTTTTGCTGTTGCTGCCAGTGCAATGATCGTTCGCAGGACAAGGATGTTGTATGTCGTCGCATTCGCTACCCGGCGCTGGTGCGCGCCTCGCCTATCTTGATGGTGCCCGCAGTGTGCTGATGCTGCTCGGCGTGGTGCTGCATGCGGCACTCGCCTATGCACCGCATGGTCAATGGCTGATTGCCGATCCCAGCCAGCATCCGTTCTTTGATTGGCTGGTTGAGATCATCCATCTGTTCCGGATGCCGGCATTCTTTGCTATTTCCGGCTTCTTCTGCGCGATGACTCTGAGCAAACTCAGCCGAACCACGTTCTTGCGCAAACGCCTGCTGCGCATCGGCGCACCACTACTGACCACGGCGCTGCTGCTCAATGTGCCGCTGTCGTTGCTGCTCAGCGAGCTCTGGCCCAAGTTTTCACCAGAACAAACCGATTACTGGCTGCACGGCCGCTGGGTCATGCATCTTTGGTTTCTGTGGACGCTGATTCTGTTTTTCCTGTTGACGACGGCAACCGTCAGGCTCTGGCAACCACTGCTGCAGCGCCATCACTTACCAGCGTGGGGATTGTTGTTGTTGCCGTTGCTGACGGTGATTCCCGTTGCGGTGGCCAAGGTGTTACCGGCGGCTTACCAAGGCGTGCTTTGGTTGGGCTCGCCCTATGAATGGCTGCGCGATGGCATCTGGTTCGGACTCGGTTTGATTTTGTTTCATTGGTCAACCTGGTTGCGGCAATTGACCACGGCGACGTGGAGCAAGTCAGGCGCATCCGCCGTGATCGTAGTCGGCTTCCTTTTCGCGAGCGCCAGCGGCTGGCTGCATCAGGAAAATCTGCTCGGCAAAATCTGCGCCGCACTGCTGAGCGGCGCGGCGGTGCTGGCCAGTGTGCATCTCTGCCTGAGCTTTTTCCATTGGCTGTTCCCACACGATCGACCCTGGCTGCGCAGGCTGGCCGACAGCGCCTACAGCGTCTATCTGCTGCACCACCCGATTGCCGTGTTGTTGGCGTGGGCACTGTTGCCCCTGTCGCTGCCGCATTGGCAAAAATACGCTCTGGTGCTCGTGCCGACGGTGACAATTTCCCTGCTGCTGCATCAATGGCTGGTGCTACGTGTACCGCTGCTGCGGTTTCTGCTCAACGGCGTGCGCAGCCCCGGCTCAGGGCAGGCTCACACGCTCGCAGCTACCAGCAACCCCGTGCCGGCACAGCGCCTCTCGGAGTAACGCCGTCCAGCGCTGATAGCCAAACACATTCAAGTGCAGGCCATCGCGTTG
>CAMLNB010000130.1 GCA_946481205.1 uncultured Kangiella sp. | reverse complement strand
CCACCGAACACCAGCAGCTTGCGCTGCGGGCTGCGGTCGGCCACCAGGCGGCGCAGCAGCGTCCAGGTCGCGGTGCTCTTGAATTCGTCGTGCAGGTTTTCAAACAGGTACACGGCGAAATGCGGCCGGCTGACCAGATGCTGCAAGGCTTGTTCAAACGAGCCGGTATTGGGCACGACGATGTGCGGCATATCGATACGGCTGAGGCCGCGGCCCGGCTCCCAGACATAGCAGGCGCGCGAAGTGAAATCGTTATAACGAACCAGCTCGTCACGCAGGACAGCGGTGTCCTCGCAGTGCAGATCGAGCGCGTTGTGGCCGGCGCTCAGCGCCATTTCCAGCATGTTACGCAGGTTCGACATAGTGACCTCCCGGAGTTGCCGGCAGGCCAACTCCTGATCGTTCAAGCAGCGACAGAAACGCGGTTACGGCCTTCCTGTTTGGCGCGGTACAGCGCGCGGTCTGCCTGCTCCAACAGCGCATCGGCCGAAGCGCCCTCGTGAAAACCCGTCAGACCGGAGCTGATGGTCACACTGAGGGCGGTGTCGTTGCAGCGAACTGGAGCACACTCGATTGCAGCACGCAGCCGTTCTGCCAGGATTGCGGCCGACGTCACATCGGTATTGCGCAGCAGAATCACGAACTCCTCACCACCGTACCGGAAAACGGCGTCGGAATTGCGGGTCAGCTCCTGCAACCGGCGTGCGACGCTGCGCAGCGCTTCGTCGCCGGCGGCGTGGCCGTGGCCGTCGTTGATGCGCTTGAAGTGGTCGATGTCGATCAGCAGCAGGCTGAACCGGTTGCCATGGCGGTTGGCCAGGCCCAACTCCGTCGCCAGCGTTTGCTCCAGCGCGGCGCGGTTGCCGACGCCAGTCAGTGCATCCAGTCGAGCGGCGCGCAGGGCATCGCGGTAGAGCAGGGCATTGCGCAGCGGGTAGCCGAGCAGCGACAACGTGCTTTCGATGGCGGTCAGCTCGGTTTCCGAAAACGGCCGGTGCCGCGACAGCCGCAGATCGCCCAGGCGCTGCTGGCTGACATCTAGCTCGTACTGCACCTGATGGCGGCCGATGGCGCCATGCTGAAACAGCACCTGCTCGGCGATGCTGAATTGCAGCTCGTCGAAATCCAGCAGCGTTGCCAGTTGGCTGCTGTACAGCGCCAAGACCTCATCCAACTCCAGGCTGCGCGGCAGCTCGCGGGCCAGCCGGGCGCAAAGGCTTTCCAGGTCGCCAGCGGTTTGCGGCAACTGGTGAAAGTGAGCTGCCGGTGGCAGACCGATCACTTTGCGCGGGCCAATCGCTTTGCGTGGATGGTTAGCGGACATCATGGCAACTCCGGGTAACGGCAACGGTGGGGCAGTGCTTGCAGCGCGATAAGCGATGAGCAAGTGAGCGATAGCCAGAACCGTGCCAGCCGGCAGAATAGGAATTGACGCCTTTTAAATCAATGATTTATTGACAATGACCTGCTCAAACTTTGCGCTTGGTCAGGGTTTTGACAGAAATCCGGCAGCAGGAACGCTGCCGGATATGCTGATTTGGCGGGAAATTGACATAGAACGCCCGTTCAAAACGGGGTCATTGCGCGTCAATGGATTGACCGTGCACTTCCCGGCTGGCCGGCCCGAGCAGCCAGAGATAGCTCGGCAGGATGTCCTCCGGGGTTTTCAGCTTGCTGCTGTCTTCGGCCGGGAAGGCGGCAGCGCGCATCTTGGTTCGGGTACCGCCCGGGTTGATGCAGTTGACCCGGATATTGGAGTTTTCATCGAGCTCGTCGGCCAGCACCTGCATCATGCCTTCGGTGGCGAATTTGGATACCGAATAGGCGCCCCAGAACGCCCGACCTTTGCGGCCAACGCCGCTGCTGGTAAACACAATCGAGGCATCGCTGGAGGCTTTCAACAGGGGCGTCAGGCTTTGCGTCAGCAGGAACGCCGAGTTGACGTTGACCTGCATCACTTCGAGCCAGACGTTCGGCGAATAGTGCTCGATCGGTGCGCGCTCGCCGAGCACGGCGGCGTTGTGCAGCAGGCCATCGAGCCGGCCGAATTCCTGTTGCAGCGTCTGCGCGAGGCCAACGGTGTCATCCGGTGTCACGGTCAACAAATTCATCGGCACGATCGCCGGTTGCGCGCCACCGGCGGCAACAATCGCGTCGTACACCGCCTCGAGCTTCTTCTGCTGGCGTCCGAGCAGGATCACGGTTGCGCCATATTTGGCGCAGCCGAGCGCCACTGTCTTGCCAATGCCGTCGCCAGCGCCGGTGATCAGAATCACCCGATCTTTCAGCGCGTCGGTGGCGGGTTGGTAGGTTTTGTGATCCATTGTCTGTTCCTGCTTTTTACGAAATGCATGATTGACGTTAGCCGGCAAACGCACCGCTTGCCAGTTTCAGTTTGGTGATCAGCCGAGTCTGCCAGCGTTGCAGACCACCGAGCTGCAGACGATAGCGCTGCAGCGCGTAACCATCAGCCTCGGTCAGCGCCAGCCAGCGGCTGCGCAGTGCCAGCCAAACCAGCACCGGCGCCAAGCGCTTGGCGGTATCGCGGTTCAGCGTTTGCAGACCAGCCTGCAGCGCTTGGCGCTGATGTGCGGTTTGCGCACTGAATAGTGGCCGCAAATCGATATCGGTTTGCTGACAGAGTTGGTCAGCGCTGAGGCCATGTTCAGCCAGCTGCTTGTACGGCAAGTACACCACATGTGCGCTGGCGTGGCGGGCAAAATCCTGCACCAGCTGGTTGTATTCCAGAAAGCCGCCGATGGCTTTGGCCGCGTCGCTGGTCAGCGAAACATGCAGCGCATAACCGAGCAATTGCAGCAACAGCTCGCCGCGTTGCTGCAGAAAACTGTCGAGCTCGCTCTGCTCGGCGAACCCTGCAAAATCGATATCCGCTTCGACGGTATCGAGCAAGGCGCTGAGCAAATGATCTACCGACGGTACGCGCGCGCGCAGCGCCGCCAAGGCTTGCAAGCTCGGATGAGTGCTGTGAGCATCGGCAGTCAGTTGCGCACGCCACCATTGCAGCTGGGTTTCGGCGAGTTGTCGCTCGCTGGCGCGATGCGGAATGTCACAAACCCGCTGATGAAAGGTAAAAATGCCAAGCAGCGCCAGTTCAGTCTCGGCGTCGAGGCCCTTCAATGCCGTGGCAAGTTCACTATGCGGCGGGGCGACGTCCTGCCGGCAGAAAGTACGGGCATCCATCTCAGTGTTTCGCTGCTTGGCTGCTCAGGCGAAAGCCCATCGCATACTGCGCGTCCGGTGCCAGAATGATGGCGTGATCATTGGCAATCGCTGTTTCAACGCAAACAAACTGGCGCCAGTCATCGCCTTGAATATCGCCGAGTCGGGCGGCTTTGCCGGTCCACGGCGTCCAGACGACGGTGTCGGTATTGCCGTGCTGCTGCAGCTCGTGTTGCTGTTGGCTGATGAGCTGCAAACGACCGGCCCCGACGTGGTAAATGCGATCGGTTTCCTGTTGAAAGTCTACCGAGCCATGCTGAACCGCGATCTGGCCGCTCAGCTGATCGTAATAGCTGGCACCTTCGAATCCGGTCAACACGGTGTCGCCAATGTCGCTGATGGCAAAGTAACTGTGCAGCGCGCCGGCAACCGGGTAGGCATGATCATCCTGATTGTGCATCAGCAGCTGTACCGACAGCACATCGCTCAATCTGACTTGCAGTTGCAGCGCAAAGCGGTGTGGCCACAGTGCGCGTGTCTTGTCGTCGTCACCTGTCGTCAGCGTAACCGTCAACGCCGCGTCGCTGTGCTGCACGGAAGCAAGCTGCCACAACTGTGTACGAACAAAACCGTGCGCCGGCAGCTGCGGATCCAGCGTGCCAAACCAAGGCCAGCAGATTGGCACACCGGCGCGCAACGCTTTGCCCGGCTTCAATTGCAAATGCGGATTGGCCCAGAGCAGCGCCCGGCCGCCTTGCGTGCAGCTCAGTAACTGGCCACCGTACAAGGAAAGGCTTGCCTGCAGATCGCCGTGTTGCAATTGCAGCACCGGATAGCCCGGTGCAAGTTCCGAGACGGCAACACCGGGGACCTGGTTCAGTTCACTCAGGGTCATCGTCATGGTGCAGATGACTCCGATTCATTGTGTTGTGAGGTTTGCGTGCGCCATTGTTCAATCAAGGCGATCAGTTGGTCGCCACGTTCGAGGTAATGATCGGCCTGCCAGGCTTGCGGTTGCTCATCGGCATCAATGAAACCCCAGAGCGCGCAGACCGTGCGCATGCCGGCGCGGCGGCCGGCTTCAATATCGCGCTCGGCATCGCCGACATAGCAGCAAGCGAGCGCATCGACACCGGCCATTTGCGCTGCGTGAAACATCGGCGCTGGATCGGGTTTACGCTGTGGTAGGCAATCGCCAGCCACAACGCAGGCAGCGCGCTGCCACAGCTGCAAATGCTCCATCACTGCGCGAGTCAGGTAACCGGGCTTGTTGGTCACCACACCCCAGCGCAGATCATTCTGTTCGCAATGGTCCAGTACCGTGCCGATACCGTCGAACAGATTGGTTTCTTCAATCATGCACTGTTCGTACAGCGCGAGATAGCGATCGCGAAACGGCGTGAATGCCGGATCGGTTGGTTCCAAATCAAAACCCAGTTTCAGCAGGCCTCTGGCGCCGTGTGAAACTTGCGGCCGAATGGCTTCATAAGGCAGCGGTTTGCGACCGCGTTCGATCAGCAGCTGGTTCAGCGCTTTCGCCATGTCCTGCGACGTGTCCAGCAAGGTGCCGTCCAAATCGAACAGCACACATTGCAAGGGAAGGGGCGTGTTCATGGTCTTCTTCTTGTTGTGGGGGAAGTCATTGTGGGGCTCAATCAACGGGCCGCGTGTGCACGAGATAATTGACGTCGACGCCGGGGCCGAGCCAGTAATTCTTGGTCAGCGGGTTGTAATGCATGCCAGTCAGGTCGCCGACGCGTAGGCCGGCGTGCCGAGCCCAGGTGCCGAGCTCCGAAGGACGGATGAATTTGGCGTATTCGTGCGTGCCTTTCGGCAGCAAGTTCAGCACATATTCGGCGCCGACAATGGCAAACAGGAAGGCTTTGGGATTGCGGTTGATCGTCGAGAAGAAAACATGGCCATTCGGTTTGACCAGCTTGGCGCAGGCGGCGATCACCGAGGCCGGGTCCGGCACATGCTCGATCATTTCCATGCAGGTGACAACATCGAAGCTGCCTGGTTGTTCGTCAGCCAGTTGTTCAACGGTCATCTGCCGGTAATCGACACTGCGGCCGCTTTCCAGCAAATGCAACTTGGCAACTGACAGCGGCGCTTCGCCCATATCAATGCCAGTAACCTGTGCACCTTCGCCGGCCAATGCTTCACTGAGAATGCCGCCGCCGCAGCCGACATCGACGACGCGTTTGCCGGCCAGTGCACCGGTCTTTTGTAGAATCCAGCCGAGCCGGAGCGGATTGATGTCGTGCAGCGGTTTGAATTCGCTGTGCCGATCCCACCAGCGGGCGGCAAGCGCTTCAAATTTGGCGATTTCGGCGCGGTCGACATTGGTGTGGGTCATGGCGCGTGTCCTGTAAGTGAGTTTTTGTGGGAGCGACTGTAGCCGCGATTGTCTGAACAAGAATCGCGGCTACAGCCGCTCCCACCACAATTATTTTTGCAGTGCCAAGGTGTTCTGCACCTCGCCCTGCCAGCGCTGCACTTTCGCACGCAGCGCCGCTTCATCAATGGTCAGCAATTCCTTGTTGCGCATCAGCGCTTGACCGGCAACCCAGACATCGCTGACCTGTTCGCGGTGCACGTTGTAAATCAGGGCGTAAAGCGGGTTGTACACCGGCTGCTGTAACAGACCTGACAAATCGATGGCGATCACATCGGCTGATTTGCCAACTTCCAGCGAACCGACTTCATTTTCCAGGCCCATGGTACGGGCGCCGCCGAGTGTTGCCATGTACAACATCTGTTCGGCATTCATCGCCTGCGGATCGCCGGCGACGGCTTTGCCGAGCAAGGTCGCGGTGCGCAATTCGCCAAGCAGATCCAGATCGTTGTTGCTGGCAGCGCCGTCAGTACCAATGCCGACATTGATGCCAGCGGCCTGCAGCTTTGCCACCGGCGAAAAGCCGCTGGCGAGTTTCAGGTTCGATTCCGGGCAGTGCACGGTCTGCACGCCGTTTTCTTTCAGCAGTGCAATGTCGGCATCATTCAAATGCACCGCATGCACGGCGACAAATTGCGGGCCGAGCAGGCCGAGTTGATTGAGCCGCTCCAGCGGCCGCATGCCGTATTGTTTCAGCGAGTCTTCAATTTCCTGCGCGCTTTCGTGCACATGCATGTGCACGATGAGCCCGAGCTCTTCGGCGTAAGTAGCAACTTGGGTCAGCAGCACATCATCGACGGTGTAAGGCGCATGTGGACCGAATCCCGCGTTGACCAGCGGCAGGTTCTTGCAGATATCGTGCAGCTCCAATACCCGATGGATGCCGGCTTTGCCGTCGGCCGCGCCCGGCATCGGGAAGCCGATAACTGGGCTGGCCATCAGGCCGCGCAGACCCGCTTTTTGGATCACGGCGGCCGCGCGATCGGCGTAGAAATAATTGTCCGTGAAGGCGGTGACGCCGCCGCGGATCTGTTCGGCGCAAGCAAGCTCGACGCCGTCGGCAACAAACTCCGGCGTCACCAGCGCTTTTTCCAGCGGCCAGATCCGGTTGTGCAGCCAGTCCATCAGCGCCATGTCTTCGCCACAGCCGCGCAGCAGCGTCATTGCAGCATGGTTGTGGGCGTTGACCAGGCCGGGCAGCAAAACGTGATCGGCCAGATGTTGCTGCTGGCGGGCGTTGACGCGGTGCTGCAGCTCGCTGCGAGTGCCGACCGCGACGATGCGGCCGGCGGCAATGGCGACGGCGCCCTCTTCAATGATGCGGTGCGGCGCCACCGGCAGCAGCCAACGGGCGCTGAGCAGCAAATCGGCTTCGATCATGTCGGCTTTGATCATGAAGACACTGGGGCGGGAGTCGGTCAAGGTCGCGAGTATACCGGGCTCGGCGATCTGGCGTCATGCAAGGGTTCGCCTCGATCAACGAGTACGGTTGCCGCGCTACTGCAGATCGTCGCTGTCCTGCCACAGGACCTGTTCGACCTGAAAGCGGGCATCGGCACTGCTACCCGTCAGCAGTCGTTCACTGCTGACCAGTCCGGTGAAGCCCGTATTGGTTTTGATACGCAGGATCTGATCGACATCCGGTCGCCGCTCGACCTTGTGCAGTAGCCAGCCGGTTTGCCCGGCACTGTCACCACCGATGACAAAATAGCGATGAGTACTGGTCTCGGTGTCGACTCGCACCGGTTCAAACCACCAGACCCGTTTGACCTGCCAGTTGAGGCTCTGCAGCTTTTCGCCGCCGCGCTCGAAATGGTCACGGTACAGCGTGGCCTGGAATTGGCTCAGCGGCGCACTGGCGCCCGGTTTCAGCCGCCAAAGATCGAATCGTTCCGGTTCCAGGGTCAGCAAACCACCGGCAGCAAGCAGCGCGTTGACCTGCTGCTGACCGGGCTCATCGGCGGGTGCCAGTTCCAGCACCACCTGCCAGTCGTGCGGGTGCCGGTAGAGCGGCAGATGCGAGGCAAAGGCGCGGCCCGGCTCGCCAAACAGAATCATGCCGTGGACGCCGTGAGCGTGGCTGGGCGCCGCGGTGTTTTGCGGTTCTGCCGCCAGTGGCCCGGAAACGGCCAAAAAGCCGGCAACAAGTATGTTTTTCAACCAGTTTTTCATGCCGGTTCTCCGCAATTCGCCGGTGGAGTGGGACACCCCCGGCATGCTACCATTGCCGGCTTTGTGGGCGGCGGTATTTCGCTGCCACAAGCCCAATAAAATCAATGCCTTACAAGGCGTTGCTTGAATTAAAAAGTCAAATCCAAAAAGGCAAACTCCAGATGACCGAACTCGCCAAAGAGATCCTTGCCGTCAGCATCGAAGACGAGCTGCGCACGTCCTATCTCGACTACGCGATGAGCGTCATCGTTGGCCGGGCCTTGCCCGATGTCCGCGATGGCCTGAAGCCGGTGCACCGCCGCGTGTTGTACGCGATGAACGTGCTCGGCAACGACTACAACAAAGCCTACAAAAAATCGGCCCGTGTGGTCGGTGACGTCATCGGTAAATACCACCCGCACGGCGACACCGCGGTGTACGACACCATTGTCCGGATGGCGCAGCCGTTCTCGCTGCGCTACATGCTGGTCGACGGTCAAGGCAACTTCGGTTCCATCGACGGCGACAACGCGGCAGCGATGCGTTACACCGAAGTGCGCATGGACAAGATTGCCCATGAACTGCTCGCGGACTTGGACAAAGAGACCGTCGATTTCGTCGACAACTACGACGGCAGTGAGCAGGAACCATCGGTATTGCCAACCCGTGTTCCCAACCTGCTGATCAACGGTTCCAGCGGTATTGCGGTCGGCATGGCCACCAATATTCCGCCGCACAACCTGCGCGAAGTGGTCAACGGCGTGTTGGCGCTGATGGACAATCCGGAAATCGATGTCGAAGGTCTGATGGAACACATTCCGGCGCCGGATTTCCCGACTGCCGGCATCATTTGTGGCCGTGCCGGCATCGTTCAGGCGTACAAAACCGGTCGTGGTCGCTGCGTCATTCGCGCCCGCCACGAGCTGGAAGAAGAAGGCCAGAAGACCAGCATCATCGTCACCGAATTGCCGTATCAGGTGAACAAGGCGCGGCTGATCGAGAAAATTGCCGAGCTGGTACGCGAGAAGAAAATCGAAGGCATCACCGGCCTGCGCGACGAGTCCGACAAGGACGGCATGCGCATGGTCATCGAACTGCGCAAGAACGAGCTGCCGGAGGTGGTGCTCAACAATCTCTACGCGCAGACCCAGATGCAGACCACGTTCGGCATCAACACCGTTGCGCTGGTTGATGGTCAGCCGCGCACGCTGGCGCTGAAAGAGTGTCTGGAAGAGTTCGTTCGCCACCGCCGTGAAGTGGTGACCCGCCGTACCGTTTATGAACTGCGCAAAGCGCGCGAAAAAGCCCACACCCTCGAAGGTCTGGCGGTTGCGATTGCCAACATCGACGAAGTGATCGAGCTGATCAAATCCTCGCCGACCCCGGCCGAGGCGAAAGAGCGTCTGGTCGCCAAATCCTGGCAGCCGGGTGGCGTCATGGCGATGCTGGATCGCGCTGGTGCGCAGGCTTCGCGGCCGGAAGATCTGGAAGCGCAATACGGCTTTGTTGACGGTGGCTATCACCTGTCGCCGGTCCAGGCCCAGGCCATTCTGGAACTGCGTCTGCACAAGCTGACCGGTCTCGAGCATGAAAAACTGCTCGACGAATACAAAGAGCTGCTGACCGAAATCGGCGAGTTCCTGCACATCCTCGGCAGCAACGCCCGCTTGATGGAAGTGATCCGCGAAGAGCTGATCAAGATTCGCGACGAGTACGGCGACGAGCGTCGCACGGAAATCTCCAACACTGCCGAAGACATCGACATCGAAGATCTGATCGCCGATGAAGAAGTGGTCGTGACGCTGTCGAACGAGGGCTACGTCAAGTACCAGCCGCTGTCGACCTACGAAGCGCAGAAGCGTGGTGGCCGCGGCAAGTCGGCGACCGATCTGAAAGACGAGGATTTCGTCCGCAAGCTGATCGTCTGCAAGACCCACGATTATCTGCTGTGCTTCTCGACCCGCGGTCGCCTGTACTGGCTCAAGGTTTACAACCTGCCGGAAGCCGGTCGTGGCGCCCGTGGCAAGCCGATCGTCAACCTGCTGCCGCTGCAGCCGGACGAGAAAATTACCTCGCTGTTGCCGGTCCGCACCTTCGATGCCGAGCATCAGATTTTCATGGCGACCAAGTCGGGCGTGGTCAAGCGCACTGCGCTGGACAATTTCTCGCGGCCGCGTAGTGCCGGCATCATCGCCGTCGATCTGCGTGACGACGACGAGCTGGTCGGTGTCGACATCACCTCGGGCAAAGACGATGTGATGCTGTTCTCCGATGTCGGTCGTGTCGTGCGCTTCAACGAAACCAAGGTTCGCGAAATGGGCCGCCTGGCCCGTGGCGTGCGCGGTATCCGTTTGGGCGAAGGCGAGACTGTGATCAGCCTGATCGTTGCTCACGAAGGCACCGACATTCTGAC
>CAMLNB010000129.1 GCA_946481205.1 uncultured Kangiella sp. | reverse complement strand
GGCCAGTCGTAGCGCAGATCACTGAACCAGATGCAGCGCTCTGTGCCGGTATCGGCGATGTTATGCAGCATCGGCAGCACGGCAAAGTCGCGGAAGTATTGCAGCCTTGCATCTTGCCAGCGCTGCTGGATTTCATCGTGGTTGGCTGCGGTGCTGGTGAACGGCGTGCTGACAAACGGAGCAAAGCAGCGCCAATCGGCCTGCGTCGGCGGCAAGTAGTGCTGCAACGAACGCTGAATGCTGTCGCTGACGACCGGCAACAGCAAGGGCAGCGCCGGGCTGAGTTTCTGAAAGCTGTGGCAGTACTGCGTCGGGGTTTGCACGACGAGGTGCCGGTGATGCGCCAGCAGCGGTTGTGGGAAAGCGTGCAGCTCGCTGTCAGTCAGCGCGTGCGCATCGCGGTAGCGTGCTGCGATTTGTATTGCTTCGCTGTGCCAGCGCTGCAGTTGACCAAGATAGAGGCCGAGTGTGACTGCGGTGATCACACTGGCGCTGCGCCACCAAGGCAATAGGCTTGCGGCTAGCAACAGCGCCAGAATCACTGTCAGCCAGGGATCGAGTTCGAAGGTCCAGTGCAGTGCCGGTCGCCAGTCATGGAGCGGTGACAGCAACAGAATGCCGTAGCTGTTCAGCAGGTCGAGTGCGAGATGCGACAACCAAGCCGTGCTGCAGATCAACAACAGCGGCAGCTGGCGCCAGAACGCAAATCGGTGCAGCGCGCGGCTGAGCAGCCATGCCCACAACGGCAGCAGCAATAGCGAATGCGTGGGTCCGCGATGCCAGTGGGCAAGAAAGCGCGGCGGATCGAGCGGGAATAAAACGTAATCAATATCGGGTGCGCAGGCGGCAATGGCGCCGGCAAGCAGTGGCGCCAGCAAGGCGCGTGACGGGCGCGCTCTGGGTGCCTGACAGCGCGCGAGCAGGACGCCAATCGCGGCGCCGGCCAAGGCGTGCGTCAGCGAGTCCATGGCTCAACGCGTCCAGGGCGGTTTGCGCCAGGCTTGCAAGACGCTGCTGAGATTGGGCGGAGCAAACTTACCGAGGCCATCTTGGGCAAACAGCGCGGTTTGCAACCAGTTGCGGCTGCGCTGCTGGTCGGCGCTATCGTCGTAGAGAAACAGCAGAAAGCTGCTGACGAAAATGCTGCTCAAACTGACTTCATCGAGAATGCGGGCGAGATCGGTGTGTGGACGCGCCGCCGCTTCCCGCCACCATTGCACGGTGCGCGAAATCCGTAGCAGGCCACCGAGCTGCAGATGGACATGCCCGAATTCGAGTTTGTAGGCGAGCATTTGCCGGGTCAGTTGCCGGTGTGGCGCCAGTGCCGACAACCAGTGCAGCAGCAACTGTTCAAGCCGTTGTCGCGGATTCAGTTCCGGTGCCAGCACCGCGGCGTGTTGCAGCATCGCGCGATCGGCGCGATCAAACCAGGCATCGACCAGCTCGTCTTTCTGGCGAAAGCATTGCTGCAAGTCGGCCAGCGTTACGCCAGCCGCATCGGCGATCTGATACAGCCGCAATGTCTCCCAGCCGTGCTGTTCGCCAAGCAGTAGCGCTGTGTCGAGCAGACGGTCAGCCAATACAGAATCACCAGCAGCCATGTGCACTCCGGTAGCGGTGTGAACGCCGTCAGTATAGTCCTGGTCGGCGCAAACGCTGTCACGGTGTCAGCGCGGGGTGCTCGATGCGGAAGCTGGGTTCTTCGCTCGGCGGCGCATCGAAGTGGCGTGCTGCCAGGTGGCCACTGAACACGGCCTGGGCGATGATCTGCGGTGCTTGGGCATCACCAATCAGGCGCAGGCTTTGCAACACGCCGGCTTGCTGTTGCGGCAGCAGTGCCTGATAGAGCGCATCGTTCTGCAGCCGATCAGTGACCAGCAGCACCGCGTTGCTGCGCAGATCTTCATGCCGGCCGGTGATCGTGCAGCTCAGCGTGACGCTATTCGCGGCAATGGCGCTGACGCTCATCTGTGTGCGCAGGTTCACGCCCAGCTCAAGCAAGCGCCGCTGCGTTGCGGTTTGCTCGAGCGTGAACTGCGACCAATACGCGACCAATGCGGCGCTGGTGACCAGCGTCACTTGGCAACCCTGACGCGCGAGCCGTTCGGCCAAGACCGCAGCCAGAAAATAGTGATCGTCATCGACAATGACAACGTCGCCGGTCGGTTGCTTGCCGGCGTACAGATCGTCCGGCGTATAAACGCGCGCTGCCTGCTCTGCTGCACCAGCGATGCCGAACGGATAACTGCGGCCGCGGCCATCACGGCGCCAGTGTGAACCGGTGGCGACCAGCACATGGCCAAAGCCGAACTCCAGCACCTGCTCGGCATTCAGCTTGCTGTCGAGGTAGACGTTGACGTTGCTCATCTTTTGAATCTGGCCGATGCGCCAATCAATCACCCGCCGCCATTCGGCGAGGCCCGGCAGCTTGGCGAGATGGCGCAGATGACCACCCAGTTCTTTTTCGGCTTCGGCCAGCGTCACTGCATAGCCGCGTTGACCCAGTGCGCGCGCTGCTTCCAAGCCGGCAGGGCCGGCGCCGATCACCAGCACGCTGTTGTCGCTGGTTTTTGGCGCAATGGTTTCGGCATGCCAGCCACGGCGCCATTCTTCGCCCATGCTCGGGTTTTGCGTGCAGCGGATCGGGATCAGCTTGTTGTCGGAAGCCACGCAGATATTGCAGCCGATACATTCGCGAATATCGTCGATGCGGTCGTCGCGGATCTTGCTTGGCAAAAACGGGTCGGCAATCGACGGTCGCGCTGCGCCAATCAGATCGAGCACACCGCCCTTGATCAGACTGAGCATATGATCGGGTGAGGTGTAGCGGCCAACACCAACCACCGGTTTGCTGGTCAGTGCTTTGACGAAGCGAATGTACGGCTCCTGATAGCCTTCTTTGGCGTAGCGTGACGAGGCCGAATCATTGCTCCAACCGCTGATGTTGACGTCCCAGAGATCAGGCAGCTCCGCCAGCATCGCGACGATGTCATGGCTTTCGCCATTTGCTTCAATGCCATCAGGGCCTATCAGTTCATCGACGGCCAGCCGCAGCGCGACTGCACAGCGATCGCCAATTGCGTCCTGGGTGTCTTCGAGAATTTCCCGCAGCAGGCGCACGCGGTTTGCCAGTGAGCCGCCGTACTCATCGCTGCGGTCATTGAAGCGGCGTGACAGAAAATGAAACGGCAGCGTCAGGCCATGGCCGGCATAACAGTAGACGATGTCAAAGCCGGCTCGTTTCGCGCGCAGTGCCGCGTCGCGATGCCAGCGGCGAAACTGGGCGATATCGGTTTTGTCCATGCGCCGGGTCTGTACCGGCTCGTAACCGCTGCCGCCGATCACACCCATCGCTGTCGGACCGATCGGCGCCAGTCGCGAATACCAGTTCGGCGCGTCAACGCCGTTGTGCACCAGCTGGATGCCGGCGAGCGCGCCATGCTGCTTGACGCTGTTGGCCATCAACTGCAGACCGGCGATGTCATCGTCATGCCACAGCCGGCCTTCAAAGCAGGGCGCCAGATCGCCGCTCGGGTGAATCTCGACTTCTTCGGTGCAGACCACGCCCCAGCCGCCTTGCGCCTTCATTGCCCGCATTGCAGCGAGTGCCTGTGGCATCCGGTAGCCCATGCCATTGCAGTGCGGTACCTGATAGAAACGATTGGGCGCGGTGACCGGACCGATGCGAACCGGCTCAAACAAGGGCGCGTAGCGATGGGCAGACATGATCAACACCGGGCAAACCATAAACGCAGGCATAGTGCGCGGGCCTGTTGGTTTCGACAAGCGCCAGCAGCTACAGTAGCGGCGAAGCCGCTGCCTTGATGAGGCCACGATGAAACACCGTTTGCCAGCCGAATGGCTGCAGGTCGAACCGCTGGAACAGGCGCATGCGTTGCCGGCACCGTTTTATACCGACACCGAGTTGTATCAGGCCGAGCAGGGCCTGGTGTTCGGCCGCAGCTGGCAGCTGGTCGCGCATCTGGATGCGCTGCGTGATCCCGGTGATCACGTCGTTGCCGATGTGGCCGGCAAGCCGATCATTGTTGTGCGTGGTCAGGATGGCGAGCTGCGGGCATTCCACAATGTTTGCCGGCACCGCGCCGGCCCGCTTGCGCTCTGCGATGGCAAAGGCGCGAAAGCGCTGCACTGCAAATACCACGGCTGGACTTACACGCTCGATGGCCAATTGCGTAGCGCGCCGGAAATGCACGGTGCGGCGGATTTTCAGGTCAGCGACATTCGCCTGCCGCCGGTGCGCATTGCGATCTGGTCGCCGCTGGTGTTTGTCAGCCTCAGTGATGATGCGCCGCCATTCGAGCAAGTATTTGCCGGCATCAGCGAGCGGGTGGCGCCAAATCAGGTGCAGGCGCTGCGTTTCCATAACCGGATCAGTTACGACATCGACTGCAACTGGAAAGTCTATGTCGACAATTTTCTCGAAGGCTATCACCTGCCGCACGTCCATCCGGGGCTGAACAAGCTGCTCGATTACCGCAGCTACACCACCGAGCTGGCCGAGTGGTATTCGCTGCAGTACTCACCGCTGGAGAACGATGCCAATTTCTATGGTGCCGGCGGTGGCGCGTATTATTACTTCATCTATCCGAACATCATGCTGAATTGCTTGCCGGGCCGGATGCAAACCAATCGCATCGTGCCGCTCGGTGTGAACCGGTGCCGGGTCGAATTCGATTATTACTATCCGGCCACCGCCGACGAGTATGAAATCGCCCGCCGTGCGCAGGACCAGCAATTCAGCAACGAGATTCAGGACGAAGACATCAACATCTGTCTGGCGGTGCAGCGCGGATTGCAAAGCGGCAGTTACCACGCCGGTCGGCTGTGTCCGAAACGCGAGGCTGGGGTCAAACATTTTCAGGATCTGTTGAAGGTGGCGTACCGGCATCTGCTCTGACGACTGCGCTTCTCCCTTTTTCAGCAGGGGAGACAAAACCAACCACAGAAGAAACACCAAAGAGGGATACATGAACAACAACAAGAAACCCCTCAGCCTGCTGATGGCCACGGCGCTGGTTGTCGGCAACATGATTGGCTCCGGCATTTTTCTGTTGCCGGCAACGATGGCGCCCTTTGGCGCCGTCAGTTTACTGGGCTGGGCGTTCACCATTGTCGGTGCGCTGCTGCTGGCGCTGACTTTCTCCTGGCTGGCGCGCTCGCAACCGGCTGCTGGCGGCATCTATGCCTACACCAAACTGGCGTTCGGTGATTTCGCCGGCTTTCTTGTCGCCTGGTCATACTGGATTTCGATCTGGGTGACGAATGCTGCGATTGCCGTGGCGATGGTCAGTTACCTGAGTTCGTTGTTTCCGGTGTTGGCGCATTCGCCGATGCTGGCGGCCGGTGTGGCGCTGGTCACGCTGTGGTTGCTGACCGCGGTCAATCTGCATGGCGTACGCAGCGCCGGTGTCGTCCAGGTATTGCTGACAGTGCTGAAACTGGCGCCGCTATTCCTGCTGATGCTCTGGGGCGTCTGGTTCCTGCAACCGGAACATTTCACGCCGTTCAACCGCACCAGCGACTCGTTGATGCACGCGACCAATGCCAGCGCGGCAATGGCGCTGTGGGCGATGCTCGGACTGGAGAGCGCCTCAATCGCGGCCGGCAAAGTCGCCAACCCGCAACGCAATGTCGCGCGCGCCACGCTTTACGGGACCGCGCTCGCTGCGCTGGTGACGGTCGCCGCCTGCACTATCGCAATGGGGCTGGTGCCGCCGGAGCAACTCGCCAACTCGAACGCGCCGTTTGCCGATGCCGCGCGCATTCTGTGGGGTGATACCGGTGCGACGATCATGGCGGCGACTGGCGCCATCAGCTGTTTCGGCGCGCTGAACGGTTGGCTGCTGATTCAGGGTCAGTTGCCGCAAGCGATGGCGCAGGACGGTTTGTTCCCGGCCTTCGCCGGTCAGGAAAATGCTCGTGGTGTGCCGGCGATGGCGATTGTGATCGGCAGTGTGTTGGCCTCGATTCTGATCGTGCTCAACTACAGCGGCAGTCTGGTGTCCATCTTCACCTTCATGGCTTTGTTGGCAACACTGGCGACGCTGGTGCCGTATTTGTTCTGCACGATGGCGGCGCTGCTGCTGCTGAAAGCCGAAACCGCGGTGGCGCTGACCCCGGCGCGCAAACTGATGCTGATGCTCGGTTTTCTGTACGCGCTGTGGGCGGTGATCGGCGCCGGCCGCGACACCGTGTTCTGGGGCTTTCTGTTGTTGCTGTCCGGCTTGCCGGTGTACGTGCTGCTGCAGAAAACTCGCCGTTAAGCGGCCTGCTACGGCATGCGTGCTGGTTTCCCCCAACTCATTTACAACTTGTTACGGCTGGCGCTGTAAGGTTTTGCGGCGCCGCCCGACTGTAAGCACAAGGACGCCGGCAATGCGTCCGCCGACCCCGGTTTGGAACACGACCTGTGAAACAAGGAGAAACGCCAGTGAAGCACTGGATGTGGCAATCAGCGCTGAGTCTGCTCGGCGCGCAAATGCTGACGGCAGGCGCTCAGGCTGCCGAACCGACGCCGCCAGTCAGCAAGCAAGGTCAGAGCTGCCATCTGCGCAATTACGAAGAACCCTTGCGCTGTGTGCAGGTCACGGTGCCAGTTGATTACGCCGCGGCCGATGGCGACACACTGACGCTGCACGTTACCGTCGCGCCGGCGTTCCGCGAGCTCGCCAAACCGGATCCGCTGTTTGTGCTCGCCGGCGGTCCCGGTCAGGCTGGTAGCGATATTGTTTATCTGCTCGAGCGTGCATTCAAACGGGTGCGGGCAACGCGCGATATCGTCTTCATTGATCAGCGCGGTACTGGCAAATCCGGCAAGCTCAGTTGCGAGTCGCTGCAGGAAATGGAAAACCTGTCGGAGGCGGCGCAGGAAAAAGCAGTTGCCGATTGTCTGAGCAGCATCAAGGCGCCGTTGCAGCACTATCACACCGCCAATGCCGCCCGCGATCTCGATGAAGTGCGCAAGGCGCTCGGTTATACCCAAGTCAATGTCTGGGGCGGCTCGTATGGCACCCGTTTGGGTCAGGCCTATGCGCGGGCGTTTCCGAGCAGCGTGCGCGCGCTGGTGCTCGATTCGGTGGCATCGCCGCAGCAAATACTCGGTGCCTGGGGCGACGACACTCGCAAAGCACTGGAAGCCGTGTTCAGCAACTGCGAAAAATCGGTGGAGTGCAAGCAGCGCTTCCCGACGCTAGCGGCCGATTTTCGGTTGCTTGCCGACAATGTCGCAGCCGGCAACGTCAGCTTGAGTTTCCTGCATCCGCGCACCACCGAAGCAATGAATTTCGTGCTGCCGTATTCGGCATTCGCCGAGTCGATCCGGATGATGCTGTACAGCGCCGATATGTCGGCCCGGATTCCGTTTGTTGTGACGGAAGCCAGCAAAGGCAACTGGAAACCGTTTATCGCCCAGATGTATGCACTGTCCGACTGGAGCGTCGACACCATGGCGACCGGTCTGACCATGGCAATTGCCTGTGCCGAAGACATGCCGCGGCTGACCGCGGATCTGATCACCGCCGAGACGCAGGCGTCATTCCTGAAAGGACTGCAAGTTCAGCAATGGCCGCGCTTCTGCGAAAGCGTCAAGGTGCCGGCCATTCCGTACGCCGAACCGAGCATGCTCGATACGCCGGCGCTGCTGCTGTCGGGTGCGCTGGACCCGGTGACACCGCCGTCACGCGCTGAACAAGCCATGACGGCACTGAGCAAAGCCCAGCACATTGTTGCCGCGAATGTTGGTCACGGCCTGTCGCATCTGGGCTGTGGTCCGAAACTGCTGCGCGATTTCATTGATGCGCCGGAGCAGCCGGTCGATGGCAGCTGCGTGAACGAGA
Organism: uncultured Kangiella sp.; assembly: GCA_946481205.1. The sequence goes on along the minus strand of CAMLNB010000129.1, from coordinate 2,295 downwards.
TTCCGTTGCCGCCGTTTGTCATCAATGTTGCCGGCCCGACGCCTTAAAGGCAAAAGCAAGGACTGATCATGATCAAGGTAGAAAATCTGCAAAAAGCCTTCGGCAAGGTGCAGGCATTGAACGGTGCCAGCTTCCATGCCAACGATGGCCAAATCGTTGGTTTGCTCGGCCCGAACGGTGCCGGCAAAACCACCGCGCTGCGCATCCTGTTTGGTTTGCTGGCTCGCGATAACGGCAGCGTCAGTATCGATGGCGTCGATCCGGCCAGCGATCCGATTGGTGCGCGCAAGAACATGGGCATCCTGACTGACCAGGTCGGGCTCTATGAGCGACTCAGCACCCGTGAGCACCTGCGTTACTTCGGTGAACTGCACGGCATGAAACGCAGTGCCATCGATGCGGCCACCACCGACGTCGTCGATCTGCTCGGCATGCAGGACATTATCGAGCGACGCACCGCCGGCTTCTCGCAAGGCCAGCGCTTGAAAGTCGCGCTGGCGCGGGCACTGTTGCACCGGCCGCGCAATCTGTTGCTCGACGAGCCGACTCGTGGCCTTGATGTCATGAGCACCCGGGCGCTGCGCCGGGCGCTGGAAGCACTGCGTGAGCGCGGCTGCTGCATCATCATGGCGACCCACGTGATGCAGGAAGTGTCGCATCTGTGTGATGACGTCATCGTGATCGCCAAAGGCAAAGCGGTGGCGCAAGGCTCGCCGACGGCGCTATGCCAGCAAACCGGCATCAACAATCTGGAAGATGCATTCGTCAGCCTGATCGGCACCGAAGAAGGAATCGCGGCATGAACCGTTTTCTGGTGATTTGGCGCAAGGAAGTTCTCGACGCCCTGCGCGACAAACGTTCGCTGATGATGCTGGCGGTGTTTGTGTTAATCTATCCGCTGGTGATGTGGTCGACACTGACCAATGTGATCAGCAAGGCGACCAAGGCCGACCGCGAAACCAATGAAGTGGTTGTGATCGGTGCCAGCCATGCCCCGACGCTGATGCAGCAGCTGAAGCAGCAGGGCATCACGGTGCTGGAACGCGACGACATGACCGAAGACGCGATCACTGCACTGCTGCGCGAGCGCAAGCAAGCCGCGGTCATCCGCATTCCGGACAGCTTCAGCAAAGACTATCAGGCGCTGCGTCCGGCACCGATTGAACTGTGGTCGGATTCGGCCGCGGATCAGCAATCGAAGCTGCGCCGCATCGAGCAGGTGCTACGCGGCTATGGCAACAACATCGCCCAGGCGCGCTTGCTGGCTCATGGCGTGTCACCGGCAGTGCTGTCGCCGGTGCCGGTGCAGGAATATGACACCGCGACCGGTGCGTCGCGCTCCGGCAAGATCATCGGCGCGATCTTCGGCATCTTCTTTGTCGCGACGTTCTACTTCTGTCTGAATCTGGCCATCGACACCACCGCCGGTGAACGCGAACGCAAATCGCTGGAGATTTTGCTGGCACAACCGGTCAAACCACTGGAACTGATTGCCGGCAAATGGTTGGCAGGTGCGCTGCTGTGCGCGGTCGGTTTGAGTCTGGAATTGATCGTCGGACATTTTGTCCTGACCTCCATGCCGCTGGAAGAAATCAGCCTGTCCTGGCGCCTTGGCGTGCCGAGTCTGTTGCTGCTGATCGTCGTGTCCTTGCCGCTGTGCCTGTTCGCAGCAGCGTTTGAAATGGCGTTGGCGATGAATTCGAAATCGTTCAAGGAAGCGCAGACCGCGGTCAGCTTCGCGTTGCTGCTGCCGTTGATTCCGGTCATCGTCGTGCCGATGCTGGATCTGAACACCCAGAACTGGATGTACGCCATTCCGGTGCTGGCCGAGCAGACGCTGATGCTGGAGCTGGCCAAAGGCAATGCGGTGGCACCGAGCGCCTTCCTGACTGCATCCGGTGTCTCGTTGGGCTTGGCCTTGCTGTGTGTGGCGTTCGCCAGCTGGAAGTTGAAGAGCGAGAAGTTTGTGCTCGGCGTTTGATGCCTGAGCCTTGCACGCCAACCGCAGTAGATGACCATGGACGCCGGCGCATGCAACGCCGGCGTCAATCATGGGGAGACGTTGATGAGCGCAGCAATGTTCTGCCTCCATCCTGCCTGCCGCTTCGCTGCGATCGGGGCGGCGTTTGTGCTGATCGGTCTGCAGACGCCCGGTTTTCTGCCGGCAGGTCTGGTGTTTCTGTTGCTGTCGGTGCGGCAGCGTTATCAGCATGGCCGTTGCTGATCCGGCGGGCACAATGGCTGCGCTACAATCGGCCACCATTTTGTCCGGACCATTGCCTGCCATGGCGAAGG
>CAMLNB010000128.1 GCA_946481205.1 uncultured Kangiella sp. | reverse complement strand
CGGTCAGGATGTGACGCCACATGGTGAGTCCTCCAGCCTGTGATGATCGCTCTGCTCTGGCGATCTGGGTACGGTGCGGTGGCAACAGTGTAGACCCGTTCCCGCTTGTACGGAACCCTTGTACGGTACCACCGGTTAACGGGTTTGCACGGTGCGGCTCAGGTGCGGAACCGGCTGACCAGTTTGTTCAGTTGCGCCGCTTCGGCCAGCAGCTGACTGCTGGTTTGGCTGGCGCCGCTCGATGCCGCCGCCAGCTCGTTGGCGACCGATCCGATCACCGTGATATTGCGACTGACTTCGTTGGTCACCGTGCTCTGCTCTTCGACCGCGGTTGCGATATGGGTATTCATGTCGTTGATTTGGTGCACCGCGGTGACGATGGCCTGCAGCGCTGCACCAGCGGCTTCGGCGCGCTGGACGCTGTTATCAACCCGCTCCTTGCCGCGCTGCATCGTCGCCACTGCCTGACTGGTGCCGGTCAGCAGCGCTTCAATCATCTGCTGGATTTCCTGGGTCGAGTTCTGCGTGCGCGAGGCGAGCGTGCGTACTTCGTCGGCGACCACCGAGAAACCGCGACCATGCTCACCGGCGCGAGCCGCTTCAATTGCGGCATTTAGCGCGAGCAAATTGGTTTGATCGGCGATATTGCGAATGACATCGAGAATGGTGCTGATCTGGGTGCTTTGCTGTTCGAGCTGACGAATCACTTCGGCGGTTGCTTCGATTTCGCCGGCCAGTCGGCCGACTTCGCGCACCGCCGCCGCGACCCGATCGCGGCCGACATCGACTGCCTGATTGGCCTCGCCAGCCGCAGTGGCGGCGCGCTGGGCGCTGCCGGCGATTTCCTGAATCGCGGCCGACATTTCATGGACGGCAGTCGCGACCTGATCCAATTCGTTTTGCTGGGTGTTGATGCCGGCGCTGGTTTTTTCCGAGACATTGGCGGTGGCATCGGCGCCTTGCTCGACCGCGCTGGCCGAACGCTTGATATCGGCGACCAGTGTCTGCAGCTTGCCCAAAAACACATTGAATGAATGGGCGAGTTCGGTGACTTCGTCGTTGCCGGTTTCCGGCAGTCGGGTCGTCAAATCGCCTTCGCCTTCGGCGACATCATGCAGACTGCGGGTGATTTGGATGATCGGCTGGGTCAGCTGTTTGGCCATCACATAGAGCAGCGCGATGGCGGCAGCAGCGACCAGCAAGCCAGCGAGCAACTGGCCGATGGTGTTCTGCCAGCGCAGCTCGTCGAGCGTGTCGTCGAGTGTGAGCAATTCGGCTTCGGCAATGGCGCGCGGTACCCGCAACACCATCATCCAGGTGGTGGCGCCGTCGGCAACATCAATCGGAATGGCTGCTTCAATCAAATCGTTTTGCTTGTTCAACCAGAACTGTGGGCTGCGCCGATCAAACGCTGTTTGAATGCCGCTGGTTGAATCCGGCCAGATGCTGGCGATCGGCTTCATCACCGCGTCAGCTGTGTCGCTCATCGCAACCACGCTGCCTTTGCGCGCGATCAGCGCCGTGCTGCCCTTGCCATCGAAAACGCTACGGTTGCCCTCGTCGACCAGCTGCTGCAGAAAACCAACCTGGAAATCGTTGGTGGTAACGCCGAGGAACTGGCCGTCTTTGAGCATCGGCCGCGCCAGTGTGGTCATGATCACTTGCTGGTTGCCGATCGGGTACAGATAGGGCTCGACCAGCACAATTTTCTTCTGCTCTTTCGGGTACAGGTACCACTCGGCATTGCGATCACCACTGGCCTGCACGGTGGCATCGGTCTGGTAAATCTCGGCAATGGGTTCGTGCACAAGGCCGCTGGCGCCACGCGCCCAGTAATCGGCGAAGCGGCCGATATCGTTGCCGCCATTGCTGGTGTCGCCGACGTAATCGCTATCGCGGCCATCGAGCGCGTTCGGTTCGAACACCAGGCTGGTGCCGACAAACTCCGGGTGGGCTTCGGCAATCGCTTGGGTCAGCCGGACCAGATCGCGGCGCAGATCGTTGCCACCATCGGCCCGCCGGCGCAGTGCCTGAATGGCCAACGCGGCCGTTTGCTGTTCGGCGCGGTTCAGCAGCTGGTTCAGCCGGGCGCTGATTTTCTGCGCTTCCAGCACCAGCTTCTGCTCGGTGCTGGCTTGCACCAGCGGCAGCACATGCTCGCGCGTGGTTTCCTGACTGCGACCGGCGGCATAAATGCCGTACAGGATGATCACGGTCACGGCGCTGAGCAGACCGAGGCTGTTCCACCACAACATCCGGACCAGTAAGGACTTACGTCTGGCTTCCATCACGAGCACTCACAGCGAACCCGAGTTGCAAGCATAGTTCGGCTATCACGAGTTGCAGGCGGGTTGGCAGCGGGGCAAGAAAAAACCCGGCGAGAGCCGGGTTTTGGTCAGTCAGTCATGGCTTCTAGCGGCGCAGCCGGGCGAACTCGACTACATTGTTCTGCTCGGCCTGTGGTGATGGGGCGGTCAACGACGCCAGCAGCTCGCGGCCGCTGATCAGCTCGCCGTCCAGATCGCGCTGCAGGGTCTGCAGCGCCTTGATCCGTCCAGCGGCGGTAGCACCGGATTTCTGCATCGCTTCCAGCTGCTCCAGATGCTGTTCGACCAGCGTGCGCTGCGACTGCAGCTGCTGACCCAGCGGCGCCAACACGTTCTGGCCCCAACTGACCAGCTCGCGCCGGACTGCCTGCAGGAACTGGGTGATCTGGGCGACCGTAGTGGTGAAGAAGCGACGTACCGCGACCGATTCAAAATTCAGCGCGATCTGCATCAGCCGCGGCAGCTCATCGGCGTCGTGGATGAACTCCTGCAAGCGCCGGCGGAAGCCGCGCGCCGGCAACAGCCGCGGCTCAAACTTGTTCAAGCCATGCTCGTTCTCGAACTTGCGGTAAATCGATTCCGCCATCCGGTTCGACAGCTCGGCCTGGTGCGACAGATCGCCAATGATGGAGTCGATTTCGGCAAAGAATTCGCGCATCGCCCGAACCAGACCGACCGTGGTGTGGGCGTTGACCAAGCGCTCCTGGGTGCGCTCGATCAGGCTGCCGATGACTTCGTTATTGATCAGATCCAGCAGCAGCTGCGCTTGCCGATCCATCAACCGCTGCGACGGTGTCAGCGCCATATGCTTGCGGCGGAATTCGCCTTGCATCGCCTGCGCCGATTTGACCATTTGCAGCAGTTGATCGTGGTTCTTGTCTTGCAGCTGAGCCAGATCAGCGGCCTGCTGACGAATTTGCTCGTGGCGGCTGTTCAGCACTTGCAGGCTGTCTTCAACATGGGCGGTGACGTCTTTGACCACGCCTTGCAACAGCAGCTGACGACGGTTGCCAAGCACGGCATCGGACAGCAATTTTTCCAGATCGAGAATCTGCGAGCGCAGCAGAAGGGCATGATCTTCGCGCACTTTTGCCAGCAGACCTTGCTTGGCCGACACCGGGATGATGTCGGTTTCTTTCAGGCCGAGATGGCGAGCAGTGCCGCGCAGCACGCGTGACAGCGCTTTCTCGATTTTCTTGCGTGAATCCAGTTCATCCCAGAGCGTGTCGACTTTGTTCAGCACCGCGTACAGGCCGAGGTTCGGCCGGTCTTTCAATTGCGCGATGTACTCTTCCCAAATCGCCATGTCCGAGGCGGTGACGCCTTGATCGGCGGCCAGCACAAACACCACAGCTTGTGCTTGCGGCAGCAGGCTCAGCGTCAGTTCCGGTTCCGAACCGAGTGCGTTCAGGCCAGGGGTATCGAGGATGCAAAGACCCTGCTGCAGCAGCGGATGCGGGAACGACACCAGCGCATGGCGCCAGGCCGGGATCTCGACTTTGCCCGGATCGCTGTCGCTGATATCGAGCCGCTCCGGTTTGAAGCCGAGCTTGATCGCGTCTTCTGTCGGCACCGTTTTGGTTTCGGTGATGCTCATCATGACCCGGGCCATTTCGGCCGGGTTGTCGGCCATCAGCGGGATTTCGACCCACTGGCCGGGCATGGTCCGATAATCGGCAATGGTGACGTCAGTCAGCCGGGTTTCGATCGGCAACAGCCGCAGGTAGGACGTGCGGGTGTCGCGGTCGTAGAACAGCTCGGTCGGACACATCGTGGTGCGGCCGGCTTGCGACGGCAGAATGCGCTGGCCGAAACCGGAGAAGAAAATGGCGTTGATCAGTTCGGTCTTGCCACGCGAAAACTCGCCGGCAAAGGCGATGGTCACGTAATCGGAGCGCAGGGTTTCCAGCAGGTGGTAAAGCCGCAGATCGCTCTCGGGCGAAAACAGGTTATTGCGGCGCAACCAGAGTCGATAAGCCCGGATGTCTTTGGCGACTTGTGCCTTCCACAGCGCGAAGGACTCCACTTCGCGGGAAAAAAACTGGCTGGTCATGAGGGTTCCATAAGCTGTGGACGGCCTTTTCAGGCTAATGGTCAAAAAGTGTACCCATCGTCCCGGTTATTGCAAACAGGCATAGGCCGCCTTTGGTCGGCGGCCTGACGCCGGTGGGTCATATCAAAGCCCCGCCACAGCTGGTTCGCAGTCTGCGATCAGGTACAACTTGCCCGATCCCGGGCAAAAACTGAGCGCTGATAATGCCAACTCCGTCACATGCCGTCTGTAGTCTTTTGTAGTTCCGATTTATTTCTTTTCGGAGAAGGTCTGACTGAGGCTTTCGCTCAACGGGCCGGCAGTCGGGCGAGCAATGCTGCGTCGTCACCGGCCAGTTCGAGCAGCTTGTGCCGGCTGCTGTCGCCATGCAGTAGCCGAACTTGACTGCGTTTTAGGCCGAAATATTCGGCGAGGAAGGCTGTCAGGGCGGCATTGGCGGCGCCGTCGACCGGCGGTGCCGTCAGCGCAATCTTGAGCGCGAGATCCGGACCCTCACCATGCCAGCCAAGCACGGCGTTGCGGCTGGCCCGGGGTTGGACGTGAACGGCGAGCTTCATTCGTTGAGCTTCGTGTACCGATCTTCAACTACCGATCAGGCTGCGCAGCCAGTACGGCAGGCTGTTGACGACCCAAATCAGCAGATACAGCGTCAGCAGCGCGAACAGCGGCGCCAAATCGAAACCCCCGATAGGCTGAATCACCCGGCGAAACGGCCGAATCATCGGCTCGGTCAGCTGCAGCATCGGCCGTTGCAACGGGTTGCTGCCATACGGGTCGACCCAGGACAGGATCATCCGGCCGATCAGCATGACGATCAGCAGATCGATGATCAGCAAGGTCAGATCAAATGGCAGCGCCAAGACAAAGCCGAGCTGCGCGACCATCCAGCTGGTGCCGAACAACCAGTTGCGCAATGCCACCAACGCTAACGCCAGCAGCAAGGACGCCACATCCAGCCCGCCGATACCGGGTATGACCCGGCGCAGCGGCTTCAGAATCGGCTGGGTGACCTTGACCACGAACTGCGACAGCGGGTTGTAGAAATCGGCCCGGACCAGCTGCAGCAGGAAACGCAGCAACACCACGTAAATGAACAAGTTGAACAGAAACGCCAGGATCTGCAGCGGGCTCATCAGTCAGCACTCGGGAGTCGGGGGAAAACGGAAGGTTAAGCGCGTCAACCGCGCCGCTCAGTCACTGGCGGCTGCCAGCTCTCGGCCACGGGCCACCGCCGCTTTCAGGGCAGCGTCCATGATGCCAGCCAGATCCCGGCCGGCCAATGTCCGCAATGCTGCCTCGGTGGTGCCGCCCGGTGACGTCACCCGTTGGCGCAGTTCAGCCAGCGTCGGCGCATCGGTTTGCGCAGCGAGCTGGCAGGCGCCGACCGCAGTCTGGCGGACCAGCAAATCGGCCGTGGCCGGGTCCATGCCTTGGGCAACGGCGCTGGCGACCAAGGCTTCCATGATCGCGAAGTAATACGCCGGGCCGGAACCGGCAACGGCGGTGACCAGATCCATCAGCGCTTCATCGTTCAGCCAGGCCGATTGGCCGATGGCGCTGAACAGCTGCTCGGTCAGCGAGCATTGCTGAGCACTCACTCCGGCGGCGAACAGCCCGGTGGCGGCCAAACCTATCGCGGCAGGCGTGTTCGGCATGCTGCGGATCAGCGCGACCGGCTGGCCCAGCCAGCGCTGCAGCTGCTCGGTGCGGATGCCCGCCGCGACCGAGATGATCAGCTTGCCAGCGAGAGAGATGGTCGCCAGCTCGCGGCAGCAATCGGCCATCTGCTTTGGCTTGACCGCCAGCACGACGATATCGGCCGCAGCGGCCAGCGCACGGTTATCGGCGGAGGCCTCGATGCCGTATTGGGAGGTAAGTGCTTGCTGCCGCTCGATGCGGCGGCTACTTGCGGAAAGCAGACTTGGCGCCTGGCCTTTCTTCAGCAGGCCGGCCAGCAGGCTTTCGCCCAGGCTGCCGCAGCCGAGAATCGTGATACGCAACCCAGTCAAGTCGGTCGCGGAAGCAGAAGCGATCATCGCATCGGTACTCGTGTAGGGCGGGTCATTACCCGCCGTGATCATGGCGCCAGCACAAGATCCTGCTGGGCGGCTATCGAAAAGCAAAATGCCGAAACGGTGATCGGCAGTGCGTTGAAACGGCGTGTCATGACCGGCTTAGGTCTTCGCTGGCCGGGCGCCGAACAAGGCGGTGCCGACCCTGATCAGGGTGCTGCCTTCGGCAATGGCCGCCTCCAGATCGGCCGACATGCCCATCGACAGGGTATCGAGCCCGGGATGCCGGCGCTGCAATTGCTCGTAACACCCCCGCGCTTCGGCAAACCAGCGTCGCTGCTGCGCCAGATCCTCGCTCGGTGGCGGGATGGTCATGACGCCGCGCAGCCGCAGCGCCGGCAGCGCGGCAATGGCATCGGCCAAAGCCGGCGCCTCGCCGGGGGCGATGCCGCTCTTGCTGTCTTCGTCGCCGATTTTCAGCTGGATGCAGACATTCAGCGGTGCCATGCCGGCCGGTCGTTGCCGGGCCAGCCGTTCGGCCAACTTCAGGCTGTCGACGCTCTGGCACCAGGCAAAGTGCTCGGCCACCGGCTTGCTCTTGTTGCTCTGCAACGGGCCGATGCAATGCCATTCGATATCAGCGGGCAACTGCGCTTGCTTGGTCAGTGCTTCCTGGACGTAATTTTCGCCAAAGGCGCGCAGGCCGGCGTCATAGGCGGCGCGCACCACGTCCGCCGGCTGGGTTTTGCTGACCGCGAGCAACCGAATACGGGTCGGTTCGCGACCAGCAGCCCGGGCGGCGTTTGTGATGCGCTGCTGAAGCTCGGTCAGACGGGATGCCAAAGAGGCAGTCATGCGCTATTGTGATCCACTGAGTTTGCAATCCATAACAAGGCCCTTGCTGGGCCCGATCAATAAGGCTTGGAACTGTCGATGGATATCACCGAACTGCTCGCCTTCAGCGTAAAAAACCGCGCTTCCGACTTGCACTTGTCCGCCGGCCTGCCGCCGATGATCCGCGTCGATGGCGACGTGCGCCGGATCAACGTGCCGCCGCTGGATCACAAGATGGTGCATAGTCTCGTCTATGACATCATGAACGACAAGCAGCGCAAGGATTACGAAGAGTTCCTGGAAACCGACTTTTCGTTCGAGTTGCCCGGTGTCGCCCGCTTCCGGGTCAACGCCTTCAACCAGAACCGTGGCTCCGGTGCGGTGTTCCGGACCATTCCGTCGCAAGTGCTGACGCTGGAAGAGCTGAACGCCCCGGCGATTTTCAAAGAAGTGTCAATGAAGCCGCGCGGCCTCGTGCTGGTGACCGGACCAACCGGTTCCGGCAAATCGACCACGCTGGCGGCGATGATCAACTACGTCAACGACAACAAATACGACCATATTCTGACCATCGAAGATCCCATCGAATTCGTTCACGAATCGAAGAAGTGCCTGGTCAACCAACGCGAAGTGCACCGTGACACGCTCGGCTTCAACGAAGCGCTGCGCTCGGCGCTGCGGGAAGACCCGGACATCATTCTGGTCGGTGAAATGCGCGACCTGGAAACCATCCGCCTGGCGCTGACGGCAGCGGAAACTGGTCACTTGGTGTTCGGTACGCTGCACACGACCTCCGCGGCAAAAACCATCGACCGGGTCATCGACGTGTTCCCGGCGGCGGAAAAGCAGATGGTCCGCTCAATGTTGTCGGAATCGCTGCAGGCGGTTATTTCGCAGACGCTGCTGAAGAAAATCGGCGGTGGCCGGGTTGCCGCGCACGAGATCATGATTGGTACCCCGGCGATCCGTAACCTGATCCGCGAAGACAAAGTCGCCCAGATGTACAGCTCGATCCAGACCGGTGCCCAATTCGGCATGCAGACGCTGGATCAGACGCTGAAAGAACTGATCCAGAAAGGTCTGATCACACGGCAAGACGCCCGCGAAAAAGCCAAAAGCAAAGAAGACTTTTAAGCTCGGTACGGTTGGTGCTGACGGACGAACGGCTTGGACTGAGAACCGGTTCGCAAGCCCGGCCGTCAGCCGGCAGTGGTGGAATGGCCGGCGCTACACTGCCGGCCTTTGTCTCCTTGGAGACGAACGCTGAGTCGGGGCAGTTCCCGCATTAGCATGAGTAAAAGGTGGTCATGGGCCGGAACCCGCCGGCAACATGAAACCCGGAGGATGTTGCGATGGATTTTGAAGGCCTGCTGAAATTCATGGTCAGCAAGAAAGCCTCAGACTTGTTCATCACGTCTGGTGTGCCGCCGTGCATGAAAATCAACGGCAAGGTGGTGCCGGTCACCCAGAAAGAGCTGTCGCCGGAAAAAGCCCGCGAAGTCGTGCTGTCGATCATGAATGAAGAACAGCGGCGCGATTTTGCCCGGACCAAGGAATGCAACTTCGCGATCTCGGCGAGCGGCGTCGGCCGGTTCCGGGTCAGCGCATTCCAGCAGCGCAACCATGTCGGCATGGTGCTGCGCCGTATCGAAACCACCATCCCGACGCTGGAACAATTGAAGCTGCCGGAAGTGCTGAAGCAGCTGGCAATGACCAAGCGTGGTCTGGTGATTTTCGTCGGTGCCACCGGTACCGGTAAATCGACCTCGCTGGCGGCGATGATCGGCTACCGCAACCGCAACACCACCGGCCACATTATCACTATCGAAGATCCGATCGAATTCATCCATAACCACGAAAAATGCATCGTGACCCAGCGCGAAGTCGGCATCGATACCGACTCGTTCGAGGTGGCGCTGAAGAACACCTTGCGGCAAGCACCGGACGTGATCCTGATTGGCGAAGTCCGTTCTGCCGAAACGATGGATTACGCGGTCGCCTTCGCTGAAACCGGTCACTTGGCGCTGTGTACCTTGCACGCCAACAACGCCAACCAGGCGCTCGATCGCATCCTGCACTTCTTCCCGAAAGAGAAGCACAACCAGGTGTTGCTGGATCTGTCGTTGAACCTCAAAGGCATTGTTGCCCAGCAACTGATCCCGACGCCGGACGGCACCGGTCGCCGCGCCGCCATTGAAGTGCTGCTCGGTACACCACTGATCTCCGATCACATCCGCAAGGGCGAAGTGCACTTGCTGAAGGAAGTGATGAAGCGCTCCAACGAGCTTGGCATGCAGACGTTCGATCAGGCCTTGTTCAAGCTGTTCAAAGCGGGCGAGATTACCTATGAAGATGCGCTGCACCATGCCGACTCGGCCAACGACCTGCGTTTGCTGATCAAGCTCGACAGTGGCGAAGTCGGTCACGATGCCGAACAACCGGGTGGGTTGCAGCTGGAAGGCCGCGGCGGAGCGCGTCGACTCTGATTGCCAGAACCGGCAAGTAGAAAAACAAGTAGAAAAAAAGCTGCGCAACACGCAGCTTTTTTTTCGCCAAGACATGTTGCCCAGCAAGAAAAATGGGCTGACCGAAGTCAGCCCAGGGGCAATACGCCAGCGTTCCTGTCGGTGAGCGCTGGCGCCAGGGACCAAAGGGATCTCAGGCCGAGCGGGTCGCAATCGCCGGGGCAATCCGCGCTGCTTTCAGTGCCGGTGCCAGCACCGCGACAAAGCCGAGCAACCAGACAAACACCATGCCGAACGGCAGGTAGAACCAATCCAGCTTTTCCAGCGAGTAAGTGTCAACGAGCCACATGTTCAGGCCGATGCTCAAACCAACACCTAACAAAATACCAGCGGTCGTGATCATGCCGTTCTCGGTCAGGAAGTAGCGCAGGATATCGGTCTGGCTGGCGCCGAGTGCGCGCCGGGTGCCGATCTGACG
>CAMLNB010000127.1 GCA_946481205.1 uncultured Kangiella sp. | reverse complement strand
TCCATTTTGTATTTCTCGGCAATTGCTTTTTGCCGTTGTTCGATCACATCGTCAATGAACTCGATCACTTTGCCGCATTGCAGGCAGACCAGGTGGTCGTGGTGGCGGCCGTGATCGAGCTCGAACACGGAATGGCCGCCTTCGAAATGGTGGCGCAGCACGAGGCCCGCTTGTTCAAACTGGGTCAGCACCCGGTAGACGGTGGCGAGGCCGACGTCGTCGCCTTGCTCCAGCAAGGTCTTGTAGACGTCTTCCGCGCTCATGTGCCGGGAGCTGGTGGTCTCCAGGATTTGCAGGATTTTCATCCGCGGCAGGGTGACTTTCAGGCCGGCTTTCTTGAGTTGTTGGTTATCCACGCGATTCGTCTCCTACGGCGGTGGCCGGTGATAAGCAGCGTGCCGGCGGGAACCTCGGCGCCTGCGAGGGGTCTTTCCGAGCTGTTGCCCGTGCCGGGCTTCAAGTAGAATCGCCCGGCTTCCCGCCCGCAAGGGTGCTACGAACTAGTGCGCCAGTATACGTCATGAGTCTTTTAATGAAGAGCCGGGCAGCCTTGCTCGGTGTTGCCCTTTTCCTGTCCTTGCCCGGCTGTGCCGTGGTGGATTGGCTGACTTATAAATTGCCGGTCCAGCAAGGCAACATCGTCGAGCAGAAAGATGTCGACAAGCTCAAACCTGGCATGACCCGCGAGCAAGTGGTGTTTGTACTGGGCGAGCCGCTGGCGCAATCGAGCTTTGAATCGGGCCGCTGGGAGTACGTCTATACCACCCGCACCGGCAAGACCGACCCGACCAACAAGCGGCTGACTGTCAGCTTCAATGGTGACGCGCTGGTCAGCATCGCCGGCGATTTCACCGCGCCGGACGCATTCAAGACCCCCTGAGTTCTCGCCGCTCTGCGCCGGTTGGAGCAGATTCGTGCACACGAGTCTGTAACACCGGCCGGGCGCCCGCCTCCAACCGAGCAGTTCCGCTGACGCAGGATTGCCCGCATGTTGTTGTCGATGTTCCAAACGCTGTTTTCGTTCTGCCAAAAAGCCTATGACCGCTCCCTGCTGCGCGGTTTGACTGCCTTTGATGGCCTGCCGCCGCTGCTGTTGCGGCTCTATCTGTTTCCGGTGTTCTGGGATGCCGGCACCCACAAACTGCAATGGAGCAGTGCCGAAGGACTGAGCCGCTTGGCGGTGAATCCATCAGTGATCGACTGGTTCGGTAACCCGGATTGGGGTCTCGGCCTGCCATTTCCGGCCTTGCTGGCGACGCTGGCGGCCTACACCGAATTTCTCGGTTCGCTGCTGTTGTTGGTCGGGTTTGGTGTGCGCGTGATCAGCATTCCGTTGCTGGTGACGATGCTGGTGGCGATTGTCACCGTGCATTGGCAGAACGGCTGGCTGGCGATTGCCAGTGGCGACGGGTTCTGGGCCAGTGAGCGCACCATGGCCGCGCAAGAAAAACTGGAGCGTGCCCGCGAGCTGCTGCAAGAGCATGGCAATTACGACTGGCTGACCGAGTCCGGCTCGTTTGTCGTGCTGAACAACGGCATCGAGTTTGCCGCCACCTATCTGCTGATGCTGCTGGTGCTGCTGTTCGCCGGTGGCGGTCGTTATGTCAGCGTCGATTATTGGCTGCGTCGCCGGTTCGGTGCGGCGCCGGCTCGCTAAGCCAAGACGGGGGCGCTGAATCGAGTTTGGCAGGCAGGATCCGGTGGGCGCTTGCGGTCATCGTCAGCCGCTGAGGCGCATGCTAGCCTTGCACTTCCTTTCCCTGCGCGATTGACAACATGATGGCGTTTTACGGAACGCGGTTGGCGCTGCTCGGTGCAGCATTTCTGTCCTTGGTGGCGGCAACCGATGCGCTGGCTGCTGCGCCGGCGACCAGCACCGCCGCCGATGCTCTGGCGGTTCCGGGTCACCAGCTGACCGATATCTTCAACAACCGTGATCGCGCCGCATTTGCTGAACGCATCAATATGGATCTGCTCGGCGAGCGGGTCACCACCGGCATGAATCTGTCGGAGCGCGATAAAGCCGACTTCATCAAGGGCATGAAACAGTCGCGCAGCCGAATGGCTGACACAGCGATGACCCAGATTGAAGCCAAGCGCGGCAAGGCGCGTCTGGTCAAATCGACGGCGGTGGCGAAAGGCTCGCAGCAGATCATTCGCATTGACTACCAGAATGCCGAGGGCGACAACGAAGGCTACGAGTATCTGGAGTTCGAACTGAACGAGCGCCAACAGATACGCGATTGGTTTGTCCACAGCCAAGGCAGCTTGGTCAGCGATTTCATGCGCCGGTTGGCCGTCAGCATGGTGCAGGACGAAAGCCTGATCACCGCGCTGTTTGGCAGTGTCCGCTTTGACAAGGACATTCTGAAATTGGTCCAGCAATTGGCTCTGGACATGCGGGCCGTTGATTACCCGAAAGCGTATGCAACGCTGCAGCAATTCCCGGCCGACTTCAAACAGACGCTGAACTGGGCCACGTTGCAGGTCTCGATCAGCTCCAATCTCGATGAAGACAAATACCGTGCGGCCTTGAAGCAACTGGCTGACAAACACGGCAACCAACCCTCGCTACAGTTCATGCTGATCGATCACTATTTTTATCAGCAGCAATACGACCGGATGGTCACGGTCATTCAGCGCTTCGAGCGCCGGGTGGTGGCCGATGGCGCCACCCATTTCCTGAAATGCAATGGCTACTTTCTTGCCGGCCAGTTTGCCGATGCCCGCAATGCCTGTACGCGCAGTGTCAGTCTGGAGCCGGATGTTGCCGGGCCGTGGTGGCTGCTGATTGAGGTGGGCTTGCGCACCGAGGATGCAACGCTGACGCTCGATACCTTGACGGCGTACGAAGAGCAATTCGAGACCCAGTTTGATCCGGACAAGCTGGTCGCGCTGGATGGGTACCGTTGGCTGGCCAATCGCAAGGAATTCCTCAGCTGGGCCGAGGCACGGCGCTGATACCGCAATGTTTGTGCTGAGCTAGCACGCACAACGTCAGGGCGATTCAGCCCACCGCGCGATTGCGGCCCTGACTTTTTGCCTGATACAAGTTGGCATCGGCCGCGGCGATCAGATCGGCCATGCTCATGCCGGGCAGCCAGCTGGCAACGCCGATGCTGACTGTCACCTGGCGCAGTGGCCAATCACCGGCGGCCACTTTCTGACACGTCCGCTCGGCCAGTTGCCGGGCTCCATCCAGACTGGTTTCCGGCAAAATCAGCGCAAATTCCTCACCACCGTAACGCGCGACCAGATCGCTCTTGCGGGCCTGCGTTTGCAGCAGACCGGCGACTTGCTTCAATGCCTCATCGCCAGCCGGGTGACCGAACGCATCGTTGTATTTCTTGAAGTGATCGATATCGATCAGCAGCAGTGACAGTGCTTGCTGGTAGCGTTCGGCACAATAAATTTCGCTGTCGAGTTGGCTGTCGAAATTGCGCCGATTGGCAACGCCGGTCAGCGCGTCGGTCTGGGCATCGGCGCGGGCCCGTTGCACGCTGGCCAGCAGCTCCTGCTGTTTGTCGGTCAGCAGGATGCGTTGACGGGTCAGCTCGGTCACCGCTTCGTGCAACTCGAACAGCAACACGGTTTGCCGCGCCAGCGCCAGCAGCGCTTGTCGCTGCTGCTCATTGAGCTGGTGCGGTTTGCGGTCGACGACGCACAGACTGCCGAGCGCCAGGCCATCGCGCGTGACCAGTGGTGCACCGGCGTAAAACCGCAAGCCAAACTCGCCGGTAACGGCCGGGTGGCTGGCGAAGAACGGATCGGCCAAGGCATCCGGAACTTCCAGCAGTTGCTCCGGCTGCATGATGGTGTAGGTGCAGAACGAGGCTTCGCGCGGGATCTCGCCTCGCTCGGTACCAACTGCTGCCTTGCTCCACTGTCGCTGGGCATCGATCAAATTGACCAGCGCCATCGGCGTGCCGCATACCAGTTTGGCCAGGAAGGCAATGTCATCGAAGCGCGAGTCCGCGGGCGTATCGAGAATGTTCAGGCTGTGCAGCCGGGCCAGCCGACTGACTTCGTTGGCAGGAATCGGGATGGTGGTTGAGGACACGAGACTTCCTCCAAGGCGGCGGCTAGCAAAAGGATAGTGCACTCCCAGCCGGCTTGCGCGGCCAGGCGAGCCGGCCGTCGCCTCAAGCGGCTAACGCTCGGGCTGTCGCAGACCTGACAGTTGGCCCGTGCTTGCTTACACTGGCGGCAAGCCTGTTTCGCCGATGACCTGCCATGGATTTTGTCTCCGCCACCGTGACGCTGTTTCTGGTCATGGACCCGCTCGGCAATGTGCCGATGTTTTTGGCTCTGCTGAAAGATCTGGAGCCCAAACGCCGGCGCCGGGTCATTGTCCGGGAAATGTTGATCGCCTTGCTGATCATGGCGATCTTCCTGTTCTTCGGCTCGACCGTGCTGGGTTTTCTCGGCCTGAAGCCGGAAACGATCAGCATTGCCGGCGGTATCGTGCTGTTTCTGATCGCGATCCGGATGGTGTTCCCGCAGGAAGGTGGCGTGATGGGCGAGATGCCGGGCGGCGAGCCGTTTATCGTGCCGCTGGCGATTCCGTTTGTCGCCGGACCGTCAACGCTAGCGACGCTGATTCTGTTCTCGCAGCAGCAAGGCCATCTGATCGAATCGTCGGCCGCGATGCTGATTGCCTGGCTGGCGACGGCGCTGATCCTGGTGTTCTCAACCAAGTTCTACAAGATTCTCGGTGATCGCGGTCTGGCGGCGATGGAGCGGCTGATGGGCATGTTGCTGATCATGATCGCGGTGCAGATGCTGCTCAATGGCGTGCTCGAGTTTGCGGCCGATTTCGGCTATTTGCGCAAACCCTGATTGCCAAGCGCAAACAAAAAGGGCGCCTGCTGGCGCCCTTTTTGTTTGGAGGAAATACTCAGCGATTCAGCACATCCAGGTACTGTTTGACCCCGGTGGCGACATCCAGGAATGCATCCTTGTAACCAGCCGCGCGCAGCTGGCTCAAATCGGCTTCGGTATGCGCCTGATAGGCTTCTTTCAAACCCGGCGGAAACGGGATGTATTCCAGCTTGCCGCGGCCATGCCAGGCAATCACCGCGTTGGCGACATCATTGAACGGCTGGGCGCGGCCACTGCCGCAGTTGAAAATGCCGCTCTTGCTTGGGTTGTCTAAGAAAAACAGGTTGACCTTGCAGACGTCATCGACGTGAATGAAATCGCGCAGCTGACCGCCATTGCCGTAGCCGTGGCTGCCTTCAAACAGTTTGCAGACATCGCCGGCTTTCAGCTGCTTGTTCAAGTGAAACGCCACCGAGGCCATGCCGCCTTTGTGCTGCTCGTTCGGGCCGTAGACGTTGAAATAGCGCAGACCGACGATCGGCGCGGTGGCAGTCGGCAATACCTGACGCACGTACTGATCGAACAGGTACTTCGAATAGCCGTACACGTTCAGCGGTTTCTCATGCTCGAACTGCTCGACAAACTTCTCGCTGCCGCCATAAACAGCTGCGCTCGAGGCATACACCAGCGGGATCTTGTGTTCCTGACACCAGTGCAGCAGCTGCTTCGAATATTCGTAGTTGATGTCCATCATGTACTTGCCGTTCCACTCGGTGGTGGTCGAGCAGGCGCCCTGATGGAACACGGCCTGGACTTCGCCAAGATCGGCATTGCACTGGATGCGGGCGAGGAACTCGTCCTTGTCCAGGTAATCGGCAATTTTCAGACCGGCCAGATTGATGAACTTGTGGCCGTCGCTCAGATCATCGACGACCAGAATATTCGTGTAGCCACGCTGGTTCAGATGGCGCACGAGGTTGCTGCCGATAAAGCCGGCGCCGCCAGTGACGATGATGCGTTTGCTGTTCATGCTCATTCTCGAAATAGGAAGCTCAAATATGCCGCGCTCAGGAGCGGTCGGCCTTGATCGAATTGATGATGGCGGTGGTCGAGACGCCATCGACAAAGGTCAGCACTTTCACTTCGCCGCCGTGTTTCAGCACGGTATCGGCACCGACGATGGTTTCCGGTTTGTAATCGCCACCCTTGACCAGAATGTCCGGGATCACCGCGTCGATCAGCCGCGCTGGTGTGTCTTCAGCGAACGGCACCACCCAATCGACGCTTTCCAGCGCCGCCAGCACATGCATGCGGCGGTCGACGCTGTTGACCGGGCGGCCTTCGCCTTTCAGTTTGCGCACCGACTCGTCGGTGTTGACGCCGACAATCAAGCGATCGCCGAGCTTACGCGCCTGCTCCAGATAGGTGACATGGCCAGCATGCAGGATGTCGAAGCAGCCGTTGGTGAACACTACTTTCTCGCCGTGAGCTTTTGCATCCTGCACCGCGATCAAGAGTTGCTCTTCGGTCATCACGCCGCGCAGCGAATCGTGTTGCTGATTGAGCGCGCGGCGCAGTTCCGGTGCCGACACGGTCGCGGTGCCGAGTTTGCCCACAACAATCGACGCAGCGAGATTGGCCAGTGCCACCGACGAGGGCAGATCATCGCCAGCGGCGAGTGCTGCTGCGAGCGTGCCGATGACGGTGTCACCGGCGCCGGTGACGTCATAGACTTCACGCGCCTGCGCCGGCAGGTGCAATTCCGGTTCGTGTTCGCGCAGCAGGGTCATGCCATGTTCGCCGCGGGTGACCAGCAGCGCATCGAGCTGAAGTTCGCGCAGCATGTTGCGGCCGCGCTCGACAATCTGGCTTTCGCTGGCGCAGTGACCGACGATGGTTTCGAATTCGCTCATGTTCGGCGTAATGAGCGAAGCGCCACGATAAATCGAGAAATCCTTGCCTTTCGGATCGACCAGCACCGGGACTTTCTTCGCACGGGCGGCGGCGATCAGCTCTGGTACCCGTTGCAGCGCACCTTTGGCGTAATCGGACAGCACCACGGCGCCGATGCCGTCCAGCGCGGCGTTGAACTGGCTCAACAACTGGTCCTGGCCCTTGTCGCCAAAGCTTTCTTCGAAATCGAGCCGGATGAGTTGCTGGTGCCGGGACAGGATGCGCAGCTTCAGGATGGTCGGCAGGCCGTCGATGCGGACAAAGCGCGCCTGCACCTTGGCGGCAGCGAGCCGGCTTTCCAGCGCGTCGGCGGCTTCGTCGTTGCCGGTCAGGCCGAGCAGGGTCGCCGCGCCGCCGAGGCTGGCGATATTGAGCGCGACGTTGGCGGCGCCGCCGGGGCGTTCTTCGTTCTGGTTGACCCGAACCACCGGCACCGGGGCTTCGGGGGAAATGCGCGAAGTGCCGCCATGCCAGTAGCGGTCGAGCATCACATCGCCAACGACCAGCACGCGGGCGCGGTCAAACTGCGGGAATTGGGTCTTCACGAGCGGGGAAACGGGGCACGGGAAACAGGGCGGCAATTCTAGCATGGCCGGCCTGACCGGCCGGGCTCCGACCGGCTAGAATGGCCGCCTTTCCGTACCCAGAACCTAGAGCCCTGATGTCGGCATGCGCGTATTAGTAGTCAAAACCAGCTCGCTCGGCGATGTGATCCATGCGCTGCCGGCCCTGACCGACGCCATGCGGGCCATCCCCGGCCTGCGCGCCGACTGGCTGGTCGAGCAGGCCTTTGCCGAAATCCCGGGCTGGCATCCGGCGGTCGAGACCGTCATTCCGGTGGCGGTGCGGCGCTGGCGCAAGCAGCCATTCGCGCTGAAACGCGATCCGCTCTGGCAGGCGTTTCACCGCACCTTAAAAACGCGGCAGTACGATCTGGTAATCGATGCCCAGGGCTTGGTCAAAAGTGCCGCGCTGGCTTGCTTCGCTCACGGTCCGCGCGCCGGTTTTGATTTTGCGTCGGTGCGCGAGCCGTTGGCGGCGCTGAGCTATCGCCATCGCTACGCGGTGGCGCGCAATCAGCATGCGGTGATTCGTCAGCGTGAGTTGTTCGCCAAAGCGCTCGGTTATGCCGTGCCGGAAGTCGAAGCCGATTACGGTTTGTCGAGCGAAACGCAATCTGCAAGCCAGCCGACGCTGATGTTTTTTCACGGAACCACATGGGCCAGCAAGCATTGGCCGGAGAGTTACTGGCGGGCGCTGGCCGCACGCGCAGTCGCCGCGGGTTATCAGGTCTGGCTGCCATGGGGCAATGATATTGAGCGCGCGCGCGCGGATCGCATTGCCCAAGCCGGTAGCAGTGTTAGCGTGTTGCCGCGCAGCTCCTTGGCCGAGCTCGCCAACCGCTTGCGGCAAGTGAAAGGCGTAGTGGCGGTCGATACCGGTTTGGGTCATCTTGCGGCTGCGCTCGGAGTGCCATCGGTGTCCATTTATGGTGCTACCAATCCGGCACTGACCAGCACCCACGGTCGAGGGCAATTGCATCTGGCCGCACAGTTTGCTTGCGCGCCGTGCTTGCGCCGTGAATGCAACTACAAAGGCGCTGCCAGCGTCACGCCAGCGTGTTATGAAACGCTGCCGCCGGAGCGGGTGTGGCACGTTCTCCAACAGCAGCTGCCAACACCAATCACGGGGCCGCAATGAGCGCTGCGAGCGAAAAGCCAGCGAGTGCGGCGCCGCCGTTGGCGATCCGCCTGCGCTATTGGCCGACCGAATTGCAATTGCTGTTGATGCGGCTGATTGCGTTGCTACCACTTCGCGCCGTTCGTTGGCTGGGGGCAGCGCTCGGTACGCTGCTCTGGCCGCTGGCGCGTGAACGCCGACAGATCACGTTGCGTAATCTTGAGCTGTGTTTTCCGGACAAATCTCCGGCCGAACGTCTGCATCTGGCGCGACGCAATTTTCGCAATACCGCCATCGGTTTCATGGAAACCGCCAAAGTCTGGTTCAGCACGTCAGCGCAATTGGCCAAGCAAGTCGAGATCGAAGGGCTTGAGCATTTGCAAGCCGCTGCGGCGAAAGGCAAAGGCGTTTTGGTGCTGGCTTTTCACCTGACCGATCTGGAGCTTGGCGCGGTGTCATTGGCGCGTTACTGCCAACTCGCCGGCATGTATCGCCCGCATGCTGATCCGGTGTTTGAGCACGCGATGCGCAGCGGTCGCGATCGGCATTTCCCGATGATCCCGCGCGATGATGTTCGCGCCATGTTGCGCTGGCTCAAACAAGGCGGCTGCGTCTGGTATGCGGCGGATCAGGATTACGGCGCCCAACACAGCGTGTTCGTGCCATTTTTTGGTATTCCCGCCGCGACGATCACGGCAACTTCACGGTTTGCCAAACTGTCCGGTGCGGCGGTGGTGCCGTTTACACATCAACGCACCAAGAACGGCATCAAGCTCGTGCTGCATGCTGCACTTGATGCCATTCCAAGCGGAGACGAGTCCGCTGATGCGACGACCGCCAATCAGTTTCTCCAGGCGTGGTTACAGCAGCATCCCGCCGATTACCTGTGGTTACATCGGCGCTTCAAAACACGACCGCCAGATGCCGCATCACTGTATCCGGATCGGGCATCACGTTATCGTCCGGGTGAGATCAGCGGCAAGCGTTATGACAAGTGGCTGCGCAGCGGCAAATTATTGAGTGCAAGCGAGTCGTCAGGGGTTAAGCGTATTGCGCTTCAGGCGCAGCTAGTGGATATCTTTCCTGCCCGCTTTCTGCCGCTTGTGACTCCGCGTAGCGACGCTGAACGGTTTCAGCTGCAGGCCTTGCAGCACTGGCAACAGCAAGGACTCTTGCTGGCACAGCCGCAGCGCCTGTTTTGCCCGGCAAGACAAGTGGTGTTGCACCGTTACGATCAGGTCCAGACGCTAGCCGCAGCCTTGATTTCGAGCAACGCTGCTGCTGTGATTACCGCGTTGGCCCAAACCTTGAGGTGCCTGCATGATGCGGGCATCGCTGTCGCCGTGGATGCGCTGCAACTGGCGGGCTCTGCAAGCGAGCAGAAAATTATCCTGCCGCTGTTATCTTCTGTAAGCCCCGGCGAGGCGATAAGCAACCCTGCTCGTGAAGTATTACTGCAGAACGCTACGCCCCAGCTGATCGCGGCTTACTGGGCCACCCAGAAGGATGCAGTCCAGTTGGAACACGCTACAAGTATTGCGAACAAGGAAAACGCCCATCGTGACTGATCTCAAACCGGCGACAGCGCTTTCTGCGTCGGTCTGGCGCCATGCGTTGCTGGCCGGCGTCGTTAGTTTGCTACTCAGCATATGGACCATGGCCCTCGGCAATGCCGCCAATAACGATGGTGTGCTGTATCTGTTGACCGCTGAAGCCTGGCTAAGTGGTGGCTGGACTGCCGCCAG
>CAMLNB010000126.1 GCA_946481205.1 uncultured Kangiella sp. | reverse complement strand
CGCCTTCGCCGATGATCTCGGTCATCAACTGCAGACCCAGCTCGCGATAGGCATCGAATTGCTGCTCATCGTAAAACTGATCGGCGGTCGACTGATTCGGAAAGGCCGGATTGCTACGCCAGTAACCGTAAATGTCGGCACTCAGCTGCTCGCGCAACATGGCCTTGAGGTACAGCAGCTCACCGGTGCTGTCGTCGGCGTAACGGATGCTGCCAAGGGCATGCACATGCGCCGGTAGCGCATCGCCGCGGTCGCGGTAAAAGCGATCAACACAGATATCGACTTCGACTTTGAAATCGGCCCGGGCGCGCTGTACCGCCTTGCCGAGATCCGCCATCGTGCATTCGGGATCGGCACCGGCATCGCTGACAATGATGTAGCGGCAGCGCCGGCGCAGCAGCTCGTATACACCGAGATTCTCGAAATGGCCACCATCGGCAAGATGGATATGGGTCTTGTCTTCAGCCAAGCCGACGCCGAGCATTTCCCGCAGCATCAGCTGATACCAGGCCGGGAAACGCAGCTTGCGTGGCGGTGTGCGCGGATTCAGTGTCCAGATGCCAAGGCGGATGTTGAGCAAGGTCATCAGGAAGCTGACCGGCCGAGCCTTGGTCGCGTACATATCCGGATCGACCGCGGCGCCAGACACCGAGAACGCCGTCGACAACGTCAGCGCGCCATTGAGGTACTCATCGGTACGCCGATAACCGGTGCTGGTGGCGCCGCAATACAGCGCGGACAACACCAGGTTGTCGCCGTTACGGCTGCGTAATTTTTCCCGTTTGGAGCTAGTCGTGTTCAGCGTGGTGTTGATCAAATGAAACGGCGCACCGGATTGCGGTTTGAGCTCGGCCAGCCGGAACTGCAGTGGATGCTTTTGTGATAATGAGGCATCGGCTTCGGTTTGCACCACCGGCATATAGGCTTCGGCCAGCCGGCCACGGTAATAAGCGTGCATCGAGATCGCGTTGATATCGACCACCAGCGCCAGCAGCAGTGACAAACCGCACCAGACCAGAAACGCTGTCGACAGGACAAAATCCGTGTGGCTGGCCACGTGATAGAGCAGCGTGAAGAAACTGTACAGCAACAGCGACAGACCGACGATGGCAATGGTGCCGCCGCCGCTTTTGTTGGCCCGCCACAGCGCACCGGCACCGGTCAGCATCGGCAGCAGATAGGACAAATGCCGAGCGATTTCCCGACTGCCATCAGCGCGCAACAGCAGCATCGCCGTTTCTTCGATACCGGCAAACACGGGCAGCAAGCCGGCGGCCAATCCAATGATGCAGGCCGCCAGCAACCGGCCGAGCAAGCGGCGAAAAAAGAAATCACTGGTCAGCCGCCGCAGCGGTGGCAACACCGTGCTGAGCGCGAACACCAGCGTGGTCAGCAGATATAGCAGCAGTGCGGCAACACCGGCCAGCGCCATCAGCATGAAACCGTCGTGCGCCGGTATCGCACCGGCGCCTGGCAAATGCAGGGTCGCCGGCCAGGCCAGTTCAAACCAATCGCGGCTGGCGGCCCAGATCAGCAACAGAAACAACGGCAGCAGCACCAGCAAATTCAGCAAAGTGCCAGCGAGGATGCTGGCGGCCAATGCCCAACCAGAAAAGCCGCGGCCGTTGATCAAATAACTGCCATGCGCGCGTAACCAGTCGAGCACGCTGCCGTGACCGTTGGCCAGCGGCAGCGTGCCAATTTCCTGCGTTTGGGCATAGGGAAACTGGGTGCGCAGCCAGCTAATGCAAGACGCGATGTAGCCGCCGCCGGACACCGACGACAGATAATCCATTCGGGTCAGCAAGCCTTTCTTGTGCAGCGCTTGCAGCACCCCGAGATTGAACGAGGCCGAGCGAATGCCGCCACCGGATAGCGCCAGTCCGGCAATCGGGGCATCGGCATCCAGATCTGGAACAGCGCGTCGACGTTCGGCCAACCAATGTTGCTCGGTTTGCTGCACATCGCTGAAGTCAGCGCTGTAGGACGGCGCCGCGACCGGTGTCGAAACGGGCGCGTTCATAGCGTTTGTCCCCACAGCTGGCAATGCGGCGGTTGATAACCGGCCGGTGTTGGCGGATCGCGATGCACTTTCAGGTATTCGATAAGCGCGAACCGTTCAGCGTCGGTGAACTCCGGCCCGATGACGCCTGATGGCAACGGATGGGCTTGTGGATCTTGCCGGTGCTTGCGCCAGCTGTCGGCGTCCGCGGCAAAAGCATGGCCGGTGTTGTGATTGCCTTTCAGACTGGTATCGAGCCAGAAGCCGTCGTCTTCACCATCCGCATCCGGCGTGGTGACATAACCGACATGAACCGGATCGTACTCGCGCCGGCCGACAAAGAATTTCGCATCGCGTTTGCTCGGCGGCACCAGCATTTGATACAGCGTCGGCACCGAACCGTTGTGCAGGAACGGTGGCGTCGCCCAGACGCCCTCCAACGGCCGAGGTTTGTAGCCGGCAATCACCTGCGGCAGATCGAGTGCGCCGAACCCTTCGAGGCATTGTTGGGTCGGGTAATCGATACCGTAGTCGGCATAGAAACGGTTCTTGATCAGAATGCCGACGATATTGAGCGCCAAGCCTTCATCAATATTTTTCACGTCGAGCGCGGACAAACGCTGCTCAATTGCGGCGGCCGCCTGACGCACATTCCAGAGCAGATTGGCAGTGTGGCATTCCAGCCCGCAATCAAGCGGATCGGCCGGAGCCTGGGTCAGGGTCACGGGTGTGGTCAGCAGCGCAGACATCGCCAGATCCAGCTGCTGGAACTGCGCTGTCGGCAAAACGACGTCGGCGCTGGCATCCGGATCCGGATAGCTCGCCAGCAATGTCGGCAAGTCACCGAGCGGCAGCTGCTGGGCGCTGCGCAATGCAATCACTTCCTGCAAACGGAAGCGGACATCGCGCGCCAGCTGACGCTGAAACAGCGGCCGCAGTGCGTTGCCCAGATCGGCATTGCCAAGCCCGGTGGCACTCAGATCATAGTGCCGATCAATGAAGCCCTGTGCGGCAGCGGCATCGGTGCCGATATGCTCCAGCGGGATCACTTCGATGCGCCATTCCAGCTCCGGCGATGGCTTCAACGGCGCACTGGCCTGCTGCCGGGCAGCGCTGGCCAGATGCGGGCCGTGACAGCCTTGGCAGAACTGTTTGAACAGTCCTTCACCCTGTGCCGCCTTGGCCTGATCCACGGCACCGAACAGCGACTCCGGCCAGCGCGGCGGCGTCAGCGTTTGCAGTGTGTGCTCAATCTTTTGCAAACCGATGATATCGACACTGCTGCGGAACCGTTCGTTGGCCGGCAGCGGCTCGTTCATGTCGCTGCGCAGCGGATTGATGGCACCAACGCCGAGTGCTTCGCCGATGTTGCGCGCCAGCGGCTGCGCAACCGAGCCGTTGTATTGCACCCAATCGAACTTCCAGATATTCCACAGATACGGGTAGCTGACCGGGGCATCGCCGACTTGATAATTCTTGGCGACCAGATGATCGCCAAACGCGGTATTGCCGATCCGGCCGAGCGCATCGGTGCGACCAAAGCCTTCGTGGACCGGATAGAGTTTGCGCAGCGGATTGTTCTGACCACTGCCGAGCATTTCCTGAATCGATGCCCACAGCGCCGCTTTCAGTTTCGGTTTGCTGGCTGGATAGCCTTCGCCGAGCACGTTCTTGGCAAAGCGGTCGAATTTCCAGGGCGTGACCGCGGTGTTGATCAGCGAGGCCAGCAGCGTTGGCGCAAAACTGCCGCGCGACATGTCGGTGAAGGCATGCATGGCCTGGCCGCCGTCGATGCGCACGGCGTAGGTTTTATTGTCGCGGGTGTAATGGATTTCACCGGTATGGCAAGCCGCGCAGGTGATGTCGAGCACGTACTCGCCAATGCCCGGATCAAAATGCTTGGTGAAGCCAACCGGCAATTGATCCGGATTGGCCGGACTCGGCGCCGGGTCGACAATGAAGCGGTATTTGCGCATATGCGCCGGGTCGGCAAAGCGCTGTTCGGAGAACGGCAACTCCAGATGAACAAACCAATCGTAACGCACCGCACCGGCCGAAGCGCCCTGCGGTAATGAAGCGCCCTGGCCGGTGTAGTAATACCGTTCGCGGCCCACGGCCAGCTGGCCTTCACCCCAGCCCTGCTCAAGATAGACGTACTCACTTACCGGCTCCAGCGCGGGAATATTGTGCGTTGGCCACAAGACGAACCAGGCAAACGCCAGCAGCGCCACCACGGCGACAGCTAAACCAACCCGCACCAACCCGCGCAGCAACTGCCCCAATGACACCGACATCAGTCGTGTCCATTGTCGCCGCAGCCATCCCCCGTTGCCTGCCACCATGATCCCGCTCCTGCGTATTGTTATCGTTGCTGATCGCCAGCGCGCATGAACGCCAACGTTTGTGACGATCAGGGTCTGTGACGGTCAGGGCGCGCCGGGCTCGGCCAGTGTTGCGCTACGATTGCAGCCATTGCGCTCTGCGCGCACACTAGCGCTGTGCTATGAATTTGTCACGACAGTACCAAAGTGGTCGGTGCTGCCAGCGCGTTATCTGCACGTGAAGGCACGTCAGCGCACTGACAACAAGACCCCGTAATCGCAACAAGAAAACAAGAACAACTCAGGATGCATGTCACGATGCGCTCTTCGTTACCTTCCCGTTCTGGTCTGGTATCCCACCTCGGCCATCGTCTTGGCCGCCAAGGCCGGTGGCTTTCGTTTTGTGTGACACTGCTGCTGAGCGCCGGCGCGTTCGGCACCCAGGCAAATACACCGACATCGTCACCGAATCCGGTGCTGCTGATGAGCCCGGTACTGCCGCTGAGCGAGGTCATGCGCCATGACAGCCTGCTTGGCCATATTGAATTGCTGGAAGATGCGTCGGGCAGCCTGAGCATCAATGATGTTGCCAACAGCACGGCCATGTTTCGTCCCGCAAGTCCGGAGTCGACCAATATTGGCTTCACGCCTTCGGTCTGGTGGGTCCGGCTTAGCTTGCGCAATGACGGGACACATCGCCAGCCGGCGTTGCTGCGGCAGAATTACCCGCTGATCGATTATGTCGATTTGTACGAGCTGGGAGACGACGGCCAATGGCAGCAACGTGCCACCGGCGACCGCCGTCCGTTCACGGCGAGGTCACTGGCTCATCGCGATTTCATTTTTCCGTTGACGGTCCCTGCCCACAGTGAGCGGCAGATCTACTTGCGCTATCAATCGCAGGGCGCGATCGACATCAACCTATCGCTGTACAGCGAACCGGAGTTGCTGGAAAAAATCGGCCGCGAGCAGCTGGCCTATGGCATCTATTACGGCGCCGTGATCATGCTGTTGGTCTGGAGCATGCTGGTGTTTGTGGCCGTTCGCGACAAAGCCTTCTTGGCGTATTTTGCTTATGTCGCCAGCTTCGGCCTGTACATGGCCACCCACAATGGTCTGGCATTTCAGTTTCTCTGGCCGAACAGCCCGGCGTGGGGCAATACCGGCTTGATAGTCCTGCTCTGTCTGTCATTGCTGGTGGCCTTGCAGTTTTCCCGGATGATTCTCCACGCCCGCGACTATGCGCCGCGCTTGGACAAAATCGCGCTGGCGCTGCAAGGCATCGCAGCAATCGGTTTGCTGGCAGCGCCGCTGTTGCCGTACGCCACGCTGATTGTACCGGTCACTTTGCTGATTCTGCTGTCGGTGATCTTCATGCTGCTCATGGGCTGCGTCAGCGCGCTGGCTGGCTCAATTCCGGCTCGCTACTTTCTGCTTGCCTGGAGCGCATTTCTGGCCGGCTCAATTATTTATCTGTGGAAAGTATTTGGCGTACTGCCGCATACCTTCCTGACCCAGAACAGCTGGCAGATCGGCTCATTGCTGGAAATGATCCTGTTGTCTCTGACGCTGAGCAGCCGGATGAACGAGCTGCAACACCAAAGCCGCACCGATGCGCTGACCCAACTCGGCAATCGCCGACTGTTTGATGACAAGTTGCCAGCGGCAGTCACGCTGGCTGGACACAGCAAACGGCCACTGGCGCTGCTGATGCTGGATATCGATCACTTCAAGCAATTCAATGATCGGCATGGCCACGCCCGTGGCGATGAAGCGATCAAGCAGGTCGGCCAGGCTCTGCGCAAACTGGTTCGCAAACCGTATCTGGCCTGTCGCTACGGTGGCGAAGAGTTTGCCGTGATTCTGCCTGGCGCCAGTCATGAAGACGCGGCGGTATTGGCCGAACGTTTGCGCAGCACTGTCGAGCAGGACAGCGCCGGCGAATACGCCATTTGCATCAGTATCGGCCTTGCCACGCTCGATGAGCCGAACATCCACAGTGCCGATCAGCTGTTCAAGGCAGCCGATTTCGCGCTGTACACGGCCAAAGCGCAGGGTCGCAATCGGTGCGTCAGCTATCGCGATTGTGAGAGCCGCCGCGATGCGAACCATTCAACCGTTGTCGATTCATTGTCAGCCGATGGAGTCGCCGTTGGCAGCTCGACCTGATACCGACATGCACAGAGGACTGAGCTTATGACTGCAGCGTTCTCGCGCCAGTTTACCGCCCGCTGGGCCGATATGGATTTCAACGCCCATATGGCCAACACCGCTTATTTGAATTTTGCCGCCGATCTGCGCTTCACCTATTTTCAGGAGCACGGCTTTGCCGCCAGCGAATTTGCCAAATTGCAAATTGGCCCGGTGGTGTTTCGGGATGAGGTGGATTACTACCGCGAGTTTCGCCTGCTGGAATCGGTGACCGTGACCTTGCAACTGGCCGCGATCAGCGACGATGCCGGCCGGTTCAAGCTGCGCAATGAGTTCTTCAAGGACAGCGGCGAATTGGCCGCCCGGGTGATCTCGCACGGCGCCTGGCTCAGTTTGACCGCACGCAAACTGACCGTGCCGCCACCGGCGCTCGCCGAGGTTTTGTTACAACTGCCGCGCAGCGCTGATTTTCAGCTCTTGCCGGCCCGATCCAGTTGATCAGGCATTGCGCCAAGGCAGACACGGCGAACCTGCGAGCCACGCCAACGCATTTGCCTTCGCGCCGCTACCGGCGCATCTGGCAAAAATGTTGCCTGAAGCCATTTCCGCGTTCAGCGGCAACGGAATTCCAACGGACAGATGCCAGCGTTCGGGTTTCAGCGCCATCGTTCGGCGTTTGTTTTGGAGGGTTGGGTTCGGAAGACTAGAGTCGGGAGATTGGGGTCGGAGAATGGGTTTCGAGCCACTCGGCACAAGCGTTTACGATTTCACCGCTGCAGCGTGACGACAGCTCTTTTACACTGGCTGCCCACCACCACAACCACTACTCGAATCCGCCATGCCTATCATTTTGCGTTCCCTGCTTATCGCCGCCAGCCTGGCGCTGCCGCTTGCGGCAGCTGAAGCGGTTTCACCACCAGCTGGCGCCAACAACCCCAATACCACTGCAGGCACCGCCCGCTGGTTACGCACACTGTCCGACGATGCCACCGCCGGCCGCCGTACCGGCAGTGCCGAGCAACAGCAGGTCGGTGACTGGTTGGCTGACGAATTCCGGGCGCTGGGGCTGAAGCCGCTGGCAAACAACAGCTATTTCCAAACCTTCACCGTGACCAGCCAGGACGGCCAAACCGTGAAGGGCCGCAACGTTCTGGCAGTACTGCCCGGCAGTCAGCCTGCAGCACAAGCTGAATACATTCTGCTGTCGGCGCATTACGATCATGTCGGCACCGATCCGAAAGCCGTTGGCGATCAGATCTTCAATGGCGCCGATGACAATGCCTCCGGCGTTACCGCCATGCTCGGCATCGCCAAACAATTGCAGCAACATCTGGCCAGCGGTGGCGCCAAGCCGACTCGGCATATCGTGTTTGCCGCCTGGGATGCCGAAGAAATGGGCCTGAAAGGTTCAGCACATTTTGTTCAGCAGCCCTTGTTCCCGGTGGCGCGCATCGTCGCCAACCTGAATTTTGAAATGGTCGGCGTAACCGACGGCAAGAATCAACGCAATCTGTGGATGACTGGCTGGCAGCACTCGCAGTTGTTCGACACGCTGAAACCGCTGCTGGCGCAACAGGGTTGGACGCTGGAAGCCGATCCGTATCCGGATTGGAAGCTGTTCCTGCGTTCCGACAACGCCCCTTTTGCCGCCATCAAAAATACCGGCACCGAACAGCAACCGCATTGGCTCGGCGTGCCAGCGCACTCGCTGTCAGTCTGGCGCGGCCAGAAGCATTACCACGGACTGGATGATGAAATCGATTTGATCGATCTCGACAACCTGACCGAGCTGGCCCAGGTGATGACCACCGTCGTGACAGCACTGGCCAAACCCGATGTCGCCATTGACTGGAAAACCGCGCAAGGCGAACCGTTCAGTCGGCTGAAAGAAACCGACACCAGCACCGTTACCGGGGCACCGTAACAGGTTTATCTGAGCAAAAGAAAAGCCGGCACTTGCCGGCTTTTCTTTTTCAACGGTGTTGCACTCAGACCACCACCACGTCGGTACCGTATTCTTCCCAGCCACCGTTGCGCCGGACATAGATACGATCACTCAAGCGCGAATCGCCGCTGCCGGCCAACGCCTTGATCGCCGCTTTCAGCATGACCATGCCGGATTTGGCGCGCGAACCGGTGAACACCAGACACGCTTGCGCCGGCACCGCGACCAGCAATTCACCTTCCACTTCCTTGGCCATGCCATCCCAGAATTGATCGAGCAACAACAGGCAGGCTTCGTCGCGGCCATTGGCTTTCAACAGATACGTTGGGCCACGACCGAGTCGTTCCACTTTCGACAGACGCTCGCGCAGATTATTCAGGCCGGTCAACAGCAGCTCATAGCGCTGCAGGCCCAATGCTTTCAGATTGGTTTCGGTGACAAAAACGCGGCCGATATCTTCTTCCACCGCAAACACAATGGTCAGGCCGGGCGCGAAGGTGTCGCACAGGGCATCTTCCGGGACAAACGTCGGCACTCGCTCCAGCGAGAAAATAATCGGAAACAGTTTGGCGGGATCGAGTTTGCGCATCATCTACCACACGGTGCTGAACGGGCTCAGCCCCAGATTGATGGACCCACTTGGTCAGGGGTCAACCAGTGAAACGATGCTGCCATGATAACGCACAGCGTCGACCATGGCGTATCGACGCTGTGACAACGCTCGCGATTTTCCTGCTCGATTTTTCGGCAAAAGGCTGGAGCGGTGCTCAGCTTTCGGACGGCAGTACCCGGACGGCGCCGCGATCGGCACTGCTTGCAAACAGCGCATAGGCACGCAATGCCTGCGACACGCTGCGCTGTCGGGCCACCGGGGTGTATGCCTGAGCGCCGCGGGCCTGCTCGCCAGCATGACGGGCAGCCAGCGATTCCGCCGAGACCATGAGTTCAATACGCCGCGCCGGGATATCGATCTCAATGCTGTCGCCCTCGCGCACCAGCGCGATCACACCACCGCTGGCCGCTTCCGGCGAGACATGGCCAATCGACAGACCGGAGGTGCCGCCGGAGAAGCGGCCATCGGTGATCAATGCGCAGGATTTGCCGAGTCCTTTCGCTTTCAGATAGCTGGTCGGATAGAGCATTTCCTGCATGCCGGGCCCGCCGCGTGGACCTTCGTAGCGAATGACCACGGCATCACCGGCAACGATTTGATCGGCAAGAATGGCTTCAACGGCCTCGTCTTGCGATTCGAATACCCGCGCGCGGCCAACGAACTTCAGGCAGCTGTCATCGACACCGGCAGTTTTGACGATGCAACCGTCCGGCGCCAGATTGCCGGTCAACACGGCCAATCCGCCGTCTTGCGAATACGCGTGCACCTTGCTGCGAATACAGCCGTTCTGTCGATCCGCGTCCAAGCTCGGCCAACGCGCGCTCTGACTGAAGGCATTGCTGCTGCGCAATCCGCCCGGCGCCGCGCGATAAAACGTGCGCGTGCTGTCGCTGATTTTCTGGGTGATGTCGTGCTCAGCGATGGCATCGGCCAGCGTTGTGCTGTGCACGGTGCCGGTGTTCGCGTGCAGCAGCTCGGCGCGATTCAGTTCGGCCAGAATGCCGTAGACACCGCCAGCGCGATGGACATCTTCGATGTGATATTTCTGGGTCGATGGCGCGACTTTGCACAGATGCGGCACTTTTTTTGACAGCCGATCGATATCGCGCATCGTGAACGGCACGCCGGCCTCATGCGCGGCGGCGAGCAAATGCAGCACGGTATTGGTCGAACCGCCCATCGCGATGTCGAGCGTCATGGCATTTTCAAACGCGGCAAAATTGGCGATGGCACGCGGCAGCAGCTGTGCTTCATTGCCGTCGTAATAGCG
>CAMLNB010000125.1 GCA_946481205.1 uncultured Kangiella sp. | reverse complement strand
CGAACAGGGCCCGGTCGTGCAAACGGTGACGCTGCAGTTCACCCTGGAAAACTGAAACCGGGACAACTGCGATCGGAAGAAAGGAACTCGCGAACACCAACCGGCCAAAAATCGTTTACCGCGCGAGCCGCCGGCTTGCGCGGTAAACGCCTCAGGCCAGTTTGCGCAGCGCGTAATCGAGCACCAGGCCGACCGTTAGCGCAGCGCCATAGAGATTGTTCAGTTGAAAGGCGCGGAAGCAATCAGCCGGCTTGCGGCTACGAGCAATCACCATCTGCACCACCACCACCAGCAACGCCAGTGTCCAGCCAGCGAAATAGGCACCGCCCAGTTCCGCGCGCATACCCAGCAGCAGCAAACCGAGCAAGGCAAACGCGTGGATCAGGCTGATCATCAGAATATCGGCGTCGCCAAACAGAATGGCGGTCGATTTGATGCCAATCTTGCGGTCATCGTCGCGATCCACCATGCCGTACAGCGTGTCGTAGGCCAGCACCCACAGCAGGGTGCTCATGTACAGCAGCCAGGTGATCGCCGTCAGTTCATTCTTGACCGCAGCGAATGCCATCGGAATTGCCCAGGCAAAGGCCGCGCCGAGCACAACTTGCGGGAAGTAAGTGTGCCGTTTCATGAACGGATAGGCACTGGCAATGGCGATTGCGACAAACGACAGCGCAATCGTGAACCGGTTTTGCGTCAGCACCAGCGCGAATGACAACAATGCCAGCAACAGAAACACTTGCAGCGCATCTTTCGCGGTCAGTGCGCCGGTAGCCAATGGCCGGCCTTTGGTCCGTTCCACCGCGCCATCGAATTTGCGATCGGCAAAATCATTGATTACGCAGCCGCAGGCGCGCATCAGCGCGGTGCCGAGCGTAAACACGATCAGGGTGCTGAGCGGCGGCACGCCTTCAGCAGCCAGCCATAGCGCCCACAGCGTTGGCCACAGCAACAGAAAAATGCCGACCGGTTTGTGCCAGCGCATCAACTCGATATAGGGCCGCAGAAATTGCGCCAGCGAGAGTTTGGTGGCCGACGGTTGCGCGGATTCTGGGCTCGACATGCGGTTCTTCTCCACGCCGAAACGGCGTTCACAACCACTGGGACAAGGCCGGCAGCGCGACCTCTTGCACCAACAAAGGCACGCCGCGCAAATGAAACAGCGAGCGCCGCGCCGGCAAGCCACGCTGCCATGGCAGCTGCAACTGCAGCAAGCGCCGTGACAGCAATTCGCGGCCATCAAGACTGCGGTATTGCAGACTGAGCCGAACACCATCACCTGCAAACAACAGCGCACCGAGCGCGCGGCCACCCAGCTGGGTCAGCTCGCGGTTGGCGCCGAGCAAGCTACGCGCCGGGATGACCGTGCGGGCAAAAATCACCGCCGTGTTCTCGCGGCACAGCTGCACCTCGCGGACATAACAGGGTTGCGGCGACGCCAATGCCAAGGCTTGCGCTTCTTCACCACGAATGACTTGCCAGTGCTGCAGCAGCGGCCGGACGGTGATCGGCCCGAGCCGCTGGGTCAGCGCCTCGGTAAACGAGCCGCGCTCGGTCATCAGCTGCTGCAGCGGCGGGGTCCACAGCGGCGCCTCATCGCGCCAGGATACGTGCATGAGCAATCCAAAAGCTTGGGATCGGGGTACAAAGTGGCGGGCATTATCCTAGAAACCGGCGCTTGGCGCAGCGCAGAGTGCGTACCGGCGCAGGTGGGGCAAGGCGAAAGCCGCAGCGAGGTTGGCCACCTCGCGAGAGCTTTCAACACAGCGCCACCAAGTCCGGAGCGCGCTATGCGCTGCGGGCTGCGCTGGTTTCTAGGATTTGACGCACGCGACTTGCCCTCGGCTGCCCTAGCCGTTATAACGGCGCGCCCGCGCTGACCGCTGGTCTGGCGCGGGCGTTTCCTGAATTGGCGTACAGGTAGTGATCATGAAGAAGTGGCAATGTTTGGTGTGTGGTCTGGTCTATGACGAGGCCTTGGGTTGGCCGGAAGACGGCATTGCCGCTGGCACGCCCTGGGCCGATGTCCCGTCCGATTGGCTATGCCCGGATTGCGGTGTTGGCAAAGCCGATTTTGAAATGGCCGAGATCGACTGAACACCTGCGGATCCGCGTTGCCTGACTATACTTGTGGGTCCGGGGACAACGGACGCTAAGGAGAGGACCTCATGTGGTGGCGTGTTTTCACGATAACGCTGTTGCTGCTCGGTGCGGCAAGCGTGCAGGCCGGTGGCGGCGGCAGTGACCCGGATCCGGAAGGCACCAAGTACTTCGAGCTGTTCCCGAATTTTGTCACCAATTTCCAGCGCGACAATGGCAAGGTCGGTTTCCTGTCGGTTGGCATTCAGCTGAAAATCAAAGGCGCGGCGGGCGTCGAGTTGGTCAAACAGCATTTGCCACTGATGCAGGACGCGGTGGTTTGGCTGATGCGCGGCCAAACTGAAGGCTCGGTGAAGGATCTGGCGCTGCGTGAAACCTTACGCCAGCAAACACTGGCCGAGTTGCAGAAACGGCTCGACGAAGAAACCAAGCGCAAAGACGTCATTGAAGACGTGCTGTTCACCAAGTACGTCTGGCAGTAAGCACTCATCAACGAAAAAGCGGCCGAGCGGCCGCTTTTTTTATTGCTGTTCGCGTTCTCCGATCGCAGTTTTCAGCGCCACCGTCACGGACACGCATTCAGCGCAAGCGCGACAAACCGCCATCGACCGCCAGCACTTGACCCGTCACAAAAGGCTGCGAGGTGGTCAACAGCCAGCAGGCCAATTCCGCGACGGTTGTCGCGCTGCCGATCTGTTTCAGCGGATTGCGTTCGGCAATGGCGTTGCGCTTGCTGTCGGAATTCAGCAGCGGCGCCGCTAACCGGGTGTCGATCAGCGCCGGCGCGATTGCATTGACACAAATCGCCGGCGCCAGCTCGGCTGCCAAAGCCCGGGTCAAACCTTCGACCGCGCCTTTGGCGGCGGCAATCGAGGCATGAAAGTTCAAGCCAGTTTGCGCCGCCACCGAGCTGAACAGGACGACGGAAGCGCGTTCGGCCGCTTTCAATGCGGGCAAGCTGGCCTGGATCGCGGTGACCGCACCGAGGCAATTGACCTGCCAGTCTTGATAAAAATCCTGCGCCGACAAACGGCCAAACGGTTTCAAATTGATCGTGCCGGGGCAGTACACCAAGCCATGCAATCGTTCCGGTAACAGTGCAACCGGAAACGCCTCGTTGCAGGCATCCCAACGAAAGCGCACTGCAGCGTGCAGATCTGCTGCGGACTCCGGTTCGCGGCA
Organism: uncultured Kangiella sp.; assembly: GCA_946481205.1. The sequence goes on along the minus strand of CAMLNB010000125.1, from coordinate 7,024 downwards.
AGCGAGCCAGACCGCATGGTGCTGTTGCAACAATTGTTCGGTGATGGCGCGGCCCATCCCGCGACTGCCACCAATCACCAGCACATTGGCCATGACGTTTCTCCGCAACGGAACCTAGCGCGTCATACGGTCCTAATGGCGCGGCAGTTCATTGGTGCGGCAAAGCGTGGCGTTCTTTATTGATGGGTCGCCGTTGTTCGAGGGCGTCAGATGATCGACGGCTCAGCCGCTGACAAACGGCAGCTTCTGCCGCCAGCCTTCGAAACCGCCATCGACACTGGCGACCGAAGCGAAACCCTGATTGGCAAAAAATTGCGCGGCATTTTGCGAGCTGTGGCCGTGGTAGCACATGACCAGCAGCGGCGTATCCGGATTGGCCTTGGCCAGAAAGTCGCTGAGGTTGTCGTTGCCAAGCCGGATAGCACCGTCAACATGGCCTGCGGCAAATGCCACCGGATCGCGGATATCGACCAGCACAGCGCCGTTGGCCAATTGCTGCTGCGCTTGTTCGAGACTGATGCGTTGAAAACTCATGATAATGCCCTGCGAAAACGTCTGCGGATGGGGTTCAGGCGCTGGCTGACCAGCGCATGTGAAAATGCGGAATGCCGTCTTCCAAATACGGTTCGGCAAAGACGGCAAAACCAAAGCTTTCGTAAAACCGGCGCAGATAGGCTTGCGCGCCGATCACGCAATCCTGCCCGGGATAGGCGCGCGCCAATTCGGTCAAACCTCGCTGTACCAACTGCCGACCAATGCCACTGCTGCGTGCACGCGCCGCGGTGCAAACCCGGCCCAATGCCGGCGCGCCGGCGTCGGTCAATGCCGCCGGCACAATGCGCAAATAGGCCTGCAAGCCGTCATCGTCTTCGGCGGTCAGATGCAGGCAGTCCGGATCGCGTCCGTCGAGATCCGGATACGGGCACATCTGTTCGATCACGAACACGTCCTGACGCAACTTGGCAATGCGATACAGACTCGCCGCATCAAGCTCGTCGAAACGGCGACACTGCCAACGCACCGTACTCATCATGACAGACTCAGTGCCAACCGCTGCGGCGGCGGCCGCGCATTGCGCTCAGGCCCCAACCGAGCAGCAAACCGACCAGGACGATCAGCGCGCCGGCGTACATCACTTCACTCTGGAAGCGGCGCTCCAGCACGGCATTTTGTTCAGCGAACGTTTCCAGCCGGTTTTCCAGCTCGACCACGCGCACCTGCAGTTCATGATTCTGCCGCTGCAGAATTTCACGCTCGGGCAGCGAAGCTTTCATGCCTTCGAGTTCGGCCACCGCAGCGTTGAAGCGGCTCTCCAGTTCGGCATAGCGATTGACCGATGGCGGCACGTTCACCACCCGGTCGGCTTCGATCCAGCCTTCCGGTCCGCTGAGCGCGCGCACCCGGACAAAGCCGGTGCCCGGTGCTTTTTCCATGATCTGGACCGGCTCGCCGGCCTTGATCTGGTTGATCGCTTTCTGTTCTTTGGCGGCGCCAGCCCGCAGCGACGCGGTCAGCTGATCGGTGATGTACAGCGTCGCCGGCGCTTCACCAGCGCGCAGCGTCAGTGACCAAACCAGAGCTACCAGAACGCACGTCAATCGCCTTGCTGCCACCATCGATCTCCTGTCATTGCGCGAAGCGGCTGTTATCGGCGGCGATTGTAACAGCGCACCGCACAAGACCGGCAGCATCCTCAACCATGTCGCCCCTCTTCCGCCGCCATCACGGACGCGGTGCCGGCACAGCGCGCGAACGGGAGCTGAAACCCAAGCGGCGGGCCAACAGCGGCGACCGCATCCGCTACAATGCCGGCCATTCTCCGCTGCAACGATGGAAGCCGCGCCAGCATGGGCCGCGAACTTGAACTGAAACTGGCGACCGATCCCGACACGCTGGCCGCACTGGCCGTCACCCGGCTACCGGCCGGCTGGCAGGCCGGCCCTTGGCAAAGCCATCGGCTTGGCAACCGCTATTACGATACCGACGATCACGAGCTGCGCGATCGCGGCGTCTCGCTGCGGCTGCGCCAAGACGACAACCAGTTCACCCAAACCATCAAATCGGCCGGCAGCAGTCTCGGCGGTTTGCACAAGCGCAATGAGTGGAATGTGCTGGTGTCCGGCCCAGAACTCGACCCGGTCCGCCTGCCGGAAACCGAGTGGACGCCGTGGCTGACCAGCCTGTGGCGTCAGCAAAAGCTGCAGACGATTTTCAGCACCGACTTTGAACGGCGCGCGCGCGAACTGCGCCATGAAAGCGGCACTGTGGTCGAACTCGCGCTCGATCACGGCGCCGTACATGCCGATGAAGAACATGATCTGATCAGCGAAATCGAACTGGAATTGCTCAGCGGCGATCCGGCGCCAATGTTCGAACTGGCCCGGCAACTGGCCAGCCACCACCCACTGCATCCGGACAGCCGCAACAAGGCCGAACGCGGTTATCGCTTGCTCGGCTGGCATGATCTGCCCAGCGCCCGGTTGCAGCCAATTTTGATCCGCGAAGGCGCCAGTCTGTGGCAGTTGCTGTTCGATACCGTGTACAGCGCCTGGTCGCACTGGCAGCTCTATGAAAAAGAATTTGTCAGCAAACCCTCGGTGCAAGCCGCTGAACAAATGCGCCGAGCGCTTGGGTTATTCCGGCACGCACTGGTCTGCTACAGCGGCCTGAAACTGCCGGCGGCGATGCAGCCATGGCGTCGGCAACTGACCCGAATGCTGAAAGCGTTTCGCTGGGTCGGTATGGCGCGAGCGCAGCAGGCGGCCGATGCGATTGTCTGGTCCAGCCAAGGCGAAGACTATTTGCCACATCACGATGAGTTGTTGGATCGGCTGCCGGATGAGCGCGATTTTGCCGTTGGCATCATTGCCGTCGAACAACTGCTCGACAGCCGCGATTACGCACTGTTTGCGCTCGATGTCGCCGAGTTTCTGCTGCAAGCGCCGACCGATATCGCTCCGGCCTTGCAGCAACCCGCCAGCGAACGCGCCAGCGAATTGGTGATCCGGCAATGGGAAGCCTTGCAGAAAATCTGGGATCAGGCACCAGCCTCGCCGGACTTCGGCTACTACGAACGACAGAAACGCCTGCTGCGGCGTGCACTCTGGTCGCTGCTGATTTTCGGTGAGCTGTTCGACGAACGGCAGCGCAATCTGTTTATCAACCCCTGTCGCGATCTGCTCGCCGGCATTCAGGACAACCAGACCCTGGCCAGTCTGGATTTGCTCGGCCGCCAGCTTGAAGATGATCAATACCGCGATTTCACCGGTTGGTTGTTTGCCCAACGCGAAACGTTGTGGAGCGCCTTGCAGCTGACTCGTGAGTTCGCGTTGCGTGCCGAACCAGAGACACTAGAAAGCAGTTGAGCCGCGGTCGGCGCAAGCACGTGCCTGACGGTTTTCACGCTCACATCCGCGGCCAAAACGGGTCGGCTGGCTAGCGCTGTCATTTCGTTCGGCGGACGTGGGCTATTAACAGCCAGTCCGGACCTGCGTTGCGCCGTCCGCTCGCTATCAAGTCATAAAAAGTTGAAGCCCTTGCCCGCTTTGGCGCGCCAAAGCGGTGCAGATCGGACCGCAAAAGCCCGTTTCCCTCCTCCTCCATCTGTTCAAGCCACCAAACTGGCCCGATGAGTAATAGGCCTTGTGCGCTGCAGCACAGGAATTTTTTGCATTGACGGAAGAAACCGGTGTATGGTCGGCCCCAACAATGACAACGCTGTCATTGTTGGAACGATACCTCCCCGGAAGAGGGCCGGGATCGACGCTTGGACACGTAAAGGACAGAAAACCATGACCTCCCCTGCATTCCAGAAAAAACTGCTCCCCGGGGTAATCGCACTGGCGCTCGCCGGAGCCCCGTTCCAACACCTGCTCGCTGCCGACGAAAACGCCAGCAAGGATGACGAAGCCGAAGTGGTTGAAGTGCGCGGCATCCGCGACAGCTTGAAAGCCAACCTGGCCGACAAGCGCGATGCCGATGACATCCGCGAAGTGCTCACCGCCGAAGACATCGGCAAATTCCCGGACAAAAACGTTGCCGAATCGCTGCAGCGGATTTCCGGTATCGGTATCCAGCGCGATTTCGGCGAAGGCGAGCGGGTATCGATTCGCGGTACCGCGCCAAACCTGAACCGCACGCTGCTGAACGGCCACTCAGTTGCCACCGCTGACTGGTTCATTCTCGATCAGCTCAATGCCACCCGCAGCTTCAACTACCTGATGCTGCCGTCGGAAGTGGTGGGCCAACTGGAAGTGATCAAAAGCCCGCAGGCCGATATCGAAGAAGGCAGTATCGGCGGCGTGGTCAACGTCAGCACCCGCAAGCCGCTGGACATGGATTCGATGACCATGGCTGGCTCGATCATCCAGGAACGCAATGACAAGTCCGGCGAATCGAATCCGGCTTTCTCCGGTTTGATTTCCTGGAAGAACGAAGCCAACAACCTCGGCGTCCTGCTGTCGGCGATCACCAGCGAGTCCGACATTCGCCGTGACGGTGTCGAAGTGCTCGGCTATTCCAATGTCGACAGCAACTTTGACCCCTACGATGCCGTTGCCGATGCCGGCACGCCAATGCTGGCGATTCCGGATCTGATCGGTTCCGCATACTTCACCCAGAAGCGCGAACGCGATGCGGTCAACCTCAGCGTGCAGTTTGCTCCGACCGATGCGCTCGAACTGACGTTCAATGCGCTCAGTGCCCGGATGCAAGCCGACAACATCAACGCCAACTACCTCGCCTGGTTCACCCGTCAACTGGGTCAAGGCGGTCGTCCGACCAACACCGTCGTGGACAGCAACGGCACCGTACTCGCCGGTACGTTCGACGACACCAGCGATTGGGGCGCGGTTTATGACGTATTCGTGCGCGAAGGCGAAACCAAAACTGAAGCCTATGACATCGACGTTGCCTATGAAACCGGTGACTGGAAACTGCACGGCAAACTCGGTACCACCGATGCCGACGGCGAAACCTCGCGTCAGCTGATCTGGGAAACCGCGGCCAAAACCGGCTTCAGCTGGGATCTGCGCGGCTCAGCGCCGTTGGTGCAGTTCACCGACATCGACCCGTCGTCGCCTGATCATATGCAAAGCAACCAGTGGAACGGCGAGCGTGATGTCGGCAACACCGACTCGGAAGATTTCCTCTACGCCGATGCCGAGCTGGCCCTCGATCACAATGTTTTCAACAGCATCAAGTTCGGTATCAAAGGCACCCAGCACGAGCGCACCGTTGAGTTCAACGGCGAAGCCGGCCACGCGCTGTACGGCCCGACCTCTTGCGGTGGTCAACCGTGTACCTTGGCGCCGGTAGCTGGCGGTTTGCTGCCGAGCGATTTCATGTCCGGCCACAACGTGTTCGGCGGCTATCGTCTGGTCAGCCCGGAAGCACTGTATGCCATCTACAACGCCATTCCGTCGCAAGGTCCGTGCTTGCCGTCCGGCCAGTCGTACCCGCCGTCCTGCTACTCGCCGGTCGCCAGCTCCAGCTACGACGTCGAAGAAGACACGCTCGGCGCGTTCGTGATGGCTCGCTTCAGCGGCGATGGCATTCGCGGTAACGTCGGTGTGCGCGTGGTCGAAACCGATGTCAGCGCCACCGGCGTGACCACCGGTGTTGCTGCCACCGCACCGGGCGCACTGTGGAACCTGTTCGACGGTTACTACCTGCCGCGCACCGAGAAAGGCGGTTACACCGACGTGCTGCCGAGCTTCAACATTGCATTCGATGTTGCCGACGACCACATCCTGCGTTTCGCTGCGGCGAAAGTGATGGCGCGTCCGGATTACTCGGCGATGGCACCAAACATCTCGCTGAACTCGACCTCCTACACCGGTAGCGGTGGTAACCCGGGTCTGGATCCGTACCGTGCTTCGCAGTTCGATCTGTCGTACGAATGGTATATCAATGATGCCAGTGCGCTGTCTTTGGCCTACTTCTACAAAGACATCCGCTCTTACATCACCAACCGCGTTGAAACCGAATACCACGCCAGCTTCTTTGATCCGGTCGGTTCGCCGCCGGATGCCGCCCGCTGCGATGATTTGGGTGGCAACGTCTGGCAGTGCGAATACCGCGTCTCGCGTCCGTACAACGGCGCCGGTGGCCGCAACGAAGGTTGGGAGTTGAGCTATCAGCAAGTGTTCGAGAACGGCTTCGGCTTCTCCGGTAACTACACCCGTTCCGATGCGGTCACCAACGAAGGCAACGACATTCCGGGCAACGCCAAGAAAACCTACAACGTTTCGGTTTTCTTCGAAAACAGCTTGCTGAGTGCTCGGGTGTCGTTGAACTCGCGTGACGACTTCTTCATCGGCATCGATCGTAGCCGTGAACAGTGGATGGAAGCCTCAGAGTTTGTTGATGCCTCCTTCAGCTTCAACGTCAACGAGAACATTCAGCTGACATTGGAAGGTCGTAACCTGACCGATGAAGAAATCGTGACCTACTATGATGGTATCAGCAGCCGTCAGAACGCGGTTTACCAAACCGGTCCGACCTACTACGCCGGCGTTCGGTTGAACTTCTGATGTAACAAGCCGGTACGGGGTATGGCGACGTACCGGCTTTTTCTTGCTCCGTTGTCTCCCTGCAGCGTTCTGCAAACCGCCGGTGAGTGCTGGTCTGGCTCCCGGCTTTTTTTATTGTTAGATTTTGGCTCAACGAGCTTTTTAGATCATGTTACGCAATGGAACCGCTATGAATGTTCTGAGCTGTTCGCGCTTGCTTCGCGCAACTTCAGGTCGTTACCCGATTCAGCGAGGATCGCTGCAGGCGCTACTGCTCTGCCTGCCGATGCTGGGACAGCCGCTGCTGGCGGCACCGACGGTTCTCACGCAAGACCAGACTGCGCTGCGCCACTTTGCTGAGACTGTACAAGTTCGCTATCAGTTGCTGGACAATACACCAGGCCCACACTGCCGCGCCGAACAGGCCGCCGGCGCCTGCTTTACTGCTGAACTGCACTTGCAAAGTCCGACGACGTTTTCACGCCAGGACTGGCGCATCCGCTTCAGTCATG
>CAMLNB010000124.1 GCA_946481205.1 uncultured Kangiella sp. | reverse complement strand
GCGATTTCTTTTTCCACAGCGGGCGGAAATTCATGCGGCAGATCGAACTGGCGAATGGCGACCTGGATCTCCATGCCGGGCGCGAGGTGATCGCCCAGCACTTCGACCACTTTCGCCAACGGCTGGCTCAGCGCCGACACCCGTGGCGCCAGTTCGACCACGACCATCTGGCCGTCGCGGGCAGCCAGTTCATCACCGGGCGGGACAATCAATTCCTGACTGATGCGCGGATCGCTGGCCTGGACAAAGGTCACGCCGCGCTGCTTGAACAACCGGCCAACCACATGCCGTGGCGCGGCACCGAGCACCTCGACAATCAACGCCTCGATGCGGCCTTTGCGATCCTTGCCCTGCGCCGCTACCAGTACCCGATCACCGTGCATCGCCTTGCGCATTTCGCGCTCGGACAGCACCCAGTCATCGCCACCTTCATCGAGGATGACAAAGCCGAAACCGTCACGATGGCCTTCGATGCGGCCGGGTTTGACATCCATCTTGCCCGGCAGGCACCAAAGCCCGCGCCGGTTCTGCACCAGCTGACCGTCGCGGGCCATGGCTCGGAGCCGGCGGTCGAGGGCGATTTCGTGCTCTTCGCTATAAAGGCCCAGCCCATTCAGAATGGCCGGGAACGGCAGCGGCGCGCCTTTCTCGGTCAGAAAGGCCAGGATGAATTCCCGGCTCGGGATGGGGTTGTCGTACTTGGCCTTTTCGCGGTCAAAATGCGGGTCGGCGGGCGGCTTACGGGCCATGGTGTCCTGATAGCAGAAGGAAGCTACGGACAAGTGTAAAGGCTGGCGCCGTATTCGTCGCCGGCAAAGCGTACTGGCGCACAAATCCAGGGCCATTTCCGGCGCAAAAATCGATGTTTGACAAGGTAGGGGACCATCGGTATAGTGCGCGGCCTCTGTGCCGAGGTGGCGGAATTGGTAGACGCACCAGTTTCAGGTACTGGCGGGGCGACCCGTGGAGGTTCGAGTCCTCTTCTCGGCACCACTCTTGAAAACCCAGCGGAAACGCTGGGTTTTTTCTTTTCCGGTTCGGCGCAATCGCGCCGCTGCCAACGTCTCGTCAAATCGGCAACGACTGATACAATCCCGGCGTTCGTTCGTCACTGCGATGTTGGTTCTGCTCGTGCCCCTTGCTCGCCTGTTGGTCTGTCTTGCCGCTGCCGCCGTTGCCACCAGTGCAATGGCCGCTGGCGACCGACCGAAAGTTGGGTTGGCGCTGTCCGGTGGTGGCGCTCGCGGTGCAGCGCATATCGGCGTGATCCGGCAATTGGAAGCGCACGGCATTCCGATTGACTGCATCGCCGGCACCAGCATGGGCGCGGTGGTCGGTGGCCTGTATGCAACCGGTTACACCATCGACGAAATCGACACCATTTACCGCCAGCTCGATTGGAGCAGCGGCTTTCGCGACAAGCCGCAGCGCGGCGATTTGTCGTTCCGGCGCAAGCAGGATGATCGGCGTTATCTGGTCGATTTGGACATCGGTTTCCGCAACGGCTCCTTTCGCTTGCCACGCGGCCTGCTCGAAGGCCAGAACCTGAATCTGGTGCTGAAAACCCTGACCCGTCCGGCCGCCACCATTCATGATTTCGATCACCTGGCGGTGCCGTTCCGCGCAGTCGCGGCCGATCTGGAAACCGGCGAGGCCGTGTCGATTCGCGAAGGCGATCTGGCCGATGCCATCCACGCCAGCATGGCGATACCCGGTGTCTACAATCCGGTTGAACGGGAAAACCGTTTGCTGGTCGACGGCGGCGTTGCCGATAACTTGCCGGTGCAGGTCGTGCGCGATCTGTGTGCCGATATTGTCGTCGCGGTTGACGTCAGTTCGCCCTTGCTGGGCCGAGATGAAATCGACTCCGTGGTTGAAGTGCTGGATCAGCTGTCGACCATTCTGACCCGGCGCAACACCGATGCCAGCATCGCACTACTGGGCGAAAAGGATCTGCTGATCCGCCCGGACTTGTCCGGCATTCTCGCTGGCGACTTCAGCAAAATCGGTGAAGCGATCGATCGCGGCACCACGGCGGCGGAATCGGTGCCGCATGCGCTGCAGCAAATCGCCGCGCAAACCGGCAGTCATGCGCCGCTGCATCATGCCCAGCCGGTGTCGGCGCCGATCGTCACCGCAATCACCGTCGACAACAGCAGCGGGCTCGATACCGATGCCATTCTGTCGCGCATTCGCCAGCAACTTGGCGAGCCGTTCAGCCAGAGCCATTTGCAACGGGACTTGGCCGATCTGTATGGCACCGGCCAGTTTGGCGTCACCAATTACCGACTCGATGGCGATGACGAGCAAGTCGCGCTGCATCTGGATCTGCCGGACAACCCGGTTGGCCCGCATTACTTCCGCTTTGGCGTTGAGCTGGAAGACAACTTCGCCGGCGACAATCTCTACAATATCGGCATGCGTCATACCTACATGCCGGCCAATCGCTACGGCGGTGAGTGGCGCAACGAGGCCCAACTGGGCGACACGCCACGACTGTTCACCGAATGGTTTCAACCGATTGCGCTCGATGGCCAATGGTTCATCAGCAGCAGCGCCGAATGGGAGCGTCGGCGTCTGCCCGTGCTCGATACGGTCAGCGAAAAAATTCTCGCCGAGTTCCAGGTCACCAGCTGGGAAACTCGACTCAACTTCGGCCGCGAGTTCAACAGCAACGGCCACGCCCAGATTGGTTTTCGCGCCGGCAGCAGTGACTTTGAAGAACGCATCGGCATGACCAATATTGCGCTGCGCAACCTGGATGTTGGCGAATCCTATATTGAGCTCGGTATCGACAAGCTCGATCACCGGTATTTCCCGGTGCGCGGTCGTGCCGGCACCATCACTTATGCGCGCGGCGAGCGCAGCCTCGGCGCCGATGATGCTTACACCAAGTGGACGCTGGACTGGATTCAGGTAGCGTCACGCGGCCGCCACACCATTGGCCTGCAACTGCTGGCTGGCAGCTTCATCACCGATGAGGCGCCGTTGCAGGAGCAGTTCCAGTTCGGCGGCTTCCAGCGACTGTCTGGCCTGAGCAAGAACGAATTGATCGGCCCGCATTTGCGCTTCAGCAACCTGATTTATCGTTACCGGCTCGATAACGAAATCAGCGCGACCCTCGATACCCCGGTCTACCTCGGCAGTACGCTGGAGTGGGGCAATGTCTGGCAACAGCGCAGCGACATCAGCGGCAGCGATGCGATTCTGGCCGGCTCGGTGTATCTCGGCATCGACACCAACTTTGGCCCACTCTATCTCGGTTATGGGCGCACCGAAGGTGGTGCCAACGGCATTTACTTGTTCCTCGGCTCACCGTTCTAAGCGCCACGGCTAACACCTAATTTTTTTCTCCTCCGCTTGGGCGATCGTTCCCGGAGTCGTGATGCTGGCGCCAAGCAATTGACACATTGTCGGAGCGGTTCGCGCACGCTAGGCTGTGCCGGCCGTTGTCAGAGCCTGCCCCATGTCATTCACCGAATTGCCCAGCGCCACCGTTTATCGTCAACAACGTCTGGCTCAGGATTTTTATCAGCACGCACTGACCGGTCCGGTGTTTTACGTGCTCGGCTGCATCGTTGCCAGTCAGAGCGATGCCGGGCTGCGCGCGGACTGGCGCCTGAGCATGTTGGCGCCGGCGATCATGGCCATGCTGGTCTGGCTGCGCTGGCTGAACCGGCCACCGCAGCAGATCGATAACGAAACGGCTTTTGCCCGCTGGTATCGACTGCGCTGGGCACTGATTTTTCTCGGCTGCGTGATCTGGGCGACCTTCGCCGTGCTGGTGACGTTGCGCACCGGCGCCGGCAGCACCACCGGTCACGTCGTGCAGCTGTGCACGATTGCCTTTGGCGCGGCGAGTGCCAGTGCTTATGCGCTGGATTTTCGCCGCAATCTGATCTCGATCGGTTTGCTGTTTCTGCCGCAGATTCTGGTTTCCGCGTATTTGCCGGGACAGGCTGCCATTGCCATCACCATGGCGATTTTTCTCTGTTACGTGGTTGCCGCCAGCCGCCGCTACAGCCGCGAATACCACAGTCAGCTGACGCTTGAATACGAGCTGCTCAGTAGCCGCGCGGCAATTCATCGGATGTCCTTGGTGGACGAGCTGACCGGCTTGTACAACCGTCGTCGATTCAATGAAGTGTTTCAGCAGAGCTGGCATCAAGCCCAACGTGGCGCCAGCAAACTGTGCTTGGTCATTGCCGATATCGATCACTTCAAACAAATCAACGATCGGTACGGCCATCAAGTTGGCGACCGCTGCCTGCAGTTTTTCGCCGGCCAATTGCAGCAGCGCTTCCGCCGGCTGAGCGATCATGTCATGCGGATTGGCGGTGAAGAGTTCGCGGTCGTGCTGCCCGGTTCAGATACCGAGGCGACCCGGCAGTTAGTAGAGCAATTGCTTGCCGAACTGCGCGAGCAGCCACTGCAGATCGATCCGGAACATCGGTATTTTCTGCAGGCGAGTTTCGGCATTGCCCAGATCGATTTTGCCCGCGACAACAATCCGGATGCGAGCCTGAAACGCGCCGACGATGCCTTGTACGCAGCCAAACAAAGCGGCCGGGCCCGCGTGATCGTGGCCGACTGAGCAGCCGACTCGTATCCGGCAGGCATGGCTAGTTGCTGGTCGAGCCGTTCCGGCTTTGCTCATCCAGCAATTGCTGGGCAAGCTGCCCCAGCGTGGCGATGGCCCGCTCGATGGTTGGCGTCCACATGCCGCCGCAACTCAATCGGATAAAATGCTCGTATTTGTTCTGCACCGAGAACAGCCGACCCGGCACGATGCTGATGCCTTTTTCCAGCGCTCGCTGGTACAAGGCAAAACCGGATAACTTGTTCGGCAACTCCACCCAAGTCACCATGCCGCCGGCCGGATGCGAACTTTTGGTGCCCGGTGGAAAGCTGTGAAAAATCGCCTGTGCCAATCGCTCCTGTTGCCGCACATACAGCTGACGCAGTTTGCGGACATGGCGCTCGTAACCACCGCCATTGAGAAAGCGGGCAATGGCGCGCTGCGTCAAGGTTGGTGTCGCCAGATTGCTGACATATTTCAGATAAGTGATTTGCTCCTGATAGCGACCGGGCACGATCCAGCCGACTCGGCAACCCGGGGCTAGTGTTTTGGAGAAAGAAGTACACAGCAGAACCCGACCGTCACTGTCGTAATGTTTGGCGGCACGCGGCCGACTGCCGGCACTGGCGAACTCGGCGTGTTCGTCGTTTTCGATCAGCGGCAGATCGTGCTCTTTCAGCAATTGCAGCAGCGCTTGTTTCTTTTCTTCCGATAAGCTGGAGCCGAGCGGATTGCTGCACGTCGGCATCGCAAACACTGCCTTGATTGGCCACTGCTCCAGCGCCAGTTTCAGCGCATCCAAGCTCATGCCTTCTTTGGCATCGGTTGGGATCTCCAACGCTTTCATGCCGAGCGATTGAATCGCTTGCAGCACACCGTAATAAGTTGGTGATTCGACGGCGATGACATCACCTGGTTGAGCAACCGCGCGAATCGCCAGCAGCATCGCTTCCTGACCGCCATTGGTGATCACGATCTCATCGGCGCTGCAATCGACCCCGGCCAGCAGCATCAGCCGGGCAATTTGTTCGCGCAGCTCCACATTGCCGGTGGTGCCTTCGTAACGGAACAGGCAGTGCGGTTCGCGCCGCAGCACCTCGTTGACGCAACGGTTCAACGCCGCCACCGGCAACAAATCCGCTGCGGGTTGCGCGGCACCAAGCGGTACCAGCGACGGATCTTTCAGCGTCTCCAGCACATCCATGATCATCTCGCCGGTCGACACTTTCATGGGCCGGCTGGTTGGCTTGGGCAGCCGAGTGGTCGGCATCGATGGCGTCAGCCGACCGCGAACGTAATAGCCGGATTGCGGCCGCGCTTCGATGACGCCCTGATCTTCCAGCAGCTGATAGGCCTGCACCGCCGTGCTGACACTGATGCCCTGCTCGCTGGCCAGCCTGCGCACCGAGACCAGGCGATCACCCGGCTCGTATAGACCGGACTGGATTTGTGTACGGACTGTTTCAGCAATTTGCTCATACAGCACAGTTGCGCCCTCCGCGAGCAGTACAGTTTGCTCGCTCGCAAACTGTATCGGTTCAATTTTGATAATACTGCATCTGTACTGCTCGCCCAAGCCTACCTAGACTGGCCAGCATTCCCGTAGCGCCCGCCGACCGACACCTGACCATGAACACCGCCCAACAATTTCTGGTGGCCACCCTGATTTGGGGTACCACCTGGATCGCCATCACGTTCCAGCTCGGCAGCGTTGCGCCGGAAGCCTCGGTGACCTATCGCTTTCTGCTGGCCGGCGCAGTGCTGGCGCTGTGGGCTCGCTTCAAGGGCGAGCCGCTGGCATTGAATGCCCGCCAGCACGGCTGGATGGCGTTACTCGGACTGTTCTATGCGGTCAACTATGCCTTTATTTATCGCGCCGAGATGCAGATCAGCTCCGGTCTGGTAGCAGTCGCCGGTTCGGCAATGCTGTTCTTCAATATCGTGCTGTCGCGCTGGTTGTTCGGCTCGGTGATCACCCGCGAGTTGACGATCGGCGCCGGTCTTGGCGTGCTCGGCATGCTGCTGGTGTTCTGGCCGGAAGTGGCGGCATTCTCCGGCCGCGATGGCACGCTCGGCGTGATCTATGCGCTGGTCGGTTCGTTCGGTGCGTCCTGCGCCAACATGGTCGCGATGCGTAACGCCAAAGCCGGCTTGCCGGTGTTGACCACCAACGCTTGGTGGATGCTCTGGTGTGCTGGTTTCATGGCCGTTGCCGTGCCGCTGTCAGGCGCGGAATTCACGTTCGAGTGGAGCAGTGGTTACGTGCTGTCGCTGCTGTATCTGGCAATTTTCGGTTCGGTGATTGCGTTCAGTTGCTATATCGCCTTGGTCGGCAAAATCGGCGCCTCGCGCGCCTCCTATATCGCCGTGCTGACGCCGATTGTTGCGCTGATCATCTCGACCTTTTTCGAGGACATGCACTGGCATCTGTCGAGCGGATTTGGCGTGATTGCAATCGGTTTGGGACAGTTCCTGATTCTGCATGGTCGCAGCAAGCAACCCGCTGCCAATGCGCCGGCCAAACCGGTCAACACGCTGAAACCGGCCTCGCAACAATGCACCTGATCACCAGTCTGCTGTTGCATTGATGGCATGGCTTGACGGTATGCCTTAATCGCATGCCATCGCAACAGTTTCGGCGGGACGTCGTTGCGGCCATCCCGCCGTTTTTTTGTCTCCTTGCTCGACAGTTCGCCGCCGCGGCGGCGCACTATACTTGTCGGGGCCATGAACGCCTTCCCGCTTCTGTTGCTGTTGCCGCTGACCGACGCTGCCGCGGACAGCACGCTGCTGCTGCAGACCACATCCTCCGCCGCAGACGAAGGCGAACAACGGCGCTCGCAACTGCAGTGGGATTGGCAGGCATCACCTGCGTGGCAGCTTAAATGGCATCACGATTACCGCATTCTTGCCTTTCCCGCATCGCCGGCTGAGCCGGCCAATAACGGTCACCTGCATCAGCTCTCGCTGGCACTGACGTTCGAACAATCGCCATGGCAACTCACGTTGCAACCGGTCATCGCCACCTCATCCAATGCGCTGCGCGACAGAGCCTTGCACAGTGACGATTTGCGCTGGCAAGGCGAATGGGCATTACGATTTTCAGCCGACACCGAAGCAACATGGCGGTTTGCACTGCGGCTCGATGATCAGCTCGGCCGTTATCGTTGGTATCCCGGCTTCAGCTGGCAACCAGCACTACAGAACGGCGTGCAACTGCAACTCGGCTGGCCACGCACCGAGCTGTATTGGTCATTTGCTGACACGTGGCAATGGCGTGGTTTTGTCATGCCGGCGGGCGCGCAGTGGCATGTCTACGATGAAACCCGGTCGCGTGATAGCGAACTGTATTTTCGGCAATGGCAATTCGGTGGTGAGTTGCATTGGCAGCTGCACGAACAAGGGCAGCTGCGCCTGGGCCTGCAGCGAAATCTTTCCCAGCAGCTACGCTACGCACTGGAGAACGGTGACAAACACAGACTCACGCTGCCGGATCAAACCGCGTGGATGCTGTCACTGCAGTGGCAATTCTGAAATTCGGAAGACAGCCGCCGGATAGCGTAAGCCGTAACGCCTCAGAACACGCTCTGCCAGGCGCGTTGCAAAAATACCGACAATGAATTGACGGCGATCTGACACAGCACATAGCTCAGATAAATGAGCAGTCCCCGCGCCACTCGCGCCCACATCGCGCCCGGCAGCAAACCACAGAACAGCCAGATGACATACAGCGGCGTGATCAGACGATGTAACCAAAAGCCGATCTCACTGTGCAGCAAGACGATGCCTATCGTTAGCGCTTTCAGCAGATGAATCGCAGCAAAGCCATACAGTAATGCGACATAACCGGCCAGCGGAGTCACGCTCGGACGCAGCAGATAAGCCACCAACCAGGCCACCGGAATGAAATACAGAAACTGCATGTATTGGCCAATGCTGAGCATCAGCAGCAGTTCGGAGCTGTCGACAGTTTCGGCGCCGATCACCAACGTGTTGACCAGACCCAAGGCAATGACCAGCGCGAAATCCAGCGTGGCCGCCCAGAAGCAAAGTTTGAACGGATGGGTGAAATGCCTGCGATCACCGGCCCAGTAACGCCTGACCAATTCGGCCGGTCGCGACGCCAACAATTTCAGCGTTCGCGCCAAAGGGTATTCGAACTGCAACAACTGCTCGAACACGCCGGGCGCCAGTTCCGCCAGTTTCAACGGCACCGGTCGGTGCTCGCCGCACTGCGCACAGAACTGCTCAGCGATAGGCTGACCGCAATGGGGGCAGGCGTTGAGCGATGAGGTGTCGGGTTCAGCCATGGCGCGCGGCATACAGGCATGAGGTGTGAGCAAGCCTAGCTGAGCCGGCAGGCAGTAACCAAACAAAAACAGCGGCCGTAGCCGCTGTTTTCATTGCTGCCTAAGCACCGAGGCTTCAGGCATCAAACGGATGGCGCAGCAGAATGGTTTCATTGCGATCCGGGCCGGTCGAGACGATATCGACCGGCACGCCGAGCTCTTGCTCGATGCGCTGGATATAAGCACGTGCCTGTTTCGGCAAGTCTTCCAGCTTCTTCACACCAACGGTCGATTGCTTCCAACCCGGCATTTCGATGTATTCCGGTTCGATGCTGGCGAACTCGTCGGCCGACACCGGCGGATGGGTCAGCTCGCCGTTTTTCGAGCACTTGTAACCAACGCAAATCTTCACGGTTTCGATACCGTCGAGCACGTCGAGTTTGGTCAGGCACAGACCCGAAATCGAGTTGATCTGCATCGCGCGGCGCAGGGCCACCAGATCGAGCCAACCACAGCGACGCGGGCGTCCTGTTGTCGCGCCGAATTCATGGCCGGTTTGACGCAGCTGTTCGCCAAGGGCATCGGTCAATTCAGTCGGGAACGGGCCACCGCCAACACGGGTGGTGTAGGCCTTGGTAATGCCGAGCACGTAGTCGATGTAACGCGGGCCGAAACCGGAACCGGTGGCAGTACCGCCGGCAGTGGTGTTCGACGAGGTCACAAACGGGAAGGTGCCGTGATCGATATCGAGACCAGTGCCTTGCGCACCTTCGAACAGCAGGTTGTCGCCACGAACGCGAGCGTCGTGCAGCAAGCCCGGCACGTCAGCAACCAGCGGCAGCAATTCTTTTGCCCACATTTCGCAATCGGCCAGCAGCTGCGCTTTGTCGATCGCCGGCGCGTTGTAGTAATGGGTCAGCACGAAGTTGTGATAGTCCAAAACTTCGGTCAGCTTTTCTTCAAAGCGGGCGAAGTTGAACATGTCATCAAGACGCAGACCACGGCGCGCGACTTTGTCTTCGTAGGCAGGGCCGATACCGCGACCAGTGGTGCCGATGGCGGACTTGCCGCGCTTCGCTTCACGGGCGTTATCGAGCGCAACGTGATACGGCAGAATCAGCGGGGTCGCCGGCGAAATGCGCAGCTTGCTGCGCACCTGCACACCGGTCGCTTCCAGCGCATTCATTTCTTTCAGCAATGCTGCCGGCGACAGCACCACGCCGTTGCCGATATAGCAGGCCACGCCGTCACGCAGGATGCCGGACGGGATCAGGTGCAGCACGGTTTTCTTGCCGTCGATCACCAGGGTGTGGCCGGCGTTGTGGCCGCCTTGGTAACGGACCACCGCTTGGGCGCGGTCGGTAAGGAGATCGACAATCTTGCCTTTGCCCTCATCACCCCACTGGGTGCCGAGAACGACGACGGATTTGGCCATGACCGGACTGAAACCTCGTTTAGCTGAAACGGAAAAGAGAATAGTCACCCACCGGCTGACCCGGCAGGCGAAGGGGCGGATTTTACGCCTTCTTGCTGCCGGATGCCTGCTTTTTGAGCCGGCAGGTCGGACCGGAATAAGGGA
>CAMLNB010000123.1 GCA_946481205.1 uncultured Kangiella sp. | reverse complement strand
AGCACAAGAACTGCGTTTGCTGACGCTGGACGGTGACAAGATCGTCAAAGACGAGCTGCTGCTGAAAAACATTGGCCGCCTGCGCGATGTCCAGACCGGCCCGGACGGCGCAATTTATTTGCTGGTCAGTGATGAAGGCGAGCAGCGCTATCAGTTGCGCAAGCTGGAGCGAGTGGGTACATGAGCCGCCCTGGCGATCGCGAGAATGCCAAGGACCGAGTGGCCTTTGGCCTCGCGAGTGCCATACCGGCAGCCGGGTTTATCTGGCAATGGACGTCGAGTTTTCGTAGCACAACAAGTGATGGCAAAACCAAAAAAAGCAGCGCCAGATGTGGATTCACGTCGCGATCTTGAGTGGTTGGATGACAGGCATTATCTGCAGACCGACCGATGTTATCCGGCAATGGAGAATAAGGTTGCTGGAAATGGCGTGGAAAAGTGTTGTCAATTTGTTGAAATATCGGAAGAATCTGATCATGTCAAACATGCTTCGCGGTTAGATTGTCGGACAGAGGCAGATAATTACTTAGTTAGAGCAACAAAGATGAAACCGGAACGAATAGGCGCTGAGAATGAAAAATAAAATACTGGGCACAATGCTTAGTCTGTCCGGTGCTTCCATCGCAATCGGTGTAATTGGCTTTATGTCGAGTATCGTGACCATCTTTATCGATGTGAATTCTCAGTTGTCGGTGAAGTGGTTGCTATTCGTAATATTGCTGTTTGCTTCGCTTGTTCTTGTTCTGCTGAAAGTCATTTATGACCTCTCACAAGAGTCTTTACCACCGCCACCATTCGAGGTTCCGATCAAATATGTGGCGGAGGAACAGGTGTTTGTCATCCGAAGAAACGAAAATTTCCTGAATAACATCGTCGTTGGTTGTTATGCACAGCAGGATGAAATTGATCGTTTGGCATACTTGGGTGTCGTGCATCTGGTGCAGGACAGGGTTATTCAGATAAAAATACGGGCCGACTTTCAAGTCCTTAAAGAGATACCAAAAACGACAGACGCGCTGAAATCAATTATCGTGAGGCCTGTCGTGCCTGTAACTGCGATACAGCAATTTAGTAAATTGGAGAGTTCCAATGACTGATAGATACTTTGGCAAGGTGGTCGCTTTGCCCAATGAATACTCCGTTGTAATGAACAAAGGGGCGGAACAGGGCGTTCAGGTTGGGCACATATTCATGGTCGTCGGCCTCGGTGATGTAATTATGGACCCTGATACTAATGAAGAGTTGGAGCGCCTGGAGATTGTTCGTGGCCGTGTCAAGGTTACGCACGTGCAGCCAAAAATTGCAACGCTTGAGTCCTGTGATTATACAAAGTCGGAGGACGTAAAAGAGATAAAGAAAGTGATCTGGAACGGAGGGCTTGCCATGTTTGGTCCTCAAGATACCGTGACAGAGTCAATAAAGCCGGGTGAAAAGCACCTAAAGGCACTCGAAGATGCCAATGTTGGCGATTACGTTATCAAGCTCTAACAATCGATTCCACGCGACCGGATCCGCCGGCGCGTGAATCAAAACGTTATTTCTTTCCTTATCCGCGCAAATATCGGTCAGAGCACGTAGGACGCAATAACCAACGGGCATTGCGCCGTATTGATATTCATTCGGCGCAATGCGGCTTCGCCTTATTGACGCCCTACGTATTGGGTCAGTCCGCGTAGGGCGGAACACCCATAGGGGTTTCCGCCGAATGTGGCTGTGAGCGCTTCCACGGGTTCGTTGGATTCAACCACGGCAATATGAACAGGTTGTTGAAATACCGATTGTGCAGCCATGCGCTGTCGGTCAGGGAGTACATCAAGACAGGAGTCATTTTTATGCGTTTGCTCGCGTTCACCTTTGCCGCTGCGCTGCTGTGCCAAGCCGGACTTGCTCAAGCCAAAGACGTCGCTGGTGGCAAGGATCATCCGCTGCTGTCGCGTTACACCGGTTCGCAGCTGGATGGTTATCAGGAAATCGGTTTTGCTGCCGGCGTGTTTTATCTGCCGCAGCCGGATCAACCAGCCAAGGAGTTGCTGCGCGATGAGCCGGTTCGGATCGAAGGTAAAGTCACACGTTTGCTTTATCTGGCGCCAAAAGGCAAATCGCCCCTTGAGGTGCACCGCAATTACGAGCAGGCGCTGAAAGCAGCCGGTGCCAGCATCAAGACCAGTGTCGATGGCAGCAATGCCTGGTGGGAGCCGGGTCAGCACTGGAACCAGCAATTTACCGAGCTGAAATTTCAGGGCAAATGGGCGCCTGATATCAGCCCGTTTGATCGTGAAGGGCTGTACACCTACGCCGAGCTGAAACGGGCCGGCAGCACCTGGCACATCTCGGTACTGACAGGACAAGTGTTTGGTGAAGAACAGCCGCAAGCCGCGGTTGCCGTGCAGATCATTGAACCGCAGGCGATGGTCGGCGGCCAGGTCACCGTCAATGCCGATGCAATGAAGCAAGCGCTCGGCGCGGAAGGCAAGATCGCGCTGTACGGCATTTATTTCGATACCGGCAAAGCCGAGCTGAAAGCCGAATCGAAAGCGCAACTGGAGCAAATGGCGAAGCTGCTGCGCGAGCAGACCACATTGAAAGTGTTCATCGTTGGCCACACCGACAATCAGGGTGCGTTCGACGCCAATCTCAGTCTGTCACAACGCCGGGCCGATGCTGTGGTCAAGGCGCTTGTCAGCGATCACAAGATCGCCGCGAATCGTTTGCAAGCCAAGGCTGCGGCCAGCATTTCACCAATTGCCAGCAATGCCAGCGAAGCCGGTCGCGCCAAGAATCGGCGCGTCGAACTGGTGGAGCAGTAAGGTCGAGCCAAGGCGGATTGGCGAATGCCGCTTTCGCTAGTCCGCCAGCCAGCATGACGTTCGCCGAGCCAGAAGGAGCATGCCAATGAGTCAGTCCTTGCTGAATCAGATCGCGTCTGGCCGCACGGACTACGTGCATGAACTGATTGCCAGCGGCGCCGACCTCAATGCAGGCGATGCCAGTGGCGTCACGGCGCTGCAACACTGCGCCTACTATGGTGATGTCAGTACGATCCGCGTGCTACTGGCCCACGGTGTGCTGCTCACACAGCTTGGTAGCGATGCGTTGCGTGGCGCCGCCTTTCATGGTCATTGGCAGCTGTGCCAGTTCTTGCTGGAGCAGGGTGCAGCGGTGAACGATGCCGATCCCGACACCGGTGAAACCGCGCTGCATCTGGCGCTCTGTTCAGATGATCGCTGGCGTTATGACGTTGTGCTCAGCGTGCTGCTGGCTGCCGGTGCCGAGGTCAATGCACGCACCTTGCCCGACAGACCGCTCGGCAGTTTTATGCGCGACTGCCGCAGCAAAGCGGAAACGCCCCTGCACCGCGCTGCCGCTTGCGGCAGCGTTGAAACCATTCAGTTATTGCTGGATGCCGGCGCTGCGCGTGACTGCAAGGATCAGCATGGCGACAGTCCGCTCAGTTGGGCGAGCTGGCATCGCCGGCCAGTCGAGATCCTGCGGCTGCTGTGCTATGACGGCTTCCAGATTCATCCGGCCTATCAGCCGCTGCGCCGGAATGTGATCGGCAAGCCATAGATCCGATTGAGTGCAATAGCCGAAGGGCATTGCGCTGATTTGCCGAATCATCCACCTTGCACGTCATGGAGTGTGTGCAATGAATTACCCGATCACGATTGTCGGCATTCTTACCCTGCTGGCGCTATTGGCACACGGCTTTGTTGGTTATCGAGAAAGTCTGAGCACGCGGCCACCGACGGATAGAGGCGAAGCCGTCACGCGCAACTGGGTTCAGTCGATTTGTGCGTTCCAGTTGGTGACGGTTGATCTGCTGTTCTTGTCGGCACTCATGATCGCGCTCGGCACCATCCCTGAATTGCCGGCACGACGCGAGCTGGCATGGATTGCTGCTGCCTTCTATGCAAGTTGGGGCATCGCCTGGCTGGTGCAGCTCCTGCTATTGCGCCAATCAGGAAAGCAACTGTTGCTGCTGGGGCAGTGGCTGCTTTGGTTTTTCTGTGCCGGGTTGCTGGTGTGGGGCGCAGAATCGATCTGACACTGAACTCAGGGCTGTAGGATGGGTAGAGGCGCCCGCGCCGAAACCCATCATTTTCTCGCCTTGCCATTCTGTTGGGTTTCGCTTCGTTCTACCCAACCTACGATTTCAACACCATCACACCGAAAATCAGCGCAACTGCTGCTGCGCTAACTGTCGATTCTGCTCAAGCTGCGCAAACACCGTCGGCGGAAACGAGCGCCAGAGTGGATGATGTTCCGGCAGGAAATAGTCATCGGCGGGTGACGGTAGTGCGCCGGCTTGTAGCAAGGCCAACCATTCGCGACCGACCGCTTCCTGTTCGCCGACCAGCAAACGCAGTTGCAATTGCATCCGTGCGGGTAGCTTGGTCTTTGCCAGCAAGTCTTGCATGGCCGGTTGCAGTTGCTGACGTTGTGCTGTCGGCGCCAGCCACAGCCAGCTGGTCAATGTGCGCAGCTGGCTCAGCTGCAGCGGTGGCGTGATTGCGGTCTGGTAATCGGGAAACTCACGTTCGAACTGTTGACGTGCCGCGGCGGCGCCATCGAGTTCGGCTTGTTGAAGCAGCGCCACTTGTCGGTAGAACGGATTGTGAGCGGTTTGCGCCGCGCGTTGCTGCAGCGTTTGCAAGGCCTTGCGTGGTTCACCGTTGGCACGCTGCCAGACGGCGCGGGTCAGTTGTACATACGGGTGTTGTGGTGAGACGGCTTCGGCGTGCTTGAGCGCGGCATCGGCATTGGCCAGATCGCGCAGCGCCAGATAGACCATCGCGAGATTGGTCTGCACGCCGAGGCCACGGTCAGGATTGCTGGCAGCGCTGCGGTCCGGAAAGCGTTTGGCCCATTGGATGAATGCCACCGCGCGCTCGACCGTCAGTGGCCGCATTTCAATTTCATCGACCGGCCGATCGGCGTAATCCGGTTCGCGCAGCAGCGCTTCTTCAAAAGCCGCTTGCGCGCCGGCAAAGTCGCCAGTGTTCATCAGCAGATGGCTTTGGCTGCGTTTGACGATGGCGGAGAGCGGGTCCAGCTCGGCCGCGCGTTGCATGCGTTCGGTCGCCGCCGTGAAGTCACCGCGCCGCTGCCGGATCTGACCGCTCCAGAGCCAGGCCATCGCGTTGTTCGGTTCGCGCGCCAGCGCCCGATCCAGAAAGGTGTCGGCGGCATCGAGTTCGTTCTGGGTCAGTTTCAGCAAACCGAAACTGGCCAGCGCGGCGCCCAGTTCCGGTTCGCGTTGCAATGCCTCGCGCAGCAGCGGTTCGCACTGCGCCAATACTTTGCTGAGCGGCCAGTCGCCGTACAAATGCTGGAAGTGGAAGACATCGCACAGGCCGACATAGGCGAGCGCGAGCTGCGGATCGTTTTCAATCGCGGCGCGGAAATGCGTGGCGGCTTCCGCGAGCGTGGCCGGCTTGCGCTGCTGCCAGAACCAGCGGCCTTGCAGGTAGTCGTCCCAGCCGGGGGAATCCGGTTTGGCGCCGGGATCTGTGCCGGCAACGACTGCGGGAATTTGCGGTGCCGGTTCGGTTGATACCGCAGGCGGCGGCGGCGATTGCAGCGCCCACCAGAGTGCGCCGGCAGCGATCGCGAGTGCAGGCAGTGCCCACAGCCAAGGCATCGTCGTTTTCGGTGCGGGCTTTTCTGGCGTGACTGGTGATGTGACAACGGGCGCAGGCTCGGCAGGCGATGCCACCGATGGTTCAGTCGCCATCGGCACCGGCTTCTGTAACACGGGCTTTTGCAATAACACGTAGCCCTTGCCCGACACCCGGCTGATGTAGCGGTACGGCTTGCCGCTGTCGCCAAGCGCTTTGCGCAATTGGGCAATGGCTTGGTAGACCGAGGCGTCGCTGACCGCGATGCCGGGCCAGACCTCGGCCAGCAATTGCTCATCGCTGACCGGCCCGCCGCCGGTCTCGTGACTCCGCCGCAGCAGCAGCTCCAGCACCGCCATGACCCGCGGCTCCAGCGTCCGCTCGCCGGTTTCACCGTTCGCCAGTGAGCGCAGGCTGTTGCGAGCGGGCTCGATCAGCCAGTCGCCGAGTTGCCAGCGGGCGGTGGTGGCGGGGGAAGGGGCGGAGCTCAAGGCGAGGCGCTCACTATTGCACAGGTCCGTTTGGTGCCGGTAAGTGCTTGATTCTAGCGTCTTTAGAATTTCTTCAAGAAAGGCTTTTGCCGTCTTCAGGCGAATTTGTCGGGTCCCGGCAAGACTGCGCTGGTGTTTTCCGCGACCAGTCGTCGGCATGCCTGTCGACGAACGCTCGCCAACCCCAAGAGGCCCGTCATGCACCTGCTTACTCACCCCTTTCGCCGCGCCCTTCACCGTTCCTTGCTGGCTGTCAGTCTTGGTCTGGCCGGTGTCGTCGCCAACCCGGCCAGCGCCAACGATCTGCTGATTGAAAATGTCACTGTGGTTTCGCCCGAGCGCTCGGCGCCAGTCGCCGGCCAGTGGGTGCACATCCGCGATGGCCGCATCGCCGCCGTCGCCAGCAAACCGATTCGCGTGCCGGCCGATACGCCGCGCCTGAACGGTGAGGGCCGTTACCTGACCCCGGGCCTGATGGACAGCCACGTGCACCTGAGCATGCCCGCCGGTCTGCCGTTTGGTGTTGAGTCGCCAGCGTTGGCAAAACTGACCGCTGATTATCACCGCCAACAACCGCGCAGCTACCTCTACCACGGTGTAACGCAGCTGCTGGATCCGGCTGGCTTTGACGCTGGCATGGCGCAGTTCAACGCGCAGCCGCTGAAACCGGATTTGTTTCGCTGTGGTGCGGCATCCGTGCTGAACGGCTATCCGCGCTTTGTGGTCGATGGCAAGGTGCACAGCATCATTCCGGAATTCATTCACGAACCGGAAAATCCGGATCCGATCCCGGCCGGTATTGATCCGGCGCAGCACACACCGGAAGCCGTGGTTGCCCGCATCGCTGCGAGCGGCGCCCGCTGCGTGAAAATTTTCATCGAGGACGGTTTTGGCGATGCCCACCACATTCCGCTGCTGAAACCCAAAACCATGGCGCGCGTGCGCACCGCTGCACACAAAGCCGGTCTGCTGGTTCTGGCCCATGCCAATGCCTTCGACATGCAGCAAATCGCGGTAGCGGGTGAAGTCGATGTGATCGCCCACGGTCTGTGGAATTGGAGCCAGCATCACGGCCAACCGGGCATTCCGGCTGACATCGATGCGCTGCTGAATCGCATCAACGCACAAGGCATTGGCTTCCAGCCCACGCTGCGTGTTCTGGGCGGCATCCGCGAACTGTTCTACCCGGAAACGCTCAGCGACCCATCACTGAACAACGTCACGCCTGCCTCACTGCTGGCGTTCTACCGCAGCGACGATGGCAAATTCTTTGAACGCGAACTGCGCAGCGATTTTTTTGGCAATGATGACGCCCAGATCCGCGCCGTGCAGAAAGCGGTGTACGAGCAAGGCGCGCGCGTGACCAAAGCGTTGCACGATAAAGGTCACCCGCTGCTGCTCGCCAGTGACACGCCATCGGCGCCGGTGTACAGCAACCAGCCGGGCCTGAACACCTATCAAGAATTGCGTTCGATGGTCGAAGCCGGCGTGCCGCTCGACGCTGCGCTGCGTGCCGGCACCATCAACAATGCCAAGCAATTTGGCCTGGAAAAAGACTACGGCACGGTAGAAACCGGCAAAGTCGCCAATCTGCTCCTGCTACGCAGCAATCCGCTGCAAGCCGTTGAAGCTTGGAACGAGATCGACACCATTGTGCTGCACGGTGCCACCATCCAGCGCGAAAGCCTGACCGCACAGTAACTACCAACAGGCAATGGCAATCAGTGGCGAGTGTCGGCTAGCAGCTGACGCTCGCCACGCTTTTTCAGCAGCTCGGGTCGCACAGTCGATGAGATCTGCGCTTGCGAAGCGCAACAAGCCTGCTTAGGATCGGCCGAACCAGCGAAGCCCGAGTTGCCGAGCGCGTTGCTCTCTTATTAGGCATCACACATGATTCGATTTCTGTTGCCCCTGCTCCTTGTGGTGTCGTCAACCGCCAATGCCATTGTCATTCGAGATGATGTCGATGATTCGAAGTATCGGATCATGGCGGCTGAGTTTCCGGCTCTCGTTGACATGCCCGGTGAGGGTCATGGTGTACTGATTGCTCCGCAGTGGGTTGTCACAGCCGCTCATGCGGTCACCTGGCAAACTGAAATCAAGCAGGTCGTTATTAACGGGTTACCGCGCGACGTTGAGCGACTGGTAGTACATTCCGGGTACAAAAAGCCACCCCAAGCGCTCATCGATCAAGCCGTGGCGACATGGGACTGGACACTGTTCATTGTGCTGCTCTCGTCCTCGGATGACATTGCCTTGATAAGACTGACAGAGCCCGTTACCGACGTTTCTCCCGTCGCAATCCATAAAGGCGGTGATGAGTTCGGCCAGATCATCCAGATCATAGGAAAAGGCGCCACGGCTAACGGAGTCACTGGATACGACGCTCATGCCTCGCATCGTACGGCGCTTCGCCGTGCCTACAATAAAGTCACAAGTGCTGATGCTCGCTGGTTCTGCTACGTGTTCGACAAGCCGTCAGAAGCCCTGCCTCTTGAAGGCGGCTCGGGAAGCGGTGACAGTGGCGGGCCAGTGCTTATTCAGTCGAACGAGCAATGGTTGCTAGCGGGGCTGACGTCATGGACGGCGCCTCATCAGGGCGCTACCAAAACTCCGTTTGGGCAGTATGGACAAATTAGCTGCAACGTCCGGCTGAGTCATTACAAACCGTGGGTTGAAAGCATGATCTCCGTGGCGCCGTAGTCAAGATCCAACGGAACCGCTTCACGGTTCCGCTCTACAAGTTTCGCTACGCGCAACGAACTGTGGTTCACAGGAGGGACCATGAAACGCGATTTACTCACGCTGATCATTGTCGGCGGACTACTCGGTTGCGCGGTTCCCTACACACCGATATCGAAATCGATGCTGGCTAAAGCCCCGGGAGCTGAGCGGAGTCAGTTGGCGGCTGTCGCAACCAAAGATACGGGACTTACCGTCCGTGCTGTTGACGGGCAGCCTGTCGAGACAGCCGTGGTTTATATCGAGCCGGGCCAGCATGTCATCGACATTGAGTTAACCCGTGTGTATGCCATCGAGCTCGGCAGCGGGCCAAAGGCCTATAGCAAGGACGTGTCGGTTCAACTTGCAGTGAATGCAGGTCATTCATATGCCATTCTCGCTGTCACCGATCAGCAACTCAGCAGTATTGAGATCTATGCCGACGACAAAGGCGAGAACTACGACGTCGAATGCTTCTTCTGGCATCGCCTGGAGATTCCGGCGCAACACTTTTCCCAGTGCAAGGACCCTGTTGTCGAGAACGGCATCATGCTGCCACCGAGTAAGCGTCTAACGGCAAAGTCGGTAAAGCTTTGGCCGGTCAGTGGCCACGGTGAGGCCAGGTAGAGCACCGGCGAATCAAGGCTGAAGTTCAGGAAGCGCACCCTGTAGTACTTTCCATTGATGTAAGCGAATCGCTGCTCCGCGTTGTTAACGCAGTAAACCGGCTCATCAACTCGTATGACACCACTTACGGTATGAGTCGACTATTAATTGCAACCTGCCGCCAGATACGTCAGATTGCATGGCCATCGACTCTTCACCGCAGCATCTCAGAACTAGATGACGAACTCCTACTTGCTCATCGCAGCTTTGCTCAGCGGAATCGCCGCACTGCTGCACATTGGCTGCATTGCCTTCGGTCCGCCGTGGTATCGCTTCTTTGGCGCAGGTGAGCGGATGGCACAGCTTGCGGCCAACGGCAGCGCTATTCCAGCGGTTATTACGGCCGGAATAGCCGCTGTGTTGGCGCTGTGGTCGCTCTATGCCCTGGCGGGGGCGGGTGTTATCGCCAAACTGCCATTCACACGAACAGCACTGTGTGTGGTCGCCGGCATATTTTTGTTGCGTGGTATCGCAGGGTTTGTACTGGCTGCCGTGGCACCCGGCGAGCGCAGTGTGGCTTTCTGGTGTTGGAGCTCATTGATCTGCCTTGGCATCGGCGCGCTGTATTTGATCGGTACGCGGCAGGTCTGGTCACAGCTATCCCGGGTTCCGAATTGATCCACTTGCGAGCAGTTCGAGTAAGAGGACTCAGATCAAGTTTGCAATTGCCGCTCGTGGTGAACTTGTCGAACAACAAATAGCCGGGATCCTGGTTAATTTCACTCACCCTTCGACAGGCCCAGAACAAACGGGTGACTTCGTAAGCTAGCTAGGGTGCAATGTATTGCGCCGCATGCATGAACCTGTGTTGTTTGATAGGCAAGACACTCGGCATCAAGCCGATTCCGCAAACGCCTTGAACTGCTGCATATACTTGAAAGATTGTTTCTTGAACATGCCGGGCATCAGCCAGCCCAGCACCTTCATAAAGCCACCACAGCGAAACTCGTTA
>CAMLNB010000122.1 GCA_946481205.1 uncultured Kangiella sp. | reverse complement strand
CCGCGCTGGAAGTTCGAGTCGTTCATGATCTCGCGCTGCAGGCTGGTGTTGGTCTTGATGCCGTCGATGACCAGCTCGTCCAGCGCCATCCGCATTTTGGCGATGGCGGTGTCGCGATCATCGGCGAAAGTGATCAGCTTGCCGATCATCGAATCGTAATTCGGCGGCACTTTGTAGCCGGCATAGACATGCGAATCCCAGCGCACGCCCAAACCGCCCGGCGGATGGAAGCGCTGGATCAGGCCCGGGCTCGGCACGAAGGTCTTCGGATCTTCGGCGTTGATCCGGCATTCGATGGCGTGGCCGCGGATTCGGATATCTTCCTGCTTGACCGACAGACCGAGGCCGGCGGCAATGCGCAGTTGTTCCTTGATGATGTCAATGCCGGTGATCATCTCGGTAACCGGATGCTCGACCTGCACGCGAGTATTCATTTCGATGAAGTAAAACTCGCCTTTCTCGAACAGAAACTCGAAGGTGCCGGCGCCGCGATAACCGATCTCAACGCAGGCCTTGACGCAAAGCTCGCCGATCCGTTTGCGCTGTTCCGGAGTGATGCCCGGTGCCGGCGCTTCTTCAACGACTTTCTGGTGTCGGCGCTGCATCGAGCAGTCGCGCTCGCCGAGATAAATGGCGTGGCCCTGACCATCAGACAGAATCTGGATTTCGATGTGACGTGGTGCTTCCAGGAATTTCTCCATGTAGACCATGTCGTTGTTGAACGCGCTCTTGGCTTCGGCCTTGGTGGTTTGTACGGCGCTGTGCAGATGCGCTTCCGAATGCACCACCCGCATGCCGCGACCGCCACCGCCACCGGAGGCTTTGATGATCACCGGGAAACCGATCTTGCGGGCAATTTTCACCTGCTCAGCCGGGTCATCATTGAGCGCGCCATCGGAACCGGGCACGGTCGGCACGCCGGCTTTTTTCATCGCATCTTTGGCGCTGACTTTGTCGCCCATCAGTCGGATGGTGTCGGCGCGCGGGCCGATGAAGACAAAGCCGCTCGATTCGACCCGTTCGGCAAAATCGGCGTTCTCGGCCAGAAAACCGTAACCGGGGTGGATACCGACCGAGTCGGTCACTTCGGCGGCGGAAATCAGTGCCGGAATGTTCAGGTAGGAATCTTTCGACGGCGGCGGGCCGATGCAGACCGATTCATCGGCCAGTTTGACGTGCATCAGATCGATGTCGGCAGTCGAGTGAACCGCGACCGTTTTGATGTCCAGATCGCGGCAGGCGCGCAGAATGCGCAGTGCGATTTCGCCGCGATTGGCGATCAGGACCTTGTCCAGCTTTTGGGCAACCGGGTTGCTCATGTTTTGCCTCAGGCGACAGCCGTTCGTGTTGAGCCTGTCGAAACACGAACGTGAAAACGGGCGAGCCGTTCACCCTTCGACAGGCACAGGGCGAACGGTGTGAGCAGAATGGCTTGCTATGCGAGCACGTTACTCGATCACGAACAGCGGCTGATCGAATTCGACCGGCTGGCCGTTCTCGACCAGGATGGCCTTGATCACGCCGGCTTTGTCCGACTCGATCTGGTTCATCATCTTCATGGCTTCAACGATGCAGAGCACGTCGCCGACTTTTACTTGCTGGCCGACTTCGGCAAACGCTTTCGCGCCCGGGCTGGCCGAACGGTAGAACGTGCCGACCATCGGTGATTTGACCTGATGACCGCTGGCAGCGGCCGGTGCGGCGGCGGCAGGCGCGGCCGCAACGGCGGCGGGTGCTGCTACCGGTGCCGGTGCGGCCATTGGCACTTGGTAATGCACCGGTGCCGGCGCCGACGAATGGCGCGAAATCCGCACCGATTCTTCGCCTTCCTTGATTTCGATTTCCGCGATGCCGGATTCCTCGAGCAACTCAATCAGCTTTTTGATTTTGCGGATATCCATCTTTTCTTTCCCCATGGGTGAGAACCTTCAAAGGTTGAATGCGAATGCAGTTGAGTGGCTACGACAGTCGCGCGCAGGCCGCGCGCACTGCCAGTTCGTAGCCGAAGGCGCCGAGGCCGGTAATGGTGCCGACCGCGACGTCCGAGAAATAGGACTGGTGCCGGAAGCTTTCCCGGGCATGGACATTGGACAAATGGACTTCGATAAACGGAATGGCTACCGCCAGCAGTGCGTCGCGCAGGGCAATGCTGGTGTGGGTGTAAGCCGCCGGGTTGATGATGATGAATTCGCTGCGATCGCCAGCAGCGGCGTGCACGCGTTCGATCAGCTGGCCTTCGCCATTGAACTGCGCGGTGACCAGTTCATGGCCCAGCTCGCGCGCCAAGGCCACGCAGCGGGCATTGATGTCGGCGAGACTGTCGCGACCATACTTCTCCGGCTCGCGAGTACCGAGCAGGTTCAGATTGGGGCCGTGCAGCAGCAGCAGTTTTGCCATGAAGGAGAAGGATTCCGTCGCTCGCCGATAAACCGGTTCTGTCCCGAACAGGTTGCTATCTTGCGTCAAACCGCCGCTTTCTTGCGGCATCCTGTTCCAAATGAAAACAGGCTACGATGCGGCATCCCAGCCGAGGGCGGGTATTGTGCGGCGCGGCGACCGGATTGTCCATCTGGGACAGGTCTTACCACAAGATGCCACCAGATTTGCCGGAGTTCGGCACCGTTCGCCACAAGATACTGCGTTGGCGCTTTTTCGGTGCAGCCCGGTAGCGGGGCTGCGGGCGCTACGATAGGCGCATCACGGCGGCCGGTCAATCCGGTACGGTCGCACCGCAGCGCAGACAGACCCCCTCACAACATTAATAGGAAGGCGCAATGAGCGGATTGCTGACCGGCGTACGGGTGCTGGATCTGTCGCGGATTCTGGCCGGGCCTTGGGCGACCCAGTTCCTGGCCGACCTTGGTGCCGACGTGGTCAAGGTCGAGAAACCGGGCCATGGCGATGACACCCGTCAGTGGGGGCCGCCGTTCCTGAAAGACGCCGCCGGCCACGATACCGCCGAGTCGGCTTATTTTCTGGCGGCCAATCGCGGCAAGCGCTCCATTGCCATCGATATCGCCAGTGCGGACGGGCAAGCGCTGCTGCGCCAGCTGGTCAGCAAGGCCGATGTGCTGGTCGAAAACTACAAGGTCGGCGCGCTGGCGAAGTACGGGCTGGGCTACGAGCACCTCAAGGCGCTGAAGCCAGATTTGATTTACTGCAGCATAACCGGTTTTGGCCAGACCGGCCCTGACGCCGACAAGGCTGGCTACGACGCCATGATTCAGGCCCGCGGCGGTCTGATGAGCCTGACCGGCGTCGCCGATGGCGAGCCCGGCGCCGGCCCGGTGAAAGTCGGCATCGCCGTATGCGATCTGATGACCGGCATGTATGCCGCCAGCGCGATCTGCGCTGCGCTGTATCGCCGACAACTCAGCGGCGTTGGTGAGTACATCGATCTGGCGTTGTTCGATACCCAAGTGGCCTGGCTCGCCAATCAGGGCATGAACTATCTGGTTGGTGGTCAGTTGCCAAAACGCGAAGGCTCGGCGCACCCGAACATCGTGCCGTATCAGGCCATGCCGGCCAGCGATGGCGAATTCATGCTGGCAGTCGGCAACGACAACCAGTTCCGCCAGTTCTGTCGCATCGCCGGTCAGGAAACGCTGGCCGACGATGTCCGTTATCAACGCAATGCCGACCGCGTACGTCACCGCGCCGAGTTGCTGCCGCTATTGCAACAGTTGACGCGCCAGCAGCCACGCGACTGGTGGTTGCACGCGCTGGCTGCCGCCGGCGTGCCGGCCGGACCAATCAACGATCTCGAGCAAGTTTTTGCCGATCCGCAGTTGCAGGCGCGCGATATGGTGGTGCCGCTTCCGCACGTGAGCGGTACCGTGATTCGGCATGCCGGTAATCCGCTGCATTTGCGGCAACATCCGATCTCACTGCAGCGGAGCGCGCCCGTTCTGGACGGTGATCGACAAGCCGTCGTCACCGATTGGCTGGGTCACGGCAACGAACACCAAGTGTGATTGGAAGAAAAAGGCGGAAGCTTCAGGCGGGATCTTCCACCCGATACCAGACGCCAAGCTTGGTTTTGTGAAAAGCCGGATCGGTCCGATTGAGCCAATCATGGCATTGCGCGCCGTTGCGAAATTGGGCGACACCGAACGAGTCAGTCAGCCTGCTGTTCCGGCAGTGCGTGCTCGCGCTGGTTTTGCGCAAACTTGCTGCAAGCGTTCGACGCAAAGGCGTGCGCTTTCCCTGAGCTATTGCACCACACTCGCGACGTGGCGGGCAAAGGGCTCGGCTTTCATGAAGCCGGTGACACGGCCCTGTGGCTGCTCAATGCCTTGTCGATCGAAGAACAGAATCGATGGCAAACCGAGGATGTTGAACCGGGCCATCAATTCCAGATCGACGGCGTCGTTGGCGGTGACGTCGGCTTGCAGCAGCACGGTGTTGCTCAGTGCTTGCTGCACCGCCGGATCGGGGAAGGTGTAGTCGGCGAATTCAAAGCAAGCGACGCACCAGTCGGCAAAAAAATCCAGCATCACGGTTTTGCCGGCGGCGTTGGCGGCGGCAATCTCGCGATCCAAATCAGCGCTGGATTTGATCAGCTTGAAACCGGCGTGGGCGTCGATTTTTTTGCCGGATTCGATACTGCTGCTGGCGAATGACGGCAGTGGTTGCAGCGGATTGGTTTGTCCGGCCAGCGCGCCGATCACCAGCGCTACGCCATACACCAGTGCGGCATAGCGCAGACCTTGCAGCAGGTATTGCCAGGCGCTGGTGGTTTGCAGCCGGGCAAAATAACTCGCCAGCGACAGGCTGAACACGGCCCACAGCGCCAAGCCGGCACTGGCTGGAATCAAGCGATTGACCAACACAATCGCAACGGCGATCAAACCGAAACCAAACAGGTGCTTGACGTTGTCCATCCAGGCACCGGCGCGCGGCAACAATTGACCACCGCCGACGCCAGCGATCAGCAGCGGAATGCCCATGCCGATGCCGAGTGCATACAACGCGACGCCACCGCGCAGCGTATCGCCAGTACTGGCGATAAAGGCCAGTGCGCCAGCGAGCGGCGCGCTGATGCACGGCGACACCACCAGTGCCGACAGTGCGCCCATGAACACCACGCCGAGCATCGAACCGCCCTGGCTGTTGCTGGCAAGCCGATCGCGCAGCGCCGCCGGCAATTGCAATTCGTAAGCACCGAACATGCTCAGCGCCAGCAGCACAAATAGCGTGGCCGACGGCACCAGCAAATACGGCGATTGCAAATAGCCTTGCAACGCAGCGCCGGCACTGGCGACGGCAACACCGAGCACGGCGTAGGTCAGCGCCATCGCCTGCACGTAAACAAATACCAACGCGAACCGGCGCGCAGTGGAAATCTGTGCACCTTGGCCGCCGATCACCGCGACGGTGATCGGAATCATCGGCAGCACGCAGGGCGTAAAGGTCAGGCCGATACCGGCGATCAGTGCGATCAAAACGGCCGACCAGAGATTGCCGCCGAGTGCTGCGGCAAGATCACCGCCGGCAGCTTCGCCGGCGATCACCGGCGCGGGTGTCGTAGCCGGTGTTGTCGCTGGCATCACTGCCGGTGTCGTGCTATTTGCCGTGGTCGCGGCTGCGCCGCCATTGATGGCAAAGGTGCGTGTGGTCGGTGGATAACAGAGGCCGGCTTCGGCACAGCCTTGGAAAGTCAGTTTCAGATCGAACGCGTTGGGACCGCTTTCAATCGGCACTCGCACTTCGACGTGATTGAAGTAAACAATTTGCTCGCCGAGGTATTCGTCGTGCTTCAGTTTGCCTTCCGGGTATTGCGGCGTACCGAGCGCGACGCCTTCGGCTTTGAACCGGAATTGATCGCGGTAGAGGTAGTAACCGGGGGCAATCACGTAGCGGGCAATCAGCTCGTTATCGAGCCGGGTGACATCACCCTGAAACGCCTGATCGACCTTGAGAAATTCTTCTTCCTGCTCGCTGCTGTCGGCGACCGAGGCCCGCAGCAGATCAGCCGTTGACGCCGCATGTGCTGGCGCCGGAAACAGCAGCAGCAGGCTGAATGCCACACCGATCGCGGCAGCAAACCAGGCGATGCGGGCACGATGCTTGGCAGCGATGACACGCCAGGCGAGCGCCCGGCGCTGGGCAAAACGACCGACTGCCGGCGGCACGGCCAAACGCGGGCGACGGCGATGGCCGGAGAGAGGCAACGACTCGGTATTCATCTACTTCTACCATCCGCTTGCGATCTGAGCCGCAAGCGGCGTCAAACCGGGTTCATTTCAGGTTGTCGTGCAGCCAGCGCCCATAAGCGTCGCTGACATGGCTTGCCGGCAGCACGGTAAACGCCGGCGTTTGATAAGGGTGCAGCGCCAGCAGCCGCTGTTCCAGTGCCGGCAGATGCGCGGCATCGGATTTCAGCACGAGTAGCCACTCGTTGTCGCGGCACAGTTCACCCTGCCAGCGGTAAAACGACGTCACCCCCGGCAGCACATTGACGCAGGCGGCCAAGCCTTCACTGACCAAGGTCTCGGCCAGGTAATGCGCCGCCGCTTCCGTGGCGACCGTACTGAGACAGACCCGAACGAAGCAATCGGTCATGCTGCCTCCTTCTCCATGTAGCAAGCTTGCCAACCCGGATTGCCGAGCGGCTCAGCCGCCGGCAATGCCGACTATGCAAGTGCTTACTTCCCTTTACTGCGCCAATCGGACGTTGTTGCCGCCCGCTTCCTTGGCCCACTGCAACGCGCGCTCGGCGGCGTCACGCAGGGCGCCGGGGGCGCCGCCATCGTGCTGGGCGACGCCACCGGACAATTTGACGTTGAGCACATGGCCGCCGTGTTGCAGCGGCTGCCGGGCCAAATCGGTCCGGACCGCTTCGATCAAGCGCAGCGCGTCATCACCGCGACAACCCGGCAGCAGCACGCCAAAGCGGTCGCCACCGAGCCGGCCAATCGTGTCGCTCTTGCGCAGCCGCCGGCTCAGCAACCGAGCCAGTTGGCGGACCACGGCATCGCCGGCGCCGTGGCCGGCGGTCTGGTTCAGCGGACCGAGCCGGTCGATATCGAGCTGGGCAAAACAGAGCGGCTCGCCGGTGCGGCTGGCTTGGGCACACTGACCGTCGATGGCTTGTTGCATCGCCGACAGGTTCAATAGCCCGGTCAGGCCGTCGCGGTTCAGCTGCTGCAGTTGCATGCGGCTGCGCGAGATCCGGGTCAGCACGGCCTTTTTCAGCTCGTCGGCCTTGACCGGTTTGAGCAGGAAATCGTCGCCGGAAATGGCCATCGCGGCGGCCTGTTTTTCCGGATTTTCTTCGGCCGACATAAACAGCACCGGCACCGTCCGCCAGCCCGGCATTTGCCGCAGTACCCGGGCCAGCTCCAGGCCGGTGCATTCCGGCATCTGCATATCGAGCAGGATCAGCTCCGGTTGCAGGCCATGCAGCGCTTCCAGAATCTGCAGCGGCTGATTGACCACCGCGGTCGAGCAACCGGCTTCTTTCAGCACCTTGTTGTAATGCAGCGCTTGTGACTTCGAGTCCTCGACAATCAGCACCCGCGGTGGCTCGCCGGCCGTGGCCGGGCAGACTTCGTCGATGGCTTCGACCAGCCTGGCGGTGTCCAGCGGCCGGGCGATAAAAGCCAAGGCGCCCTGACGGATCGCCTGCAGCCGGTTGACGATGGAATCCTCGTTGCCCACGACGATCAGCGGCGGCAGCTGATCGCCATAGCGGGCACGCAAATCGCCGACATTTTCCGCATCGGCCACCAAGGCCACGGGCGAACCACCATCCTGCGGCACGGTGCTGGCGGCAAAACCAAACAGCGCCAGCTGGGCAGCCAGGCCGTTGCGCTCATCATCCGGCAGCGCCAGCCATAGTGGCTGCAAGACCAGAGAGTCGGTGGTCGGCGGCTCCATCGCGGTGCCGGCCGGCGCTGCAGTGCCTTCCGGCACGGGCCGCGACAGGCTCGGCTTGCCGTCCAACTCTTCGGCGAGGTGCAACAAGCCCTGAATCAGCGGGCCGTATTGTTCGGGGTCCGGGTTCAGGCACTGGCTTTCCGCCTGTTGCAACAACCGGGCGCAAGCGGCAAAGCCAAAGCTCTCGCAGCTGCGGATGCTGTGTTCCAGCTGCACCGCCAGCTGGCCGCCCAGACCGGCCAGGGCTTCACCCAGCGCCAGCCGCTGCAGGTAGCTGGCGATCTGGCGCAGCTTGCCCGGCAGTCGGCGGGCGAAGAGACGGCGGAGTTCGGCTTTTTGCTGGTCGGATTCGGACGACATGAGGCCGGGGTAAGCAAGAAAGGGGTGGATTGAATATAGCTGAGCCGGCGCGGCCGCCTGCCCGGCGGTGGGACAAGCGGTCGGAATCGAGAACCGGTCGGCATAGCCCCTTCGGCGGAGTATCCGGCTTGCACTCTCCCCTCGAGAGTGCCAACATTTAGCACTCTGGCCCCTTGAGTGCTAAAACAGCATCCCCATCTAGGGGCCACCGATATTCCGGATCCCGTTCCGGGGTCCTGTTCCTATGTGTACCAATGAGGAGAAAACGCAATGAACCTGCGTCCGTTGCATGACCGCGTTGTGGTCCGTCGCCTGGAAGAAGAGCGGATGTCCGCTGGCGGCATCGTGATCCCTGACAACGCCACTGAGAAGCCGAGCAAAGGCGAAGTCGTGGCTGTCGGCCCGGGCAAGCGTCTGGACAACGGCAGCGTCGCTGCCCTGTCGGTGAAAGTCGGTGAGAAAGTGCTGTTCGGCAAGTACAGCGGCACCGAAGTGAAAGTCGACGGCAAAGAGTTTGTTGTGCTGCGCGAAGAAGATCTGTTCGCGGTGATTGGTTAATCGAGCGCCGGTTTTGCCCGCTCCATTTCCAAACCTGATTTGAGTTAAGAGGAATTCAACATGGCTGCTAAAGACGTACGCTTCGGTGACGAAGCTCGCGCAAAAATGCTCAACGGCGTCAACATTCTCGCCAACGCTGTCAAAGTGACGCTGGGCCCGAAAGGCCGTAATGTTGTTCTGGACAAGAGCTTCGGCTCGCCGACCATCACCAAAGACGGTGTGTCGGTTGCCAAAGAAATCGAACTGGAAAACAAGTTCGAAAACATGGGCGCCCAGATGGTGAAAGAAGTGGCGTCGCAAACTTCTGACGTCGCCGGTGACGGCACCACCACGGCAACCGTGCTGGCCCAAGCCATTCTGGTTGAAGGCATGAAGCTGGTTGCCGCCGGCATGAACCCGATGGATCTGAAGCGCGGTATCGACAAAGCTGCCGCCGTGATCGTCGAAGATCTGAAGAAGCTGTCGAAGCCGTGCTCGGACGACAAGGCGATTGCCCAGGTCGGTACTATCTCGGCTAACAGCGACGAAGCCATCGGCCGCATCATTGCTGACGCGATGAAGAAAGTCGGTAAAGAAGGCGTGATCACCGTCGAAGAAGGTTCGGGCCTCGAGAACGAACTGAACGTCGTCGAAGGCATGCAATTCGATCGCGGTTACCTGTCGCCGTACTTCATCAACAAGCAAGAAAACATGAGCGCCGAACACGAAAACGCGTTCGTGCTGCTGGTTGACAAGAAAATCTCCAACATCCGTGATCTGCTGCCGGTGCTGGAAGGCGTTGCCAAAGCCGGTCGTCCGCTGCTGATCATCGCCGAAGACGTCGAAGGCGAAGCGCTGGCCACTCTGGTCGTCAACACCCTGCGCGGTATCGTCAAGGTTGCTGCGGTCAAGGCGCCGGGCTTCGGCGATCGCCGCAAGGCCATGCTGGAAGACATCGCTGTGCTGACCGGCGGTACCGTGATTTCGGAAGAAATCGGTCTCAGCTTGGAAAAAGCCACGCTGAAAGATCTCGGCCAGGCCAAGCGCATCCAGATCACCAAAGAAAACACCACCATCATTGATGGTGCCGGTGATCACAAAAACATCGAAGCCCGCGTCAAGCAAATCCGCGCGCAAATCGAAGAGACTTCGTCGGACTACGACCGTGAGAAGCTGCAAGAGCGCGTCGCCAAACTGGCCGGCGGCGTTGCCGTGATCAAAGTCGGTGCCACCACCGAAGTTGAAATGAAAGAGAAGAAAGCCCGCGTCGAAGACGCGCTGCACGCCACCCGTGCCGCCGTTGAAGAAGGCGTGGTTCCTGGCGGTGGTGTTGCGCTGGTCCGCACCCTGAAAGCGCTGGATGGCCTGAAAGGCATCAACAGCGATCAAGACGCCGGCATCAACCTGCTGAAGCGCGCCATCACTGCGC
This sequence comes from uncultured Kangiella sp., assembly GCA_946481205.1. The sequence continues at coordinate 280 of CAMLNB010000122.1, read as the reverse complement.
CGCTGCGTCAGATCGTGGCCAACGCTGGCGAAGAGCCGAGCGTGATCCTGGACAAAGTCATTGCTGGTTCGGGTAACTACGGTTACAACGCTGCCACTGGCGTGTACGGCGACATGGTCGAGTTCGGCGTGTTGGATCCGACCAAGGTCACCCGTACTGCGTTGCAAAACGCTGCCTCGGTTGCCGGCCTGATGCTGACCACCGAAGCGATGGTCTCCGAGCTGCCGAAGAAAGACGCTGGCCCGGCCATGCCGGCTGGCGGTGGCATGGGCGGCATGGA
>CAMLNB010000121.1 GCA_946481205.1 uncultured Kangiella sp. | reverse complement strand
ACAGAACCGGTGGCCGGTTTGGAGCCGTGGAATGCGCTGCAGATTGAAGGCCGCGACGTTTACATCCGCGAAGGCTGCCACGTCTGCCACACCCAAATGATTCGGCCGTTCCGCGCCGAAACCGAACGCTACGGCCATTATTCGCTTGCTGGCGAACACGTCTGGGAACACCCCTTCCTGTGGGGTTCGAAGCGCACGGGTCCGGATCTGGCCCGGGTGGGCGGCCGCTATTCCGATGAATGGCACCGCGTGCACCTGACCGATCCGCGCATTGTTGTGCCGGAATCAAACATGCCGGCATTCCCGTGGCTCAATGAAAACGTGCTCGATGGTGCTGAAACCGCCAGCAAAATGCGGGCGCTGCGCACACTCGGTGTGCCATACAACGACGAACAAATTGCCAACGCCGAAGCTGCTGTCAAAGGCAAGACCGAAATGGAGGCATTGATTGCCTACCTGCAAGGTCTCGGCACTGTCATCAAAGCCAAGAGGTAATCGCGATGGACATGAACTGGTTTCGTGGTGCCATGACCGTGATCTGGCTGGTGATTTTTCTTGGCGTGGTCTGGTGGGCGTACAGCCCGCGACGCAAAGCGCGGTTCGAGGATGCCGCACGGCTGGCGCTCGATGAGTCGCCGCGTTCGCCAACCCAGTCCACTGATTCGGAGCGGTAATCATGAGTCTGACCGTCAGTCTCTATATCATGGCGCTGGTTGCGCTGAATATTGCCGGCTGCTGGTGGTTATTGGTCAAAACCAAGAACCTCAAAGCCGACGAAGATGCCAGCGGCAAAGTCAATCACAGCTATGATGGCATCGAGGAATACAACAAGCCCCTGCCGCGCTGGTGGCTGTGGTTGTTCTACATCACCATTTTCTTTGCCATCGGTTATCTGATTCTGTATCCGGGCTTTGGTCATTTGCCGGGCGTGCTGGGTTGGAGTCAAACCGGTCAGCATGCGGAAGAAGTCAAACAGGCCGATGCGAAAACGGCGCCGCTTTACGCCGGTTTCCTGGCCAAGCCGGTGGCAGAGTTGAAGCAGGATTCTGCCGCGTTGGCAGTCGGTGGTCGGTTGTTTGGTAATAACTGTGCAACCTGTCATGGCGCCGATGCCCAAGGCGCTCCGGGTTTTCCCAACCTGACCGATGCCGACTGGATCTACGGTGGTACGCCGGAGGCAATCAAACAAACGCTGACCTACGGTCGACAAGGCATCATGCCGGCGTTTGCCAGCACGCTGGACGAACCGACCCAACTGGCGGTGCGCCATTACGTGTTGTCACTGAGCGGGCGCGAACATGATCGGCAACTCGCCGCGCAAGGCAAAGCCAGCTTCGAGACGGTTTGCGCCGCCTGCCACGGCATCGATGGCAAAGGCAATCAAATGCTCGGCGCAGTGAATCTGACCGACAACATCTGGCTGTACGGTGGCACTCACGCCGCTATCGCAGACACCATCAAAAACGGTCGCAATGGTGTCATGCCTGCGCACGGCGATCTGCTCGGTGAGGCGCGTGTTCATGTGCTGGCGGCGTATGTCTTGTCCTTGTCCGACAACGCTGATGATGGGAGCTGATTGATGGCAGGTGACATCCCGGTGCAGGAGCTGTATGTCAAGGCACCGAAAATTTATGCCAAGAAAGTCAGCGGTGTGTTCGCGAAGCTGCGCACGGCTGCCATGTGGCTGCTACTGGGATGGTACTACCTTGCGCCGTGGCTGACCTGGGATGGCCGTCAGGCCATCCTGTTCGATTTACCGGAACGCAAATTTCATCTGTTTGGTTTGACCCTGTGGCCGCAAGATTTCATCTTCCTCGCGTGGTTGCTGATTCTTGCGGCACTTGCCCTGTTCTTCTTTACAGCCGTTGCCGGTCGTTTGTGGTGTGGTTATGCCTGCCCGCAAACCGTCTGGACCAAGGCGTTCATGTGGATGGAGCGCATCACTGAAGGTGACCGCAATGCCCGCATGAAACTCGACAAGCAGCCGCTCAGCTTCGAGAAAGTTCGCAAGAAGACCGCCAAGCATACGCTCTGGATCGTGTTCGCCCTGTTCACCGGCTACACCTTCGTTGGTTTCTTCGTGCCGATTCGCGAGCTGTCGACCGACATGCTCAATGGCACGCTCGGTGGTTGGGGTTGGTTCTGGGTGCTGTTCTACAGTTTTGCCACCTATGGCAACGCCGGCAAACTGCGCGAGCAGGTTTGCATTTACATGTGTCCGTATGCCCGCTTTCAGGGCGCGATGTTTGACAAAGACACACTCATCATCGCCTACGACGAAAAGCGTGGCGAGCCGCGCGGCGCCCGCAGGAAAGACGCCGAGCGTGGCCACGACGGACTGGGCGACTGTATCGACTGCAAACAGTGCGTGCATGTCTGTCCTACCGGCATCGACATCCGTGACGGTCTGCAAATTGCCTGCATTGCCTGCGCGGCCTGCATTGATGCCTGCGATGAGGTCATGGTCAAGATGAACTACCCGAAAGGGCTCATCAAATACACCACCGAACATCGCGATACCGGCAAGCAAACGCATGTGCTGCGGCCACGGATTTTGTTGTATGGCGTGTTGCTGCTGACGCTGTTTGTCCTGTTTGTTTATGCCCTGACCGTGCGGACGCCACTGCGGGTTGATGTGCTACGCGATCGTGGCCGGCTGTACTCCAGCACGGCAATGGGTACCATCGAGAACGTCTACACACTGAAGATCATGAATCTTGATCAGCGGCCGCATCACTACCGGCTTTCGGTCAGCGCAGAAGCGCCGGTGGTTCTGAAAGGTGAAACCGAATTCACCGTACCTTCAGGCGAGATAATCAACGTGCCGGTGCGGCTGGAAATTGATCCCTACGAACTGAAACCAGCCACCAGCACCGTGCAGTTCCGGATTGAAGATCGCGAGCAACCGGAAATTGTGGTTATCGAAAAATCGAGTTTCATCAAACCCGCCAATGTGGGAGCCCGTTAATGTCGGTATCACCGATAGAATCGAACGCCGTGATTGAACCGAGCAAACCTGTCAGCTGGTTGAAATTTCCCTGGCTGCTGCTCTGGGCCCTGCCCGCCCTGTCGGTCATTGGTGGCGTGTCGATGCTGGTCATCGCCATCCGTCACGGCGACAGCATGGTCAAGGATGATTACTACCGGCAAGGACTAGCTTACAACACTCAGCAACAGGCGGATCGCGCTGCGGCAAAGCATCATTTGCAAGCGGCATTGGTGACCGTCAATCAGCAGTTGCTGCTGACACTGAGTGCGGAGCAATTGCCCGAACTGCCAGAGCAGTTGGAACTGCATCTGTCGCACCCGACTGAGCAAGCTGCTGATCAGCGGTTACTGCTGCAGCGCCAATCTGCGCAGCAATACCTGCTGACCTCGTTGCCGGACATTCGCACCAACTGGTACTTGCAGTTGCAACCGGCCGACGGCAGCTGGCGTCTCCGTGGCCGTTGGCAGCCACCGGAACCGGCGCTGTTGAAGCCAGAAGTCTATTGAGCGAGTTGCTCGTGCGGTTCGTGGCATCAACACTGAGCCGGTTCAGAATTCTTCCGCCAGTCCTGAGAAACCGAGCTTGAAACGATGAACTGTTATCACTGCGCTGAATCGGTACCCACTGGCAGCCGCTTCCACGCCCGCTTGGATGGTGACGAGCGGCAGTTCTGCTGTGCCGGATGTCTGGCCGTGGCGCAAACCATTTACGACAGCGGCCTGGGCAGCTACTACAAATTCCGCAGCGCACCGGCTGCACGGCAACAAGCCGAAGTGCCGACGGAATTGCTGGCGGCGTTGGAGCAGAGCGCACGCGCAACGGCCTGTTTGCAAGAGACTGGCGAAGAAAGTCGGGTTGCGCTGTTTGTCGAGGGTTTGAACTGCCCTGCCTGCAGTTGGTTGCTGGAACGGCACCTGCGCCAACTACCCGGTGTACATGATGTCCAGATTCAATTGGCTGCACGCCGGTTGTTGCTGCGTTGGGATTCCAAACAGCAAGCCTTGCGCACCGTGCTGGCCGGTTTGCAACGCATCGGCTATCAGGCAACACCTTTTGCTCCCGATCAAGTCGAGCAGCAACTTGAGCAAGAAAGTCGCGATCTGCTGCAGCGTTTGGCGCTTGCCGGCTTTGGCATGATGCAGGCCATGATGTATGCCGTCGGTCTGTATCTGGGCGTCATCGGCGATCTGGCCAATACCCATGAACTCTGGTTACGCTGGAGTTCGCTACTGGTATCGCTGCCCGTGCTGCTTTATAGCTGCCAGCCGTTTACCCGCAGCGCCATCACGGCATTGAAACTGCGCAGTCTGAACATGGATGTGCCTGTTGCAGCAGCGATGTGGCTTGCCTTTATTGCCAGCAGCTGGAACACCGCGATCCAATCGGGGCAGGTCTATTTTGAATCGATCAGCATGTTTGCATTCTTGTTGCTGATCGGACGTTATCTGGAACTGAAAGTCCGACAACGGGCCACACGCGCCGCCGGTTTGCAACAACGCCTGTTGCCGCAAACGGCGCGGCGCTGGCATCAGGATCAATGGCAAACCGTGGCATTGAGTGATATCAGCATTGGTGATCGGATTCTGGTGCAGGCCGGAGAAACGGTACCAGTCGATGGCACGGTGCTGGCCGGCAGCGCCGGCGCCGATGAAAGCCTGCTGACCGGTGAACCGGCGCTGGTCAGCAAGCAATGTGCTGATGCGGTGCTCGCCGGCAGCAGCGTCAGTGGTGGCGCGCTGGAGCTGACGGTAACGCGCAGCGGTACCGATACTTACATTGCGCAACTGACGCGGTTGCAAGATGAAGCCCTGGCGCAGCGTCCGCCACTGCAGTTGCTCGCCGACAGCGTCGCGCGCTGGTTTACGGCAGGCGTGTTGCTGTTGGCCGTTGTCGTGCATATTGCGTGGCTGCAAATTGATGCCAGCCGTGCATTTGATATCACCTTGGCGATTCTGGTGGTCACCTGCCCTTGCGCCCTGTCACTGGCTTTGCCCACCGCATGGGCGGCCGCTACGCATCAACTGCTGCGTGAAGGTGTGTTGCTACGCCGTGCGGCGGTGCTTGAAAAACTCGCCACACTGACCGATGTCGTGTTCGATAAAACGGGCACCTTGACGACCGGGCAACTGCAGATCACCGCTGTGCGCACACGTTCAGCGCACGGTCGGCAATCTGCGCTGGCGATCGCAGCGGCATTGGAGCAACACTCCTCGCATCCGATTGCGCATGCCTTTCATGGCCATGTGACGCCGGAGTATCGCGCGTCTGACGTCAGCGAAAGCGCCGGCCTTGGCGTGCAAGGTCTGGTCGCTGGACGTCGCTACTGGTTGGGGCAACGTGACTGGTTACCGGTGTCGGCGCAGCTCGAGGTGGGTGATGGTGAAATCGGTCTGGCCGACGAACATGGCTGGCTGGCATCGTTTCAATTGCAAGACGAGCTGCGCAGCGATGCTGCGGCGCTTTGCCGCATGCTGCGCGCGCAAGGTCTGCAACTGCATCTTGTCAGCGGTGACCACCACGCCGCCGTCGCGCGCTGCGCACAGCTGCTTGGCATTGAATCGGTGCACGCCAGACAGAGCCCACAGCAGAAACATCAACGGGTACGCGCGCTGCAGCAGCAAGGCCGCCGTGTCTTGATGCTGGGTGATGGCATCAACGATGCGCCAGTGCTCGCCGCCGCCGATGTGTCGATTGCGATCGGTTCGGGCGCCGATTTTGCTCGTCGCGCCGCCGATGCCATTTTGCTGCAGACCCAGCTCGTCGCGATTGATCGCGCCGTCACACTGGCGCGGCGCACCCGACGCATTGTTCGAGAAAATCTGCTGTGGGCATTGCTGTACAATCTGGTGGCGCTGCCCGCTGCAATTGCCGGTGTGTTGACGCCTTGGCAAGCGGCCATTGGCATGTCCCTTTCATCGCTGCTGGTGACAGTCAACTCGTTACGGCTGCTACGCGCACAGGCGGTGCCAGCCACCGCTCATAGCAACTCCGCCCTGATCGAGCACACGGCATGAGCGCCATTTATCTGTTGATTCCGCTGGCGATGATTGTGCTGGCGATCTCGATTTGGTTGTTTTTCTGGGCGGTTAAGCGCGGTCAGTTTGATGATCTGGACAGCCCCGGCCACAGCATTTTGTTGGACGACGACAAGCCCTCCGCAAGGAAGGCAAAGGCTGATGCTTCTGCGTCGGATTCGATAGCGGAGTCGCCGCGCCGTGACTGAAACCAGTTGGCTGTTGGCAGCATTGCTTTCGGGTTTTTTCAGTGTCGGCCATTGCCTGCCAATGTGTGGCGGTCTGGTTGCCGTGCTGGCGCAAGGCATCAGCACGCAACCACTATGGCAGCGGCTGCTATTGCTGATATCGCTCAGCATCGGACGCATCGCGGTCTATACCCTGCTCGGCCTGGGCCTCGGCGCCATGCTGCAAGCGGCGGTTGTCGGCACCGGCTGGCAATTGGCGGCGGACTTGTTGCGGCTGCTGTCCGGTTTGCTGCTGATTGCCATGGGTCTGTACGTTGGTCGGTTTTGGTTCGGGTTGACCCGGCTGGAACGACTCGGCGCCCGGCTCTGGCCGAATCTGCAGCCGGCACTGCAACGGCTGCGCAGCATCCGCCATCCCGGCCAGGCGATGGCCGCTGGCGCCATCTGGGGCCTGCTGCCCTGCGGTCTGGTGTATTCGGCGCTGGTTATTGCCGCCAGCCGCGCCGATGCCTATGAAAGCGGCCTGTTCATGATGGCGTTCGGCCTCGGCACACTGCCGGTGCTGACCGCCGCCGGCTTGATGGCCAGCCCCGGTCAAAGGCCGCTACCGGCGCCGTTACGGCTGGCCGCCGCGGTACTGCTGATGGCGCTGGGGCTGTGGGTTGCGGCGCTTAGTCTGCAGAGTCTGGTCGGTACTGATCCACATCAAGGCCATCACGGCCATCACTCATCGGCAGCTTGATCGGCATCAAGCTGCCGCATCACCCCGGTTCGTAAACTGATGCCATTGAAGATGTGCTTGTCGCAATTGCCGCGCTGACACGCTGGCAGCCTGCGCTCGGGCTCGTGCCGATGGCCTCGGGAGCCGTACCATGACGATGATTCTGAACTTTCCGGTGCAGCAAGCACCGACCGCAATCAACCGTGATCTGATCGCGCGTTACAACCTCAGCGGTCCGCGCTACACCTCATACCCTACCGCCTTGCAGTTTCGCAATGACTTCAACGTGCAGGATTATCAGCAGGCGCTGCGCGAACTCAACCCGGCAACGCCGCTGTCGCTGTATCTGCACATGCCATTCTGCGCCACGCTTTGCTACTACTGTGCCTGCAACAAGATTGTCACCAAAGACCGCACCAAGAGCAGTACTTACGTCGAATACCTGAAACGCGAAATTGCGATGCACGCCAAGCATCTGGGCCGCAAACCCAAAGTGAAACAGATGCATTGGGGCGGCGGTACGCCGACTTTTCTGAGTCATCCGGAAATGGCGGCGGTGGTCAAAACGCTTCATCAGCATTTCGACTTTGCGCCGCGCGACGAAGGCGAGTACGCCATCGAGATCGACCCACGCTCGATCCAATCCGATACGCTTGGTTTTCTCGGCCAGCTCGGCTTCAATCGGGTCAGTCTCGGTGTTCAGGACTTCGATGAACGCGTACAGCGCGCGGTCAACCGTATTCAGTCCTATGAGCAGACCGAGCAGGCGGTGCTGCAGTCACGCGCCCATGGCTTTCGTTCACTGAACATTGATCTGATTTATGGGCTGCCATTCCAAACGGAGGAAAGCTTCCGCCACACGCTGGAAAAGGTGCTGACACTGCAACCTGACCGCTTGTCGATCTTCAACTACGCGCACCTGCCCACCCATTTCAAACCGCAGCAAGCGATTCCGACCTATGCCTTGCCAAGCCCGGAAGAAAAGTTGCGGATCATGGAATACACCGTCGGCTTCCTGACCCGCTCCGGTTACGCCCATATCGGTATGGATCATTTCGCCAAGCCGGATGACGAGCTGGCAGTGGCGCAGCGAAATGGCCAGCTACAACGCAATTTCCAAGGTTACTCCACCCATGCCGATTGCGAGCTGCTGAGCCTCGGGGTGTCGTCAATCAGCCAGATCGGCAACTACTACTTTCAGAATGTCAAAGATCTGGAACAGTACTATGTCATGCTCGACGAGCAGAAACTGCCGCTGTGGCGCGGCGTCAAGCTGGATCAGGACGATCGTATCCGCCGGGCAGTGATCATGCAGTTGATCTGTCACTTCCATCTGGAATTTGCCAAGGTGGAAACGCAGTTCGGTATCGTTTTCCGCGATTACTTCAAGCGCGAGCTGGAGCGACTGCAGGAGTTTGTCGATGACGGGTTGCTGCTGATCCACGAAGAAGGCATGGAGGTGACGCCGCTGGGCCGCTTGCTGATCCGCAACATCTGCACCACCTTCGATCGCTATCTGTCAGACATGGCAGAAGGTCGTTATTCCCGCCTGATATGATGCAAGCCGTTGATAATTCCCTACAACTCACGGTTGCCGCGCTGCCGCGAGTCACCTATTCTAGCGTTCACTGCCCAAAAGGAGCACGGTCCCATGCGCGCCATTGACGCTGCAAGCCCGATACTGCCAAAGATCTCCTGCCAACAATGCAGTATCAGCCAGCTCTGTTTGCCAGTGAGCCTTGCTGAGGCTGAGGTTGAACACCTCGACAGCATCATCAAGCGCAACCGCCCGCTGCAGCGCGGCGAGCACCTGTTTCGCGCCGGTGAAACATTCCAGTCTTTGTTTGCCATCCGTACTGGCAGCCTGAAAACCTACACCGTGTCGCCAGATGGTGAAGAGCAAATCACCGGCTTTCATCTCGCCGGCGAAGTGATCGGCCTCGACGCGGTGTACCGACAGTCGCACCCGAGCTTTGCCATGGCGATGGAAACCACGATGGTCTGTGAGCTGCCATTTGAACAGCTTGAAGAACTGTCTGGCAGCATTCCGGGTTTGCGTCAGCAACTGTTGAAAGTCATGAGCCGGGAAATTCTTGAAGATCAGGAGCTGTTGCTGCTGCTGAACAAAAAGAATGCCGAAGAACGCTTGGCCGCATTCTTGATCAACCTTTCAACTCGTTATGCCCGTCGCGGCCGCTCCGCCCAACGCTTCTTGTTGCCGATGACCCGTGGCGACATTGGCAATTACCTGGGGCTGACCATTGAAACGGTCAGTCGCCTGTTCACTCGCTATCAAAAAGCCGAGCTGATTCAAGCACAGGGCAAAGAGGTGGCGATTCTCGATATGAAGACGATGAGTGAAATGGCCGGTACCAGCTGCACCGCTCATACCTGAACGGCGTTTCACGAATCGGTAAGCAGCCATCGTTCAACCTCGGCGAACCGTCGAGGCGTACTCCGAAAAACGGCAGGCCTTGCGCTTGCCGTTTTGCTTTTCTGCGATCACGCGGCAGTGCACCGGTACTCGCCTAGTGCTGCAATGCCGTTTGCACGGCGGCGACGACAGCATCAAGACCGCCGGCACCAACCCGTTGGTGTACCAAGCGACCTTGCGCATCCAATACGCTGATCGTGTTCGAGTGGGCAATCTCCTCGCCTTCGCGGCGATACTTCACATTGAACAGTAAAGCCAGTTCACGGGTGTCGTCGGCGCTAGCGCGCAGGAATTGCCAGCGTGGTTCGGTCAATCTGTGACTGCGCAGGAAGGCCGCCATGGTCTCCGGACTGTCACGGTCGGGGTCCAATGTAATCAGTGTGAAACGCACGTGATCCTGTTCGGCCGCACTGAGCTTTTGTTCAACCCGTTGCAGATCCGCAACAATGACCGGGCACATGCTCAGGCAATGACTGTAAACAAAGGCCAGCACCTGTGGCTTGCCAACCAGGCTCGGCAGCATGACATGCTGATTCTGGCTGTTCGTCCAGTGAGTATCACTTTGGTACAGCGAATCCGACGGCAACTCGCTGGCAGCAACGGACAAACCGCCGCTTGCCAACAGCATACTCGCCAGTATCGCGCTTCGGCATGCGATGTTCATGGCCGCTCCTCTTGGGTTTGGAATGCGGATTGGGTTTTGACAGCTGGCGCATCATCATAAGCGCAGCGAAAACCCAGATTGACCACGGTGTAATGGCCTTGCAGCGACGAGCGCAGCGCGTAACGCATGAATGCAGCGTACTGACTCGGATCGGCACTGCCAGCCGAGGCTGAACCGCAGAAAAATTGATTGTCGATTGCACTGTCGCCGCGTGACTCACCGGTCGTCATCGCACTGCTGAAATCCTGAGTCCATTCCCAAATCAGGCCATGCATATCCTGTATGCCATAACGATTGGGTTCATGCTTGCCCACCGCCGGTGCAACGCTCGGGGTGATCGCGGAATACCAGCTCAGTATCTGCTTTTCATCGGCTTGCGGATCTGTGCTGCCTGTGGCAGCCACATACTCCCATTCCGCGGTGGTCGGCAAGCGGCCACCTTGTGCCTGACAATAAGCTTTGGCAGCAAACCAGGAGACATGGGTAACCGGAGCGTATTGTTCTTCCGGCCGCGGTGCGTAATGGTTTTTGCCATCATGTTGCCA
>CAMLNB010000120.1 GCA_946481205.1 uncultured Kangiella sp. | reverse complement strand
GGTAGCGCGATTCCGGCTTCGGGCCTTCCAAATCCTTCTGGGTGATCAGGTAGTCTATGGTGTCGATGCCGCTGGTTTCCGGATGACCGGGCAACAGGCATTGCAACGCAGCCAGTCGAGAGAACGCCAAATAGTAGGTGAAGTTGTCCATGCCGATGTCGCCGTACAGCAGCACATCCGGTTGGAAGCTTTCAATGGTGGCGCGCGCTTCGGCCAGTGCCATTGGCAGTGCTTCGACCGCAATCTGCTGGTCGCGCATGGTTTGCTGGATGGGGTCGCCCTCTTTGAGTCGGGTGTAAACACGCACCGCCATATCGGCTTGCTCGGCAAGCGCCGCCAACAGAGGTTGATAGCAACGACCAACCGGATGATCGCGCATGAACGTTGAGACAAAAGCGATGCGTAGTGGTCCGTCTGTTCGTGGCTGCCGAACATGCTTCGCTTCATAGCTCAATGGTGGCGCCAGCTTGCGCAGACTGTCAGCGATGTAGCTCAGCAGTTGCTTGTTGTTGTTGCCGTGATAAGCAAAGTAGAAATAAGTCAGTGGCGCTTCACGGAGCGGGTTGTTGCTTTTTACCCCGGTGGCCAGCAACTTCTGAATGCCATCACGAGCGCGTTGGCGTTGCCGTTGGATATGGTCGGTGGATAGCGGGATCTGGGCGATGAACGCCGCTGCATGCAGGGACATTGCGTGCGAGCCGGAGCGGGCAGCGGCTTGTTTGCCGATGGCCCAGGCTTCCTCGTCGCGATCCGCGGCAATCAAGGACTCGATGCAACCGAGATAGCCTTCAGTGCGATCGGGCTGAATCTCGACCAAACGCCGGGCAATCGGCAAGCAGCGATCAAACGCGCCGCGCACGCGGTAGAGCAAACTCAGCGCCGCCAATGCGTCGGCCCGATCGGGTTCGCTCACCAGTGTGTGCTGCAGCAGGTTCTCGGCTTCACTGAGCGAGGCATCAGTGCCCAGTTCGATCAATGTCTTGGCCCGGATGATGCGCAGAATCGGGGTTTCGGCTTGTGCCGCTTTTTCCGGTTGCAGCAGTTCGTCACGCAGTTGAAGATTGCGCAGACAACGCCACAGTCCTTCGCGAGCCAGCGTGTCAGCCGGTGCCAGCTCTGTCATCTGCCGGTACAGCGGCAGCGCATTGTGCTCATGTTGCTGGGCTTCCAGATTGCGCGCCGCAGCGTACAGCAATGGCAAATGCTGCGGTGCATGCTGCAAGCCGTTTTGGTAGGCCTGCTGGGCGCGGGCATAGTCTTGTTCGCCGTCATGGGTTTTGCCGAGCGCCAGCCACAGTTCCGCTTGTTGTGGCGCCAGACGCAAGGCCAGCGACAGCGCTTCTCGTGCCACGGCGTATTCGTTCTGCTGAGTCAATGCGAGACCAAGAATGTAATAGGGCACCGGATCGCCCGGGCGCTGTTGCAGCAGATGCCGCGACAATTGCACGGCTTTCAGATGTTGGGCTGTGAACAGCAAGTGCTGGGCGTGTTGCAGCGCATCTTCATAGCTCAGCGAGGCGAGTTGCATGGGTCTTGTCTCATTGCAACGGGCGGGTCACGGCCTGGCTGCCGTGTGCTAGACACGGCAGGTACGGCAACAGGACGCACACGATTGGCGTTACCAAGAGCGTAGGCAAGAAGGGTGCCACGGCACTTCCGCGCGGCCATGGCATTGCGATGCGATTTAGAGTTTCTTCCGCAGCGTGGTACTGACCGGCGCATAGCCGCAGTTTTGCCAGAACAGCACCGCCGGCAGATTGCTATGGGCGTGCTGAGTGTCGATGTGGTGAACGCCTTGATCGCGCAGGGTGGCTTCGAACAAATCGACCAGGGTTTTGCCCAAATGCAGCCGGCGCGCCTCCTGCTCGATCCATAACACTTGAATGTGGCCGTACAGCGTTGCGGTGGTGAAATCGTTGGGCATGGCCTGCAGGCTGCCGGCGATATAGCCGAGCAAGCGGCCATTGCGTTCGGCGATCAGCACCAGTGCCGTTGGTGCTGCAATGAGTTCGGCAAAATAGCGTTCGATTCGCACGTTGAAATCGGCCTGCAGCGGCAAGCTGACGCCTTGCTGCAGCTCTTGCTCGGCCAGTTGCTGTGCGCCCGCAACTATGAACGGCAGATCGGCGGTCGTTGCGAGCCGAATGGACAGTTCACCAGCGGCAGATAAGGTCACGGCCACGAGCGCTCCTGATGATGGCACCGATCACATCATCAGCTTGGTCAGTTCTGTCGGTTGGGTCAAGTGGTGCTTGCTTGATGGGGTGTGCGGCGCATGACAGTTGTAGCGTGTCAGCGTTCGCGGGTGAATAGCGGGAGGCAAGAGCCGGCAACGAGTTGCCGCGTGCGAGTTTGCCGCACTGCCGCGGATCTTGTCAGCGATAAAGGCTGGAAGGGCCAGAAGTTGGCGCCCTTGGGGTCGTATGAAGGTGAGTCGTTTAATCGAGCTGGCACAGCAGGCCTTGCGAGGCTGCATTGGCGATGCCGGCATGCATGAAATGACGTATCAGAAACGCCTACACATCCAGATTCTGCACGCCTTGATAAGCATTTGAACTTTGCCAGCGCTGGCGAAGGTCCACTGCATCCTGCAACAGATGCTGTCGGTGCTGACTCGCCAACAGCGATAACGCATGATCGGTCTGCTGTACGTCCTGCAGCGCGGTTTGCACGATATCCGCGGCATCAGGTAACGGGTCTAACCGAAAATAGCTTTCCAATTGCTGCTGGCGTGTCCGCGCCACCTGCAGCATGTGTGTCCAGTCCTGTTCCTGAGCAAGCGCTTGCAGCTGCTTGCTCAGATCCAGAATGTGGATCAGGGCAGGGCTCATGCGGACGCGCGATCGGTCGTGTTGGCTGAACCGTTGAACATTTCAGTTGCTTGCGGCCGAATGCCATCCCAGCCTTCCTTGATGGTTTTCATCAAATGAATCACTTCGTCAAGGCCGGACACATCATTGCTGGCATTAGCCTGAGCCAGGCGCACGGTCATGTACTCGTATAGGGCGTTGAGCGTCTGGGCGATTTCGCCACCTTTTTGCATATCCAGACTGGCTTGCAGGCCACCGATAATGGAAATGGCCCAGCTGACATTTTCGCCTTTTTTGGCAGCGTCGCGGCGTTCCATCATGGCCTTGGCAACAATCAGCTTGGCCAACGCGCCATCGATCAGCATCTGGATCAAGCGGTGCGGATCGGCCGATTCGGTTTCCGAGGCGGCACTGATTTTGGCGTACTGCTTGGCGTATTGCATGGACATGTAACGATTCTCCAGTACAGCGGGAAGAGAGTTTATTTCCTGTTGCCGGTATTCAAGGCAGCAAGGTTTTGACTGATAAATTGCGAGGTGCCATTGAACTGAGCGACCAAGGCATCCAGGGCGCCATATTGCGCGCGTAGTCGGGTTTCGACTTTTTCCAGACGCAGCGCCAGCGATTCACGCTGGCCGGAGATGCGCTCCAGCTCCTTGTTCAACGTCGTCGTACGGCTCGCCAATGCGCCCGCGGAACCTACTTGTGAATCGATATAAGATTTGGCACGGGCGGCGATGCCATCTTCTGCCGTAAACAGTGAGACAACATCATCCAAGCCTTCCGTCAGCGCGGTATCGAGTTTTGTAGCATCAAGACTCAATGTGCCAGTACGCGACGTCGTGATGCCAATGGCTGCCAAGCTGCCGTAAGTGTCATCAACACTACCGACCGAGCTGGTCAGCAAGTTGCGCAGGCGTGAGGTGATGCTGCGTGCTGAACTGTCGGCAGCCAGCGGACCTTCGGCGCCGTCGGCGTTGTTGGTCAGCTTGCGAATTTCTTCAAAGGCCGTGTTATAGGCTTTGACAAAATCTTCAACCGCTTTCTTGACGGCCGAGCGGTCTTCCGAGATGGTGACTTCGGTGGTTTCACCGACCGGGTTGACCTTCAGTGCGGTGATGGTGACGTCAGCAACGGCTGAGGTGTAGACATTGCTGCTATTAGTTACCAAGCTGCCATTGATCTTGATCTGGCCATCTTCAGCAGCCTGGGTCGAGACCATGTTGGTAGAAATCGCGTCAAGCGCAGTATTGTTGTTGGTGACGGTCAGGCCATTGCCGGTGCCAGTGATCTTCGAGTTGTAAACCAGCTTGGTTCCGGCATCCGTCGAGATGATGGTGGCGGTGACGCCGATGTTTCCGGCGGCATTATTGATCTTGTTGCGGATCTGGGTCAGCGTGTCTGTGGCTTCGACGGCGACAGAGAAGCTTTTGCCATCTGCAGCAAAGCTTAATGTGCCGGCACCGAATACCGCACTGGACCCGCCGGCGATAACACCAGACTCCAGTTTGCTGCCGGTGGCAAGCTTGACTACTTCGACTGAAAAGTCGGTGCTGCTGGCGGCCGCTCCAGGGCTGACCGAAACAAAGCCGGTCTGCGACAGACTGGTCGAACGCAGTTTGAAATCGGAGGCGGAGTCGAGTTTCTCGAGCGCGGTTTTCAGCGAGCCCAAAGCCGATGAAAGCAGACCGATGCCGGTCAGCGTGGTCTGGGTCAGCGCTTCCTGGCGATTCAGCCGTTGTTCGACCGGTGCCCGTTCAGCATTGACCAGGGCGGAGATGATGGACTCGACATCGAGACCGGAGCCGGAGCCCGCTGCAGATATCAATCCCATATGTATTACCTCGTTGGCCAGCGCGACTTTACTGAGGGTGAGCAACCCCCGTGCCAGCTGCCAATGCAACTGGCATTGAAACCGTTAGCTGACGGTCATACCTCGGCGCGCAACAACAAGCCTTTGCTTTCGCCCTGACTCTCACTGGCTTCGGCAAAATAGCGGGCCAGCTCCAGCAATTCTTCCGACGGGATCTGCCGGATAACTTCATCCGTTTCCCGATCGCGAACCGTAATCACCGTAATCCCCGTGTCGTCATCGACATCGAAACGCAGGCTGCGGCGGATGCTCTGGGCGTTCTGGTTGAGCTCTTCAACCTTGGCGCGCAGGGCTTCGGCATCCTGCTGTTTTTGCTGCTCAATACGACTGGTCTGGCTTTCTTCCGGTGCTGCCACTTGCGTGGCTTTGTCTACGGGCTCGCTTGCGGGTGCGGCAATGCTTTGCCGCGTGGCAGGCCGCAAGCTCACGACATTATTGCCGGCAGCAGGTGCAGCGGTGTTGTTGACGGGCAAACGAGGACCGCCAGTCAAACTGCTGAGATCAGTTGACATGGTCGTCTCCTGGTACGCCAGCGGCGACGGTCTTGCGACCGCCGCCGTGGGCCCGATGGAAGGAGCGAATCATCGCAAATCTTCCTTAACCACTGCCTGTTACTGCAACAGCGACAGCACGCTTTGCGGCGAAGCGTTGGCCTGAGCCAGAATCGCCAGGCCCGCTTGCTGCAACACCTGGTTTTTGGTCAGGTTGGCTGTTTCCGCGGCAAAGTCAGTATCACGGATACGTGAACGCGATGCCGACAGGTTCTCGATAGCGCTGCCCAAGTTGGCAATCGTGCTTTGCAGACGGTTCTGCACGGCACCGAGTGCGGCGCGTGAGCTGTCGACAAACGACACGGCGTCATCGAGGATTTTCAGTGCTTGCTGAGCGCCAATCGAGGTCGAGATATCGACATCAGTGACGTCATCCAAGGTACCGCTGTTGACCGTCGTGGTGCCGTCAATGGTGGCGGCGCTGGCGGTGCTGGTGAACGACTTGGCGCTGTTCAAGACCACGGTGCCGATCGCACGCATCGCATCATCAGCCGCTTCGGTCAGGATGTCGGTCGACGCAGCCAGCGCGTTTTCGCCGGTGTAGTCATAACCCTGCACGGTGATCTGGCTGGTGTTGGTGATGCTGTTCAGATTGTCGATGGTGATGTCATCACCGGCTTCGCTGGTCAGGATGATTTCCGAACCGCTGACTTTTGCGGTCAGACCGGTCCTGCCGGCCTCGGCGTTGATGGCATCGGCCATCGAGGTCAGATCGCCACCGGACACGGTTGCTTGAATCGTGACAGCGGTGCCGCCTTGAGCAGCCAAGGAGAAGTTGTAGGTGTCGTTGTCGAAGCTCAAACCGATCACGGTACGGGCATCAGCCGAGACACCGGTCGAACCGCTTTGGGCATTGATGGCTGTTGCCACCGACGAAGCCGAACCGGACACCGCGATCACTTCGGTCGACAGACCGGCAATGGTCAGGTTACCGGTCACACCGTTGGCGGTGACGGATGTTGCAGCCAATACACCACCCAGCGAAGTCACTGCAGCGGCGCCAGCGGCGTTCCACAGATCGTAGCTGTACGAACCCATGTTGTTGGCCTTGTAGTTACCCAAGGTCACATTGATGGTTTCGAAGGCGTTGGCGCCGACTTGGAAGGCTTCCGAACCGAAAGTACCGTCCAGAATCTTGCGCGAGCCGAAGGTAGTGGTTTCGGCGATACGGGTCAGCTCTTGTTTGAGCTGGTTGACTTCTTGTTGCAGCGCGGCGCGTTCGCTACCGCCGTTCGAGCCGTTGGCCGATTGCACCGCGAGGTCACGCATCCGCAGCAGAATGTTGGTGCTTTCCTGCAGTGCACCTTCCGCGGTTTGTGCCAGCGAGATACCGTCGTTGGTGTTACGCACGGCGACCGACAGACCACCGATTTGCGAGCTCAGGCGGTTGCTGATCTGCAGACCGGCAGCATCGTCCTTGGCGCTGTTGATCCGGAAACCGGACGACAGGCGCTGGAACACGGTGCCAAGAGCATTACTGGTACCCAGCAGATTACGCTGAGCGTTAAGCGAGGACGCATTCGTCTGAATGACGTTGCCCATGATAGGTCTCCTTCGATGTCCCACTCTGAGAAAGCGGGGCCTACAAAGTTACGAGACGCTGGCAGGTGCTCTGAGAAAGCTGCCCGCCGACGCCGGTCACGTAGCTCTGAACTGCATTACTGAGCACTTCGCAACCTGTCTAGTCCGGCCCGCGCTGAGAACGCAGGGCCGGTCCGGACAGGTTATCGGGACCGTTTCGGGAAACTTTAAAGGGATTTTGCAATGACGAACGCGGGCGTCTGCCTTGCGTGAATGGCAGAACCCGAAGGGGGTCGGTGAATCAGTTACTTACCGAAACTGCGAACGCCGAAAAAAAATTCTGTCAGTTTTTTGTCACAGAGCCGATCAAGCTGGCCTTGGGGACGCAACTGGTACCTTCATCTCTAACCGCTGACCAAGCCCTTGGCTGTGGGCTCCGGCGCCGGCCTGAACCCCGCCGGAGCGGGGTTCAGGTGGCTGAGCGGTCCTGAGAAAACCCTCAGCCCTGTCCTGCGGAGTCGTCGTCGGTAAGGGCTTGGGGTACTGCAGGTATTGCTACCTGTACTGCTGATGCGGGCGGTGCTGACTGAGCGGTCCTGGAACCTGCTGCAGTCGGGGTCATGCTGGTTTGTCGCCGGTAAGCGCCAGGATTGCCGGCGACCGTTTTGGCGGTCATGGTTTTCATCCTTGCAGTAATTGAAGGACGGACTGGCCCTGGGCATTGGCTTGCGCCAGTACTGACAGGCCGGCTTGTTGCAACACCTGGAACTTCGACAGGTTCGCCGTTTCTTGGGCGAAGTCGGTGTCCCGGATGCGCGAACGCGACGCAGCAACGTTCTCGTTGACGCTGTTCAAGTTCGAGATCGTGCTGATGAACCGGTTTTGCACGGCACCCAAATCACCGCGCACCGAGTCGATCGCTTCGATCGCTTTATCGATGATGATGATGGATTCCTGAGCGCCGATGGCGGTTGCCACACTCAAGTTGGCGACGTTCTCCAAGCCCGCGCTTTGGGTGCCGATGGCGGCGAAAATATCGGCAGCCAGCGACGTCACCGTGTACGAACGGCTGGAGTCAAAGCGCACCATGCCAGCGACAACGGCGGAGTCGGTTGCCGAGCCCGGGACCAATGTCGCTGCAGTCGAACCGGCCAGTGCTTCGCCGTTGAAATCTTGCGGTGTCAGCGCAATGGTGCCGTTGGCGCCAGCGCTGTTGTTGAAATCAACGACTTTGATATCGGTGCCGGTTTCGCTGATCAGATGCACGTTTTTGTCGCCAGTTGCCGGGTCCACCACGATCTCGGCAGAGATGCCGGTTTCGGCGTTGACACGGTTGACGGCATCGGCGATGGACGTCAGATCGTCCACATCCGTCACGGTTGCCGAAATGATGATCGGATTGGTCGTGTCGGTGTTGGAGCCGTACAGCTGGAATGACAGCGTGCCCGGTAGCGCCAGTGTCGAAAGTTGCGCGACTGAGCGGGCACTGGAATTGATGCCGGTTTCACTGGAGACAAAGTTCACCGCGTTGGAAATGTCGCGCGCGGTGGCACCAGCAGGGTAGGTGATGTCCTGCGTGCCCAGGAAGCCCGACAGCGTAATGGTGTCCCCGGCAACAGCGTTGACCGCGTTGGCAGCGTTATCTGTCAATGTCGCCGACGCATCAAGCAAGTTCACGCCGGCACTGGTGTCAACACGGTACGAACCAGTGGCGTCGGCGCGGACGTTGCCCATTGTCACGCTGATCGTTTCGAAGGCGTTGGCGCCGACCTGGAACGAGCGCGAACCGAATGAACCGTTCAGCAGCACAGCGCTGCCAAAGCGGGTGGTTTCGGCGATCCGGTTCAGTTCTGATTTCAGCTGCGCAACCTCCTGTTGCAGTGCGGCGCGTTCAGACGGGCCGTTGCTGCCGTTGGCCGATTGCACGGCCAGATCCCGCATCCGTTGCAACAACGTGGTGGCCTCACCGACCGCACCTTCCGCCACTTGCGACAGTGAAATGCCGTCGTTGGCGTTGCGCGCGGCAACGGTCAGGCCGCCGATTTGCGAGCCCAGTTTGTTGGAGATTTGCAGTCCCGCGGCATCGTCTTTGGCGGTGTTGATACGAAAGCCGGACGACAATCGCTGGAAGGTTACGTTGAGTCCGTTCGACGTCCCATACAAATTACGCTGGGCGTTGATGGACGCAATGTTGGTGGCGATCACGCTTCCCATTTCTTACTCCTCACTCTTCGACGCGTCAGGCCTGCTGGCTTCAAGACGCTTACAAAGTTGCCGGTGTCGGAAAGGAGTTCGTGCTGGGACTTCGCGACCGCACCTGCTGATTGAGAGCAGCAAATTGCGGACGCAAAAAAGCAGGAACATCCTTTCGTGTTAGTCGGCTGGTGGAGCTGAGAACACCCCTGCCTGCCGTGGGGAACACTGAGAACATTCCTGCCACGTGAAGCGCGTCATGCTGAGACACAACTCGCTCAGCCAAGGTATCGACCGCGTTTTGCCAAACTTGAGAAAAATTTTTCGGCAGGAAAAATCAAACGTGGCTGACGGTGAGCGACCGTCGTGGAGAACTGCGCGGGCGATGGCCGCGCCTGTCAGGCAGCAACGGATTCGCGCCGCTACGGACTGTGCCGGCCGACGATGCAGGTCGGGCGTCCATTTAATAAGGCTTGGCGCTGCGGCAAGTTGCGCTGCGATGGCTTGCCGGTGGCGGCAAAAGCTTGCCGCCAGGCGACGGGGCATGGCGTTCGGCTGTGCCGCGTCGATACGCCAATTTGCGCGCACTGGCGACCACTTGCACAGGGAATGGATCCTGCAGTAACCGGAAAAAGGCCTAATTTCCCGAGAGAAAACGCAGGTCGCGGTGTATTGGCTAGCGCTTGTAGCGCAGTTGGCACGCTGATTGCTGAACATTGGGCGTCCCGTGACACGAATGCCAAGTCCCTGATAGGTCTCCATTTGCGGATCGGTGACATCTCCGGAGAAAAGCGAGGCCGTAGCTGCCGGGTGCTGAGAACATCCGATGGTGATCAGGCTTCACGAAGACGTACCTTGCGGTGCTGAGAACACTTCAGGGATCACGGCTTCAGTCGTACGGTAAGGGGCTTAGGGTGACTTAAGCCCCTTTCTTTTTTGGCGGTTTTTTCGCCAGCCATGTCATCAATCAGAATCCGCTTGTTGGCATCAGCCGCAGGCGACAATCGCTTTACTCACATGAGCCTTGCTTGTGCTGCAAGGTGGAATACTTCCGTACCAACTCGATCCTCCGTTCCGCAGACTTGCCGCCGCCAGCAAAAAAATTCTGCCAAGAATTTGACAATACTCGATGCGTCTTCTATCCCTTATCCCAAGCTATTGAACTGTCGCTGTTTTTCTGGAGATTTCACATCGTGTGGCGGGAAATGCAGTTGTTGGTGCTGGACGATGATGCAGAACGCCGACAGCGATTGGGCATCATCCTGGAGTTTCTCGGTGAAGCCTGCTCGCTGGCCGACAGCCAAAACTACCGCGAATTGCTGACGGAAAATCGACGCTATCTCGGTGTGGTGCTCGGTTCGCTCAGCGGTGGCGACAACAAGACGGTCTTGCAAGCGCTGCATCAACATGATCGGCAGGCGCCGGTATTGCTGCTGAGCGGCGGGATCGCCATGGCCCAGCTGGAGCCGGTGTTGCAACCGCATGTGGTCGGCACCATGGACATGCCGCTCCGCTATGCCCAGCTGCTTGATTTGCTGCATCAATGCCAAGTTTGCCGCAACAACCAGCATGCGATCCGGGTCGGCGATCGGCCGGTCGAATTGTTCCGCAGCCTGGTCGGCAACAGCAAAGCCACGCAGGAAGTGCGGCG
>CAMLNB010000119.1 GCA_946481205.1 uncultured Kangiella sp. | reverse complement strand
ATCGGTGACGCCAAGAATGTCGATGTGATCGAAATCGCCGTCAAGGTGGGCGACAGCGTCAACAAAGATGACACGCTCATCGTTGTCGAAGGCGAAAAAGCCACGATGGATGTGCCGTCACCGGTCAGCGGTGTCGTCGAGTCGATTGCGCTGAAAGTTGGCGACAAGGTTTCGCAAGGCAGCGTGATTGGTGTGATCAAAGTCGCTGGTGGTGCCGCGACTGCGCCCGTGCCGGCAACCGCGCCGAGTGTGGCAGCGAGCGCGTCCAGCGCCGCAACGAGCACGGTAACGTCGGCGATGCCGGCGATCAGTGGTGATCGCGCCGCACCGGTGCCGGATTACCCGTATGAGCGTCGTCCGGCGGGCGAGAAAATTGTTCACGCTTCGCCGGCGATTCGCCGTTTTGCCCGCGAGCTTGGCGTCGACATGGCCAAGGTCAACGCCACGGGGCCGAAAGGTCGGGTGATGAAGGAGGACATTCAGTCCTTCGTCAAGTTTGAACTGAATCGACCGAAGCCGGTGGCCAGCAGCGGTGCCGGCATGCCGGAACTGCCGACCATTGATTTCAGCAAATGGGGCGAAGTCGAAACCAAACAGCTGACGCGGATCCAGAAAGTCTCCAGCGTCAACCTGCACCGTAACTGGCTGACCATTCCGCATGTGACCCAGCATGAAGATGCGGATGTCACCGAAATGGAAGCATTCCGGCAATCACTGAAAGACGAAGCGGAAAAGCGCGGCATCAAGCTGACCCCGCTGGTATTCGTCATGAAGGCGGTGGTCAACACGCTGCAAGCCTTCCCGAGCTTCAATGCCTCGTTGGCGCCGGACGGCGAAACACTGGTGCTGAAGAAATACTGGCATATCGGCGTCGCCGTCGATACGCCGGATGGCCTGGTGGTGCCGGTGGTGCGCGATGTCGACAAGAAATCGGTGTTCCAGCTGTCGGAAGAACTGGCCGAGATCAGCAAGAAAGCGCGCGACAAGAAACTCGGTGCCGATGCGATGCAGGGCTCGACGTTCACCATCTCGTCACTCGGCGGTATTGGCGGTACGTATTTCACGCCGATCGTGGCTTGGCCGAATGTGTCGATTCTTGGCCTGTCCAAGAGCAGCATGAAACCGGTTTGGGACGGCAAGCAGTTCGTGCCGCGGCTGATGCTGCCGATGTCGCTGTCGTACGACCATCGCGTTATCGATGGTGCGGTCGGTGCTCGCTTCATCACCCATCTCGCGAAGAATCTTGCCGATATCCGCCGTTTGCTGCTGTAAGCACGGTTCGCACATTCGCTTGTAAGAAGCCCGGGACACAGCGTGTCCTGGGCTTTTTTCTGTCAACCGATCTCATCGTCGCGCGTTGAGTCCGTTCAAGTATGGCGGTTTGTGAAGGGCGATGGCTGTGATAACGACGCATAAGCACGTTCTCGGTTTGATCTTGCTGTGCTGCTTCGCGATACCGAATCCGGTCCTTGGCGATGCGTTAGAGGATGACCGCTCGGACAGCGTAGCGGCATTTGCCTTGCCGGCCGGCGTTGAGCTGCAGCGCGATCTGGCTTATGGCAGCGAACCCAGACAGCGGCTGGATCGGTATCGCCCTGCGGCAGCACGCGATGCGCCATTGCTCGTGTTAGTGCACGGTGGCGGTTGGGCGCATGGTGACAAAGCCTCGCGAGCTGTCGTCGAGAACAAGGTCCGCCGCTGGACGGCGAAAGGCTTTATCGTGCTGTCGGTCAATTATCGATTGTTGCCCGAGGCATCGCCGTTGATGCAGGCCAACGACGTCGCGGCAGCGGTGGCATTTGTGCAGCGTCACGCCAAGGAGTGGGGCGGCGACCCATCAGCCGTCGTGCTGATCGGTCACTCCGCTGGCGCGCATCTGGTGGCTTTGCTCAGCGCATCGGCGGAGATTGGCAAGCGCGCAGGTATCGCACCGCTACTGGCAACGGTTGCACTGGACAGTGCCGCGTTCAATGTTGAAGCCATCATGGACAAGCGCCACTTCCGTTTATACGACAAGGCGTTTGGTGACCAGCGCGAAGTCTGGCGCGCCGCGTCGCCGTATCACGTGCTGACGGCAGCGATGCCACCGATGTTGGCGGTGTGTTCGACGCGTCGCGAGATTGCCTGCGAGCAAGCACAAGCCTTCGCGACCAAAGCGCGTTCACTTGGTGCTGTGGTGACGGTGCTGCCGCAGGATCTGAGCCATCGCGACATCAATCTGCAGCTTGGTCTGCCATCGGCTTATACCGATGCGGTTGAGGATTTTCTGCGCCAGCGCGACCGCCGTTTGGCGGCGCGCCTGGCTGAGTGAATCGGCTATTTGCGCAGTAGCGCGGCCGCCATCGAACCGGCAACCACCATCAAGGCGCCGAGATAGCTCCACGCGTTTAGCGGTTCCAGTACGACACTACCGGGCAGCAAGTGATTGAGCAGCGCGCCGGCGGCGATGGTGATCAGCGGTGTCAGCGCCAGTGTCGCGCTGACTCGCGAGGCTTCCCAGTGCGCCAGTGCTTCGGCAAACGCACCGTAGGCGATCAAGGTGTTGGCGCAGGCAAACAAGAGCAGCGCCCAGCCGAGGCCATCCAACGCCGGCAGCACCGAGAAATGGCTGAACGGCAGCAGCAAGACACTGGCGACGATGTAGATCAGGTACATGATCACCGGTGAGGGCCAGGTTTTCAGCAGCGCTTTTTGCGCCAGTGCGTACGCCGCCCAGGTGATTGACGCGACAATCATCCACAACAGACCGACAACGAAGCCGGGATGCTCGGCAATGGCGACAATACGCTGATTGAAAAACAGCACGAGTCCGGCGACAAACACCGCGAAGCCGAGCCACTGGCCGCGACCGAACGGTTCGCGGTAAATCAGCACACTGCCGAGCAGCAGCAGCAGCGGCGCCATCTGAATCAAGGTCTGGGCGCCGGCTGGGCTGATGTGATCGACTGAGATCAGGTAACAGACGTAATTGCCGACAATGCCGAGCACGGCAATGACAAACAACAACAAGACTTTCTTGTCGCGCAGCGCGCGCCAGTGCAGCGGTTGGCCACGCCAGCGCAGCCACACGCCCATGACCACAGCGGCAGTCAGAAACCGGAACGCTGTGATGCTGACGGCATCGAGCTGGCCGAGCAGGGTTTTCAGGGCCAATGGCAGCACGCCCCAGAGCAGCGCGGTGCAAAGCGAGAGCAGCAGACCGAGTTGCCAGCGGCCGGAAATGGTGTGCATGGTGGGCTTACAGCGAGGGCAGACGCGGCATTATCCGGCATCTGAGGTCGCGCCGCCATTGGCCGCCGGGAAACCCAATGTTTCTGGGCGAGCCGTTATTCCAGTAGCCCAGACAACAGTTTCGGTTGTTTCAGCGGCCTCAGCTGGCCAGAATAGGCGCTTTCCTGCCGACGATAGAGCAAGGTCGAATGATGTTGCGTTGGGCGAGCGTGGTATTGAATCGTGTCGTGCTGCTGGCTGCGGTCGGCAGCGGTATGGGAGGTCAGGTGCGTGCTGAGCAGTTGACGCTGGAGCGCTTGTATCAAGATCCGGCGCTGTCCGGACCGGTGCTGCGAGCGCCGGCGATTTCACCGGATAGCCAGCGCATTACGTTTTTGCGCGCCAGCGAAGGTGAACGGCTGGATCTGTGGCAGTACCTGACGGCCACTGGCGAAACCAGCATGCTGGTCGATGCCAATGCGTTGACCGGTGGTGAAGAAAATCTGTCGGCCGAAGAGCAGGCCCGTCGCGAACGTCAGCGCGTGACCGGCTCCGGCATCGTCAGTTATCAATGGTCGCCTGACGGGCAATCGCTGCTGTTCCCGCTTGCTGGCCAGTTGTATTTGCATACGCCGGATGCCGGCAGCAATGCGACCCGCGTGCTTGGCGAAGGCGGCGATGTCACCGATGTCCGATTTTCTTCGCTCGGTCGGTTCGTGTCGTTTGTCCGCGAACAGAACTTGTTCATTGTCGATACCAGCACTGGCCGTGAGCGTCAGCTGACGCTCGAAGGCGGCGGTCCGATCAAGTTCGGCATGGCCGAATTTGTTGCCCAAGAAGAAATGGATCGTGATACCGGTTACTGGTGGTCGCCGAACGATCAGTTTCTGGCCTTCACCCGAGTGGATGAATCGGCGATTGGCATTGAGCAGCGCTACGAGCAAGGCAAAGATGGCTTGACCGTGGTCAGTCAGCGTTACCCGCGTGCCGGCAAAGCCAATGCGAAGGTGCAGCTCGGCGTGCTGGATCTGCTTGATGGCCACATCAACTGGATCGATTTGGGCAAGGACCCGGATATTTATCTGGCGCGGGTCGATTGGTTACCGGATTCGCGTCAGCTGGCCATTCAGCGCCAGAGCCGCGATCAGAAAAAGCTCGATCTGATCATCTACGACACGCTCAGTGCCCGCAGCCAAACGCTGATCAGTGAAACCAGCCCAACTTGGGTCAACCTGCATTCCGATCTGCGTTTCCTGAAAAGCAAACCGCAGTTTATCTGGGCGTCCGAGCGCAGCGGTTACAAGCACCTGTATCTCTACGAGCGCAGCGGCAAGCTGATCAAACCGCTGACCGAAGGGCCGTGGCAGATCGAGGAAATCAAAGCGGTTGACGAAGCCGCCGGCCGGATCTGGTTCAGTGGTTACGCCGATTCGCCGCTGGAGCAGCATCTGTATACCGTGTCGCTGGATGGCGGAGCTATTCAGAAAGTCAGCAGTGGCGAAGGTTGGCACAACACCACCGTGTCTGATGATGGCGAATGGTTTCTCGATGATTTCTCGTCACCGAGTCAGCCGCCACGGGTCAGCTTGCATCGCCGCGATGGCAGCCTGGCAACGCTGCTACTCGATAACAGCCTGAACGAAAGCCACCCGTACGCGCCGTATCTCGACAGCGATGTGCAGCCGGTGTTCGGCAGCATCAAAGCCGCTGATGGCCAGGATTTGTACTATCGCCTGTACCAGCCGGCCAAGCTCGAAGCGGGCAAAAAGTATCCGGTGATTGTTGATGTTTACGGCGGTCCGCACGGCGCCCGCGTACAAAAGAGTTGGGATAGCCGCAACGGTTTCTGGCACAAGCTGATGGCGCAGAAAGGCTTCTTTGTGTTCTCGCTCGACAATCGCGGCACCAATCGCCGAGGTGTCCGGTTTGAAGCGCCGATTCATCGTCATCTTGGCGCGGTCGAGGTGCAGGATCAGCAAGCTGGCGTGACGTTCTTGCGCAGCCTGCCGCAGGTCGATGGCGAGCGCATCGGTGTGTTCGGCTGGAGTTACGGCGGTTACATGAGCCTGATGATGCTGATGCAAGCGCCGCAGGATTTCCATGTCGGTGTCTCCGTCGCGCCAGTCACCGATTGGGCCTGGTATGACACCCATTACACCGAGCGCTATCTCGGTCATCCGGATGAGAACAAAGACGGTTATCGCAAGAGCGCCGTGATGCCGTATGTTGAACAGCTGAAAGGCAAGCTGCTGTTGGTGCACGGCATGGCCGATGACAATGTGCTGTTCCTGCATGCCGCCGAGCTGATGAATGTGCTGCAGCGCAAGAACAAACCGTTCGAGCTGATGCTATACCCTGGTAGCAAGCATGGGATTAGCGGTCGCGATCTGCGCTTGCACTTGTTCAGTCAGATCACCGATTTCTTCCAGCGCCATCTCGGTGGCCCGAAAGACGCAAGCCCAGCGGCACCAGCGGTGAGCGCCAGCACACCATAAAACGGATTGCACCGGCAAATTGAGTGGCAGGTCGCGGGATGGCGGGGGGATTCAGCTACAATTCACCCCGGCCGACCGAGACTGCCGGTCGACCGGCGGGTTGTGGCACCGGGCCATCGGTAACCTGCCGGAAAAATTCATAGTGAGAGGATAGCCGCGATGAAATTCAAACTGACGCTTCTGACTGCCGCTGCTTGCGGCGCCCTGCTGCTGAACGGCTGTACTGTCAACCCGTATACTGGTGAAAAACAAGCCAGCAAAGCGGTCAAATACGGCGGTATCTCCGCTGCCGTTTGCGCGGCGCTTGGCAGCCGCAAAGACCGTGAAACCGCGCTGAAATACGCCGCCGGTTGCGGTTTGATTGGCGCTGGCGTCGGTGTCTACATGGACACCCAGGAAGCCAAGCTGCGCCAGGAACTCGAAGGCACTGGCGTGCGCGTGCAGCGCATCGGCAATGAGATCAAGTTGGTGATGCCGGGCAATATCACGTTCCCGACCAACCAGTCGGCGATTAAGGATGATTTCTATCCGGTGCTGGGTTCTGTATCGAAAGTGCTGGCCGAATTTGACGACACCACGCTGATGGTTTCGGGCCACACCGACAGCACCGGCAAGGCCGATTACAACCAGACCTTGTCGCAGCAGCGTGCGCAAAGCGTCGCCAATTACCTGCGCTCGCAGGGCGTGGCGAGTGAGCGTCTGTCGGCGCGCGGTTACGGCAGCAGCATGCCGATTGCCGACAACAAAACCGAATCGGGTCGCTCGGCCAACCGCCGGGTCGAACTGGATCTGGTGCCGATGCAACAGAACTGAGTTGTCAGTAGCGAAAAAGGCGACCCTTGCGGTCGCCTTTTTTATTGCCGATGATGCCAGCCAGTTTCCGCAGCTGACATTTGCAGGACTTCGTCATGAACCCGCAAACCAACGACCCCCAAGGCAACGACGCGAATCGCAACGACGCGCAAGCGAACGGCGCTCAGCAAGGCGACAAGCACGGCACCACGCTGATTCCTGCGGTGACGCCCGCACAAACCGTCAGCCCAACCCAATCAACGTCGCGCGCCAGCGCACAGGCCGGTGCCGCCACGGCCGACCCGCGTGACCGGGTCACGCCGGAAGCGTTTTTTGTTGCGCCGGAAATGCTTGGCAAGCCGCTGGCCAAACCGCAGGCGCGAATCTGGGCCTGGGTGATCGATGGAGCGATCGTCGGCATGCTCAGTCAGGCCAGCAGTTTTCTGCTGGCGGTTGCGTTGGCGGTGATGAGCTACCAGATGATCAACAAGCGCAAGCGGCAAAACGGCGAAGGTAACGGCCAGCTGGCCAGCGTTGGCAAACTGCCTGCAATCATGATGGCGTTTTTCATTGGCTGGGCAGCGCTGATGGCCTTCGACTGGTTGTTTGATGACGATCCGCCGCGCAAAAAACAAAAGGAAGTCGCCGAGCAAGCGGTTGAAGCCGCGATAGCTGCGCCGACGCTGTCGCCACTGGAGTTGGAAGTGAAAGCGCTGCGCGCTGAAAATGCCGTGTTGAAAGAAGAGCAGGAAGTGTTCAGCGTGCTCGAAACGGGTCAGCAGCTGCTCGACGATATCGGTTTCGGTTTTGGCTGGGGCGCGGTTTATTTTTCACTGCTGACAGCCTGGTTAGGCGGTCAGACCCTTGGCAAGCGGATGTTTGGTTTGCGCGTGATGAAGCTCAACGGCAAGCCGATCACCGTCTGGGAAAGCTTCAATCGTTACGGCGGTTATGCCGCCGGTTTCGCCACGGGCCTGCTTGGTTTTGCCCAGGTGTACTGGGATGCCAACCGGCAGGCGATCCATGATCAGATCGCCTTCACGGTGGTGGTTGATGATCGGCGTCAGTAAGCGGCGGCGCTCTTACTGATAGCCAGTACGAACAACGCGATCACGGTCAGCAGCGCCAAGGCCCAGCTGATCGAACGGGCCAGCGGTTTGTCGGCGATATAAGTCACGCCATGGGCCAGGCGCCAGAAAATGAAATGCAACGCCAGACCATTGATGAGTTCAGTGCCGACACCGCTCAGCTGAGCAAACAGCACGGCGGCAATGAACGGTGGCAGTGCTTCGAAAGCATTCAGATGCGCCCAGTTCGCCCGGGCTTGCCGGCCCTCCAGTTTGGCCAGAAATGGCCGCGGTGCACGATTGTTGTAGCCACGGCTGCTGAATTTGGCATAGCCCACCCAGAGATAAGGCAGCAGCACCGCGAGCAGTACGCAGCTATAAGCAATGGTCATTGACTTGCTCTCCACCAAGGTTTTGCGGCATTGTCGACGGCTCTCGATACGAGCGTTCGCTGATTGCCGATCAGCCAATCGCTGCCTCTTACCCTAACAGCCGTTCACGAGGGGCGCCAGCCGCCGTGATGTCAACGTTGAGGAGCTTGCCGTGGAACGACGTGATTTCCTGAAATTTACCGGTATCGGTGCCGGCGCAATGTTGTTGCCGGTCGGCCAGTCGATCGCCGCCGAGCAGTTGCAGGCGCCGATGGCTGTGGCTTTCAAGAAAGAACTGGCCGATGCCGCGCTCAACGCGGCGACCAAAGCCGGCGCCAGCTATTGTGATGTCCGCATCGGTCGGTATCTGAATCAATTCATCACCACGCGCGATCTGAATGTCGAGGACATCACCAATGCCGAATCGATCGGCGCCGGTGTCCGGGTTGTCGCCAACGGCTGCTATGGTTTTGTCGCCACCAATGTGCTCAGCAAAGATGCCCTGGCTGCCGCCGCTGTGCAGGCCGTCGCGATCGCCAAGGCCAATAGCCGCTTGCAGTTGGAGCCGGTACGGCTGGCAGCGGTCAAAGGCGTCGGCGAAGTCAGCTGGAAGACGCCGATCGTCAAAGACTGGCGACTGATTCCCGTCAAAGAGAAAGTGGAGTTGCTGCTGGCAGCCAACAAAGCCGGTATCGACGCTGGCGCCAGTTTCATGCGTTCGCAAATTTTCCAGATCAATCAGCAGAAGTATTTTGCCTCGACCGATGGCTCCTACATCGATCAGGACATTCACCGGATTTGGACACCATTTACCGCGACCGCGGTTGACAAAACCACCGGCAAATTCCGCTCGCGGCAAGCACTGGGTTCACCGGTGGGCCGCGGTTACGAATGGCTCGATGCCAAGGCCGAAGACAAGATCCAGGCCGCGGGCGGTATCACCACGCTGTACAAAAATAGCTACGACATCATCGAAGATGCGCGCGCGGCCGGCCGTCAGGCCAAAGAGAAGCTGACCGCCAAATCAGTTGAGCCCGGCAAATACGATCTGGTGCTGTCGCCGGAACATTTGTTCCTGACCACCCACGAATCGGTCGGGCATCCGCTCGAGCTGGATCGGGTGCTGGGCTACGAAGCCAATTACGCCGGCACCAGTTTTGCCACGCTCGACAAGTGGCAGAGCAAGAAATTTCAATACGGTTCGAAGATCGTCAATTTCTATGCCGACAAAACCGAACCCGGCTCGCTCGGCGCCGTGGCCTATGACGATGAAGGCGTGCCGTGCAAGCGCTGGGATCTGGTCAAGGACGGCATCTTGGTCAATTACCAAGCCACCCGGGATCAGGTGCATATGATCGGCGAGAAAGACTCGCAGGGCTGCAGCTATGCCGACTCGTGGAGCAGTGTGCAGTTCCAGCGCATGCCGAACGTGTCGCTGGCCCCGGGTAAAGAGCGCCTGACCCCGGACGAAATGGTCAAGGACGTCAAAAAGGGCATTTACATCCTCGGTCGAGGTTCCTATTCGATTGATCAGCAGCGCTACAACTTCCAGTTCGGCGGTCAGCTGTTCTATGAAATCAAAGATGGGAAAATTACCAATATGCTCGAGGACGTCGCCTATCAGGCCAATACGCTCGAGTTTTGGAATGCCTGTACGGCCATTTGCGATGAGCGCGACTGGCGCATGGGCGGTTCGTTTTTTGACGGCAAAGGCCAGCCCAGTCAGGTCAGCGCGGTATCGCACGGCTCATCAACCGTGCGTTTTGATGGCATCAACGTCATCAACACGGCGCGCAAGCTCGGTTGAGGCTGGTAGGGCCAGATCTCAAGCGCCAGACAAACTTGGTAACAAATGCAAACGTCTCGTCGGAAAGCTCGGCTGACCGGCGGTGCTAGCTTACCCGGCACCCAGGTGTAGTAGAACCCAGCTGTACTGAACCAGTGCGCAGTAGAACAAACCCATCGGGTGCCAGGAGACAAGAATGGAACGACGCGAATTTCTGAAAATCACCGGTATCGGTGTCGGCACGATGGTTGTGCCGGTTATGGGCCGAGCAGTGGCGGCCGAAGAACTCAAAGCGCCGATGGCTGTCGCTTTCAAGAAAGAACTGGCCGATGCGGCGCTCAATGCCGCGACCAAGGCTGGTGCCTCGTACTGCGATGTGCGTATTGGTCGCTACCTGAACCAATTCATTACGACGCGCGATTTGAACGTCGAAAACGTCGTCAACACCGAATCGCTCGGTGCTGGCGTGCGCGTGGTCGCCAACGGCTGCTACGGCTTTGCAGCGACCAATTCACTGACCAAGGACGCGATTGCCGCCGCCGCGCATCAGGCCGTTGCCATCGCCAAGGCCAACAGTCGCTTGCTGACCGAGCCGGTACGACTCGCCGCCGTTAAAGGTGTCGGTGAAGTCAGCTGGAAAACACCGTTCGTCAAAGACTGGCGCAATGTGCCGGTCAAAGAAAAAGCCGATTTGCTGATCGCCGCCAACAAGGCCAGCCTCGATGCCGGCGCCAGCTTCATCCAGTCGGTCATGTTCCAAGTCAACCAGCAGAAATATTTCGCCTCGACCGACGGCTCGTACATCGATCAAGACGTGCACCGTCTCTGGGTGCCGTTCTTCGCTACCGCTGTTGACAAAACCACGGGCAAATTCCGTTCGCGGCAATCGCTGGGTGCGCCGGTCGGTCGTGGTTATGAGTGGCTCGACGGCAAGGCCGAAGACAAGATTCAAGCCGCTGGCGGTGTCACGACGTTGTACAAGAACAGCTACGACATCATTGAGGATGCCCGCGCGGCCGGTCGTCAGGCCAAAGAAAAACTGACCGCCAAATCGGTCGAAGCTGGCAAGTACGATCTGGTGCTGTCGCCAGAGCATATGTACCTGACCACGCACGAATCGGTCGGTCACCCGCTCGAACTCGACCGCGTGCTCGGCTACGAAGCCAACTACGCCGGCACCAGCTT
>CAMLNB010000118.1 GCA_946481205.1 uncultured Kangiella sp. | reverse complement strand
GCTGCAGGGTGGCGATTCGGTTAGCGCCAGGCGCGCGGGCTTGGCCACTCGTAATGGCTGAACGCCGGGTACTCGGCCTCGCATTGCTTGTGAAACCAGGTTTCGTAACAGTCCAGCCCACAGTAGTACTCGACATACTGCTCGCCCTCGGGCGTCATCGCGGCACTGAGCGGTATTTCGAGCCGGCACGTACTGCAGGCAACAGGCGCATCGGCATCGGCCGACGGTTCGACGGTCCTTGCAACGGTCACAGCGGCACTCCTCCTGATCGTGGCCAGATTGGCCTGTAGATCAGATAAGCCGAATTGGTGCCGCCTGCATCTGTTTCCCTGGCGTTTTCGCAAAGCGTTCTAAAAACAGAAATGTTCAGATGGCTTGGTTGCTTGCCGACAGCTCGACGTACCAGAAATGCGTGGCCAGCAGAAAAGAAAAAGGGCGACTGATCAGTCGCCCTTTTTGCTTGATGCCCATCTCAGTTACTGGCAACCGCCGCATCGCTCGCGGCCCAACCACCACCGAGTGCGCGATACAGATCGACCGTCGCATTGAGCTGATCGAGCTGAGCTTGTACCTGCTCCTGCTCCACCTGACGCAACTGCCGCTCGACATCGAGCAACTCCAGATAGCCGATGCGGCCGGCATCGTAACGCAGCTTGGCGACCCGATAACCGTTGCTCAACGCTTCGACCCGGCGCTGCTGCGCGGCCTGGATCTCACGCGTGCTGCTGAGCGTGCTCAGCGCATCAAGCGTTTCCTTGAAGGCGGTTTGCACGGCATTCACATACGCGGCCGTTTGCGCCTGGGCTTGCGCTTCTGCGCTGCCAACATTGGCATTGACCCGGTACAGACTGGTCAGCGGCTGCGACAGACCCAATGCCACTTCCCAGGCCTTGGCCGGCGCGTCCAACACATCACTGAGCGCCTCGGAAACGCCACCGGCAAAACCAGTCAACGACAACGACGGCAAGTAACCGGCCTTGGCGACACCGATGCGAGCATTGGCCGCTTGCAGGCGGGCTTCGGCCTGCCGGACATCCGGCCGCCGCGACAGCAGCTGCGACGGCAGATCCATCGGCACGGTCGGTGCGGCGGGCAAGGCTTGCGCGCCGTTGCTGCCGTATTGCTGCCATTCGCTGACCATCGCTTTGGGCGACTGCCCGCGCAGCACCGCCAACGCGGTCTGCACTTTTGCTCGCGCCGATTTCTGTGCCGGCAGTTGCGCGGCAATGGCTTCCGCTTCGCTGCGCGCCTGTTCGAAATCGTAAGGCGAGATCAAACCGCTATCGAGCCGCTTCTGTTGCAGGCGCACGTTCTCTGTGCGCGTGGTCAGCGTCTGCTCGGCCAAGGCGATCTGTTTATCCAAAGCCCGCGCTTGAAAATACGCTTGCGCGACATTGGCTGCCAACGCTGCTTGCACGGCATCGCGCGCCGCGACACTGGCTTCCAGTTCCGCCAGGGCCGCTTCATTGGCGCGGCGGATCTTGCCCCAGAGATCGAACTCATAATCCAGCTGCAAGCCGGCCTGATAGATCTCGGTGCGCAGCGCCTGCCCGGCTGGCGTCACCGCTTCACTGTTGCGAGTCTTGGTGCCGCTGACACCGAGATCGACCGTCGGCCAGTAATCGGCACGCGCCAATTGCAGCTGCGCCGCTGCAGCATTCACTGCCGCGACCGCTGATTTCAAATTGCTGTTATTCGCCAAGCTTTCCGCGATCAGCGCATTCAGCGCCGGATCGTTGAAGCTTTGCCACCACTGCGCCAGTTGCACTTGCTCAACGGCGGTCGGCGCGGCTTGCCATTGCTCCGGCAACTCCAACTCCGGTCGTTGATAATCCGGACCGATCGCGCAACCGGCGAGCACCGCCAGTGCCAGTACCGACACGACCAAACGACGACCTTGGGTCGACATAACCTGCTTAATCATGAGCCACCTCCGGTTTCACTGCCACGCTCGCACGCGAACGGCGCAGGCGGAAATCGGTAATGAATTTGAAGAACAAGGGCACGAAGAAGATCGCGAGGAAGGTCGCGGCCAACATACCGCCCATCACCCCGGTACCGACTGCCACCCGCGCACCGGCGCCAGCGCCAGACGAGAAAGCCAGCGGCAACACGCCGAGAATGAATGCCAGCGAGGTCATCAGAATCGGCCGGAACCGCAGCCGCGCCGCTTCCATCGCCGCATCAACGGTGCTGAGTCCTTCGTCTTTCTTCATCATCGCGAATTCGACGATCAGAATCGCGTTCTTCGCTGCCAGACCAAGCAGTGTCACCAGACCGATCTGGAAATACACATCATTGCTCATGTCACGCAGCCAGACTGCGACCAGCGCACCGAACGTGCCGAACGGCAAGGCCAGCAACACCGACAATGGCAGCGACCATTTCTCGTACTGTGCCGCCAGGATCAAGAACACCATGATCGCGGCCAGACCAATCGCAAAACCGCTCGACCCATCCGACTTCTTCTCCTGGAACGAGGCACCGGTCCAGTCGTAACTGAAGTCTTTCGGCAGCGTTTCGGCCAGCAGTTGTTCGACCCGGGCAATCGCTTCGCCGGTCGAGACGCCTGGCTTGCCACCACCAAAAATCTTGGCGGCCGGCAGGTTGTTGTAGCGATCCTGCGAGTCCGGACCGGCGGTGTACTTGACGGTCGTAAACGCTGACAACGGAATCATCTTGCCGCGATCAGAACGGACATAGATCGCACCGATGTCTTCCGGCTTGGTTTTGTAATCCGGATGCGCCGACATCAGCACCTGCCAGGTCCGGCCGTATTTATTGAAGTCATTGACGTAGTAGGTACCAAGCGTCGCCGACAGCGTATCGAAGGCTTCGTCAACCGATACGCCGAGCGCCTTGGCTTTTTCCCGATCGACATCGACGAACAACTGCGGAGTGCCGGCGCGCCACAGGGTCGCGACGTTCATCAGCAACGGATCCTGATTGGCTTTCGCCAGGAATTGCTGCGTCACTTCCTGCAACCGGGCAGCACCACCTTCACCGCGATTCTGGATGAAGACTTCAAAACCACCGGCCGAACCCAGACCGAAAATTGGCGGTGGGTTGAACGCCAGCACCAGCGCTTCCTTGATGTGGCCGGTCTTCATGTAGACCTCGCCGACCAGCATGTCCGTGTTGACGCCCGGACGCTCATCCCAATGCTTCTGGGTAACGAAGATCGTCGCAGCGCTGTTCTTGTAACCGCCGCCGAGGAAATCGAAACCGGTGAAGGCAATCGCGTAAGCATTGGCATCGTTCGACTTGATCGCGTCGACCACTTCTTTGACGACGGCATCAGTACGTTCCAGCGTGGCACCATCCGGCAGCATCACGGCGGTCATGAACCAGCCTTGATCTTCGTTCGGCACCAGCGAGCCCGGAATATTCTTCCACAGACCGCCAGTCAGCGCGACCATGCCGAGGAACAACACCGCACCGACCGTACCGCGCTTGAGCATCCAGCCCACACCTTGGCCATAACGATGCGTCACCCGCTCAAACCAGCCATTGAACCAGTCGAAGAAACGATTCGGTTGTTTGTGCTCGTGCTTCAGAATCAGCACACACAGCGCCGGCGTCAGCGTCAGCGCTACAACACCGGAGATGATCACGGCAATCGAAATCGTGATCGCGAACTGGCGATAGAGCTCACCGGCCAGGCCGCCGAGGAAGGCAATCGGCACGAACACCGCGGTCAGCACCAGCACGATCGCGACGACCGGACCGGTCACTTCCTGCATTGCCTTGATGGCGGCTTCGTAAGCGGATTTCTTCTCTTCGTGCATGATCCGCTCGACGTTTTCGAGCACAACGATCGCATCGTCAACGACGATACCGATCGCCAGCACCATGCCGAACAGCGTCAGGGTATTGATCGAATAACCGAGCATGTGCAGACCGGCAAAGGTACCGATCAGGGACACCGGCACGGCAATGGTCGGAATCAATGTTGCGCGCCAGTTCTGCAAGAACAGGAACACGACCAGGAACACCAGCACCATCGCTTCGAGCAACGTTTTGCCGACTTCCTTAATCGACACTTCGACGAAACGGGTGGTGTCGAACACCACCGTCTTGCTCATGCCTTGCGGGAAGCGTTCAGCCAGTGCATCCATGTTGGCGTTCACTTCATCAGCAACGGCCAGCGCATTCGCCCCCGGCTGCAGGAAGATACCGACCAGCACCGCATTCTTGCCGTTGACCCGGCCTTGGAACTCATAATCTTTCGAACCGAGCTCGACATCAGCGACGTCTTTCAGACGCACCAGCGAACCATCGGGATTGGCGCGAACAATGATTTGTTCAAACTCAGCGGCATCGGCCAGACGACCTTTGCTGGTGATCGTGTAGACCAGTTGCTGACCATTGCCGACCGGCGGCTGACCAACTTTACCCGGCGCAAACTGGGCGTTTTGCTCTTGAATGGCGAGCGCAACATCACTGGTGGTCAGACGCAGCTTGGTCAGCTGATCCGGCTTGACCCAGATCCGCATCGCATAATCTTTGGCGCCGAAGATCTGCACGTTGGTGGTACCCGGAATCCGTTTGATACGGTCGAGCACGTTCATCGTGACGTAGTTGGAAATGGTCAAGCCGTCGAGGCTGTCATCCGGCGAGGTGAACGCGACAACTTGCAGGAATGACGACGAACCTTTTTCCACCGTCACGCCTTGCCGACGCACTTCCTGCGGCAGACGCGCTTCGGCCTGCTTGACCCGGTTGTTGACGTTCAGGGCGGCTTTGTCGACATCGGCACCGATTTCAAAAGTGACTTCAATGGTCACGACACCGTTCGACGACGAAGTCGATTTCATGTAGAGCATGTCTTCGACACCGTTGATCTGGTTTTCCAGCGGTGCCGCAACGGTTTGCTCCAATACTTCCGCCGACGCGCCCGGGTAAACGGCCATAACCGTTACCACCGGCGGGGCAATCTCGGGGTATTGCGCAATCGGTAGACTGCGCATGGCGGCGAGGCCCGCCAACATGATGAACAAAGAGATGACCGTGGCGAAAATCGGCCGGTCAATAAAAAAACGCGAGAACATGATCGAAGTTCCTGTCAGCGTCGCGCCGGCAGCAACCCACACAACACGTTATCCACGCTTGTGCGGATCAGCTGACGCGGGCGTACGCGTGCGCTGTACTCAATAACAGAGCGAACACCGGTCGGCATTCGCTCTGCGTGTCTTAACCGTTCGGCTGGCTGCTGACCGGCGCGGCATCGGCGGTGGCCACCGGCGCGGCGGCAATACCGATCGGACCGCCCGGATGGATCTTGACCAGGTTGTCCAGAATGACGCGGTCGCCATCGCTCAAGCCGCTGCGGATGATCCAGGACCGCTCGTTGCCGGAACCGGTCCACTCACCGACTTGCACCGGGCGAATTTCCGCAATCGGAGCACCGTCCTGACCTTTGCCGACCACGTAAACGAATTTACCGGTCGGGCTTTCCAGCACCGCTTTCTGTGGCACCAGAATCGCGGACGGGCGCACCGCGCCGTTGACGATCACGCGAACGAATTGGCCCGACTTCAGCACGCCGTCACTGTTCGGCAAACGCGCACGCATCGCGACAGTACCGGTTTCGGTGTCGATGCGGGCATCGTTGAAATTGACTTTGCCAACGCGATCCAGCACCCGGCCATCGGCCAGCTTCACTTGCACACTGAGCTCGGTTTCGCTCGGCGCACGCAGCGTGCCATTGGCCAGATCGGTTTGCCGCGATAGCCATTCGTTTTCCGACATCGAGAAATGCACATCCATCGGATCGGTCTGGGTCAGCGTGGTCAGCTGATCGCTGCCGGCCGCCACCAGTGCACCTTCGAATTTCTGCGCCAGCCCGGTCACGCCGCTGATCGGCGCCGTGACTTTGGTGTAACCCAATTGAATGCGCGCTTCACGCAGACGGGCGTCTGCGGCTTTCACCGCGGCCTGCGCCAAATCATGTGCCGATTGGGCATCATCCAGTTCTTTGCGGCTGGTGGCGTTTTCCGCTGCCAGCGGCTTCAACCGGTTCAATTCCCGCTCGGCTTGCGCCGCTTGCGCCTTGGCATGGGCCAGTTCGGCATCGGCGGCTGCTACCTGCGCTTCAAACGGTTTGGCATCGAGCTGGAACAGCACGTGGCCGGCTTTGACAACCGAGCCTTCTTCATAGCTGCGCTGCTCAATGATGCCGCCGACGCGAGCGCGGATTTCGACCTCACGCGAGCCTTTGGTCTGGCCCACGTACTCGCGAGCCACCGGCAGATCCTGACCGGCAATCGCAACAACGGTGACCTCGGGTGGCGGGAATGCCATGCCACCACCTTCCTGGGCGTTGCCGGAGCAACCGGCCAACGCAATCACCAGCGGCAAGGCCGCCAGCGCGAAGGGCAAACGGAAACGACGAAACGAACGGGTATTCATGGTGGTGCTCCATTCTTCAAGACAAAACGGGATACGGCGGAATTCAGTGGTCAATCGACCCATTCGCATTCACCCGGTGCCAATCCCAGTCAACTTGGGCCAGGCCAGCGGGAGAACTGGAAGCGGCATGCCCGTGCTAGCGACATCGAGCATAAGACGACCGGTCATCCGAACTTTGACGGCATCTTACATACAATCATGCATGTTTGTAAATTCCAAGTTAGAATGGTCGGCATGGGCGGCTTATAGCGCCGACAAATCAAGTACTTGGGTACAGCTAGGGCAGGCCACCAGTATCCACCAGTGCTACTGACAACGAGGTGACAGGTGGTTAGACGGACCAAAGAAGAGGCATTGGAGACACGTTGCCAGCTGCTCGACGCAGCCGAGCAGGTGTTCAGCGCCAAAGGCGTGACCAATACCTCACTCAATGAAATCGCTGAAGCGGCCGGGGTGACCCGTGGCGCGGTCTATTGGCATTTCCGCAATAAAATGGACTTGATCGACGCGCTGATGGAGCGGGTCCGGTTACCGCTGGAAGACTTGCGTGAACAAGCCATGGCGATGGCACCGAACGATGTCGTCGCCCAGATCCGGCTCAATGCCATCGACGTGCTGCGCCGTACGGTGCGCGACCCACATCATCAGGCGATTGCCAACATTCTGCTGCACAAATGTGAGTATGTTGACGATGTGCTACCGATCAAACAGCGTCATCTGGAATCGCGCAACGAATGCGCCAGCGAGGTCGAGCAGCGCTTTCAGGAAGCGGTGAACGCAGGCTTGCTGCCGAGTTGCACCAACCCGCGGCTCGCAACGATGGCGTTGTTCAGCTATGTCGATGGTCTGGTCTACAACTGGCTGCTCGAGCCGAGTTACTTCGATCTCGACCGCGATGCCGAGCATTTGATCGACGTATTCTTTGACGGCCTACGCCGACGCGAACTTGTTGCAAGTAAAACACAGGCAACCAGTCAATAAGCCAACCTGTATCCGCAATATGTGCCGCGGAACAGATCAGCACCATCGCCGGCGCTAGCGACTGATACCGGCACGGCGGCGATCATGCAACATGCCGCCGACCTTGCCCCCCAACAGGCACGCAGCCAGGTAGACCGCCGGCGCGCTCAAGACAAACCAGAGTGGGTGCGGCAGCAATAGCAGCGTTGCCAAAGCAGCCAATGCCAAAATGGCTGCCACGAGAACGGCGTGGCGCCACGGATGTGATGGCGCCAACCAAGCCGCCAACATGGCACCATCGAGCGTGCCAAAAAACCACGCCAGCAAAACAAACCACAGCGCGCCCGGCGTTTGTTGCCAGTACGCCGCGATGGCATCGGTATTCGAAACATCCAAGCCAGCCGGTAGCGGAAACACCTGATGCCCCGCCCACTCCAACAGCGCCACCATCAACCCACCAACAATCACGCCAACAACCACAGCCACGATGCTGCGCAACATGATGCCTTTGCCCTCAAACCCCTGCTCAGCCGTTTAAAACGCACCGCACGGCGTCGCCTGCCAGGTCACGCAATCTGAACAAGTAGCAGGCGCTGTGCAAGCGTTAACAGTCGCTACCCGGTTTACACATCGGTCTCTCAGAGCGGTCAAGAAAAAGGCGACCCGAAGGTCGCCTTTTACATCAACTTCTACTCGAATACTTGCCGAGTATCTTGCTTCAGCTATCTCGCTTCAGCTTAGTTGCTGCGCGGCCGGCGCATCGCAAAACCAAGCAGACCGAGACCGAGCAGAGCCAGGGTTTCCGGGGTCGGCACCGGGATGTAGTCGATGCGAGCCTGGGTAATCAAACGGCTGAAGCCCGGGGCATATTCTTCGCCTTCACCGCAACCGGCAATACCGTCAGTTGAGCAAGCTTCGGTGGTGTAGATGGTGAAGGTACCGTCGCCGTTATCCACAATGGTGGTGCCCACGCCAGCGAAGAACTGGAAGGACAACACATACCAGCCGCCGCCATCGTTATAGAACGGGATCGAAGCCGACAGAC
Source organism: uncultured Kangiella sp. (assembly GCA_946481205.1). The sequence continues at coordinate 2,543 of CAMLNB010000118.1, read as the reverse complement.
CCGTGGTGGTGAAGATGTCGTCACAAGCGCTGCCGTTCGGGTTCGGGTCCGGGCAATCTTCCGAATCACGGTTCAAGGTTTCGTCAAACGTCACCGGTGCCGGGCTACCAACACCCAGGAACAACGGGCTGACGATTTCAAACAACCCCTGCACCGTCACCGATTCCATGTTGCCGCCAGCACTGGTGATGATATGGTTGTAGTGATCGAAGTAGTTGATATCGACCCAGCCACCGTTGGTGATGATGGTGCCGGCGATATTGGTGATTTCCAGATAGCTTTGCGAGTCGTCCGGATTGGCTTCGGTACCCCACGACACAACGTCGTAGGTGCCGTTACCGTTCAGATTGTCAAAGCCCATGCTACAAATATTGGCTTCAACGCCACCGCCTTGGCAGCTCCAACCGCCGTCATCAAAACCAGTTGTGGTTTCGAAGTCGAAGCTTGGGATGGTCGGGAAGGCGCTCGCGGAGCCTGCGCCCGCCAGCATCATGCCGGCTAACACGAGTTTCTTGATGTTCATGGTCCACTCCTTGGTTGCAGAGAAATACTGCTCAGAAGATGAGCATCAACCATGCCAGAGTATAAAAACCGACCAAAATCAATTGGTTAAAAAATGACCTCCGGTCAACTCAGCCAGTTTTGTAAAACGCACTGACACGATTTCAATGTCAACGAGCGATAGAGGCAAGACAGTCTCCAGTGCCGCAAACTCGGCAACTGAACTGGTGTACCAGCGCCCTTCAGAAGCTTTCGCAAGTGCTAACGCCGGTAGGCCTCAGCCCCTTCCGGTTTACTAACAACCTCCACCGGCACAACGTGTCGGATCCGGTCGACTCCCCCAAAACAAAAGGCGACCCGAAGGTCGCCTTTTGCAGTACTGCGGTCAGGTATTACTTGTTGCGCGGACGGCGCAGAGCGAAACCAACCAAGCCAAGGCCGAGCAGGGCCAGGGTTTCCGGGGTCGGCACCGGGATGTAGTCGATGCGAGCCTGGGTGATCAGGCGGCTGAAGCCCGGAGCATAGACTTCACCGTTGCCACAACCGGCCTGACCATCGGTCGAACAGGCTTCGGTGGTGTAGATGGTGAAGGTACCGTCGCCGTTGTCCACAATGGTGGTGCCCACGCCAGCGAAGAACTGGAAGGACAACACATACCAGCCGCCGCCATCGTTATAGAACGGGATCGAAGCCGACAGACCCGTGGTGGTGAAGATGTCGTCACAAGCGCTGCCGTTCGGATTCGGAGCTGGGCAGTTGGCCGAATTCTGATTCAGCGTTTCGTCGAACTCGACCGGAGCCGGGCTACCAACACCCAGGAAAATCGGGTTTACGATCTCGAACAGACCCTGCACCGTCACCGTTTCCATGTTGCCGCCGGCGTTGGTGATGATGTGGTTGTAGTGATCGAAATAGTTGATATCGACCCAGCCACCGTTGGTGATGATAGTGCCGGCGATATTGGTGATTTCCAGACGGCTTTGCGAGTCCATCGGGTTGGCTTCGGTGCCCCAAGCCAAATCGTTGTAAGTACCGTTGCCGTTCAGATCGCTGAAATTCATGCTGCAGATGTTGGCGTCTACCGCGCCACCTTGGCAGCTCCAGCCGGTGTTGGTGAAACCGGTGGTGGTTTCGAAATCAAAGCTCGGGATTGTCGGGTCAGCACTCGCGACACTGGCACCAGCCAATGCCAAACCAGCCAACATCAATTGCTTCAAACGCATGGTCCACTCCGTGGGTTAGAAAAGTTGGGGTACCAATGTCGTTAAAGCAATGCCTATGCCACATCCAATAATTCATTTTAAAACATACACTTATGAAGATTGCTGGGTGAAACTTTAACAGCCACCTGTAAAACGGGCTGACTCGGTTGCGGGGGCAATTGTGCGACCCATCACACAGCCCCCGAGACCTGACGCACGTAGCGCTGCCGACGCCTAACGGGCGGCCCACGCCGGACATTTTTTCCGAATCAGTTTGTTCTTGAGCTGAACATAAGCCGGCAGGCCATTCTGGTAAGGCGGATATGCCTCCCCCTGAATCAGCGGCGCGAGGTATTTGCGGCAGGCTGGCGTGATATGAAAACCGTCGGCGCTGATGAAGTTGGCCGGCATTTTCCGTTCGACATTGGCAATGTCGCTCAGCGCCGCCATGCCGATCGCCCAGGCGTATTTCGCGCCTTTCTTGCGAACGATCACCGGCATCACCGCATTGTGGCCTTTGACGGCAAACTCCACCGCCGCCTTGCCCACTGCGTAGGCCTGCTCCAGATCGGTTTTCGACGCGATATGCCGCGCCGAGCGCTGCAGATAATCGGCCACCGCATAGTGGTATTTGTAGCCGAGCGAGTCCTTGACCAGCTGGGCAATCACTGGCGCGACACCACCGAGTTGGGCGTGGCCAAACGCATCCTTGGTGCCGGCTTCGGCAAGGAATTTGCCTTCGGCATTCTTGACGCCTTCCGACACGACCACGGTGCAATAGCCGTATTGCTTGACGCAGGCATCGACCCGCGCGAGGAATTTTTCCGGCTCGAACGTCAC
>CAMLNB010000117.1 GCA_946481205.1 uncultured Kangiella sp. | reverse complement strand
AACCGCCCGGCACCAGAATCGCGTCAGCGCCTTTCAGAATGTCGGTGCCATTGCGGTCGACTTCTTCCGAGTCGATGTAATGGATATTGACCGTCGAACGGGCGTGCAGACCGGCATGCTTCAGCGCTTCGGTCAGCGACTTGTAAGCTTCGGTCAGATGCACGTATTTGCCGACAAACGCGATGGTGACTTCGCCTTTCGGGTTTGCTTGCGAGTACAGCACTTTTTCCCATTCGGCCAGATCGGCCGGCTTGGCATCGAGCTTGAAGCGTTGGACAATCAGTTCATCCAGACCTTGGGCATGCAGCACCGCCGGAATGCGGTAAATGCTGTCGACGTCTTTCAGCGAGATAACCGCTTTTTCATCGACATTGGTGAACAGTGCGATCTTGCCACGCTCGGAGGCCGGCAGCGTCCGGTCGGAACGGCAGATCAGGATGTCCGGCTGGATGCCGAGCGAACGCAGCTCCTTGACCGAGTGCTGGGTCGGCTTGGTTTTCAGCTCGCCAGCGGTGGCGATATACGGCAGCAGCGTCAGGTGCATGAACGCGGCGCGTTCACGGCCGAGTTCGTAGCCGAGCTGACGGATCGCTTCCAGGAACGGCAGCGACTCGATGTCGCCAACGGTGCCGCCGATCTCGGTAACCAGCACGTCATAGCCTTCGCCGGCCGCCAGGATCTGCTGCTTGATGGCATCGGTGATATGCGGAATGACCTGGACGGTCGCGCCAAGGTAGTCACCGCGGCGCTCACGGCGCAGCACTTCGGCGTAGATCTTGCCGGTGGTGCAGCTGTTCTTGCGCGACAGCCGGGTGCGGACGAAACGCTCGTAGTGGCCGAGGTCGAGGTCAGTCTCGGCGCCGTCGTCGGTCACATAGACTTCGCCGTGCTGGAACGGGCTCATCGTGCCCGGGTCGACGTTGATGTAAGGGTCCAGCTTCAGCATCGTGACCTTCAGGCCACGGGCTTCGAGGATGGCGGCAAGGCTCGCCGAGGCAATGCCTTTACCCAGGGACGACACGACGCCGCCCGTCACAAAAATAAAACGCGTCATGGCTGCAGGCCGCTCGCAGTCGGAATAATAAGGAAGAATAGGGGAAGCCTGCGGGAGCAGACTCAGGACGGGGGCAAATTCTAGCAAAACGCCCCGGCTGGCGGCAAACCAAAACTCCGGGGCTGATGACTAACTTATTGAATTATCAGGCAGTTGCCTGGGCTTGAGGGAGTCCGCTGCGGTCCAGCAAGTGGGCTGGCATCAGCAGTCGGTAGCCACGCCGCGGGATCGTCTCGATGAACTGCGGCACGCCGGTATCGTCACCCAGCAGCCGGCGCAGCGCCCAAACAGCGTTGGCCACGCCCTGCCGGCCGACCGTTTCGTACTCGCCCCAGACTTCGGCCAGCAACTCATCCGGTGACACCGGACTGGGGTAGCGTTCGATTAGACAGACCAGCACGGCGAGCAATTTCAGCCGCACCGATTGCGACACGCCCTCACGCTCGATTCGCTGACGACCTTCATCGATCAGACACTCGCCGAGCTGCCAGCACCGGCAATCAAGCCGGGCAATCACGCTGCCGGAATAGACAGTACTCCCCGATGCAGCGGCTATCGCAACTGTTGTTGGTGCTCTGCTCATCAACTTGCCGTACATATGCCAGTCTCCTTTGGCCAGCGTTGTGCGGTACCAGCAGGGTTCAGTTGTTGTGAAGTCGATCAGGTGAATATTTATCAAGCAATCGATAAGACAGAAATTACATCGAAACGCGCGCGCTGATATGGCACTTTTGCACAGCGCCACCCGGCACTAGTGCCGCTTCTGGTGCAGTTTGCGCTGCGTCATAGCTCTTTTGGCTGATCGAAAAGGCCGCGCAAACGGAATGGCGGAGACGCATTGATCGCAATCCATCAATGCGAAGCTCGAATTCGCGGCAGCAGCAGCACTCCCTGGCTCTTGCCCTGACCACAGCTCCCACGGTGGTCATGTCCCGCGATCTGATCTGTCCTTTTACTCCGCCATTCCTTCCTTATTCTTCTTTTTGCACTGTCCTTAGCTATCGCCACCGCGGCGACACGGCAAATCATTCATGCTTGTTGCGAAAAATACCGACACGATTTGACATGTAACTATTACACATTCCATTGCAGTTACATCTCGGCTCCAGTGCAACTCCATCGTCAAGACTCACTCGCTGTGTTTCATTGCCGACGCGACATCTGAAAACAGCTGTCGTCGCATGAAAAAAGACAGAACGCCAATGGAGAGAGCAGATGAAACCAGCACGATCAGGGCGCACCCCCGCCTTACTTACCGCCTTATCCCTGAATGCCATTACCCTGGCCATGACCGCACACGCCGCCGAGCCGGCTGGGGACGATGGTCAACAAGCAGAACGTATCGAAGTGACCGGCTCGCACATCAAGCGAGTCGATATCGAAGGTGTTTCACCGGTGCTGTCAATTGACCGCGCGGAAATTGATCGCAGCGGTCTCAGCACCGTTTCCGACATCGTTCGCAATCTGGCAATCAATGCCGGCTCGGTTCCGGAAACCAACACCAACACGTTCGCAAACGGCACCAGCCAGTTCAATTTGCGCGGACTCGGCATCGGCGCCACGCTGACCCTAGTCAATGGCCGCCGTATCGCTCCGCATGGTCAGGCGCAGAACATTGTCAGCGCTTTCGTCGACGTCAACTCGATTCCGCTGGCGGCGATTGAACGCATCGACATCCTGAAAGACGGCGCGTCGGCCATCTATGGCGCCGATGCGGTCGCTGGCGTGGTCAACATCATTCTGCGCAAGGATTATGTCGGTTCGGAAATCAATCTTGGGTACAAGAACACGACCGAAACCGACGCAACCGATCGCTCGTTCAACTTCGTTTCCGGTGCCGCCGATGACAACAGCAGTTGGACCGTCGTCGCGAACTACCAGAAAATCAATCCACAAGTGCTGACCGATCGCGACTTCTCCGCCAGCGCCGACAGCAGCTTCACGCCACAAGGTTCGGATCTGCGCAGCACCTTTGCCGCACCTGGCACTTACTGGAATCTCGATACTGGTGCTCGTGTGGTCGATCCCTCTTGCGGGCTCGGCTCCTCAGTTTCATCGGGCGGGTTCTGCCTGTACGATTTCAACAGTCATATCAACCTGTTCCCGGCCACTGAGCGGGCCGGTCTATTCGTCACCGGCAATCGCCAGATCAACAATAACTTCTCGGCATTTGCCGAGTTCATGCTGAATCGCAAACATGACCTGAACGTATCGGCACCGGCGCCGGCCACGTTTACCGCCGGTGGTATCTGGATGAATACCCTATCCGATGCCCAGCAAGATGCGCTGCTTTTCTCGAACGTGCCGTTTGTCCCGTTTGATCACCCGAACAACCCTTACGGTGTGGATCTGCAGATGCGCTACCGGCCGATCGATGCCGGCGACCGCTTGCAGGAAATGACCACCACCGCGTCACGCAGCGTAGTTGGCATCGAAGCCACGTTCGGCGACTGGGATGCCGAACTGGCTTACAACTTCACCCGCAGCGAAGTGCTGATTGCCAACCGCAACTCGATCCTGCAGGACCGCTTCCAGCTGGCCTTGCTCGGCCGTGGCGGCCCGAATGGCGATCAGTATTACAACCCATTCGGTGGCGCCGCTTACAACGGCGGCAATTCGCAAGAGCTGATCGACTGGATGTCATTCATCTTTGATCAATTCAACGACAGCTTTGAGCGCGGACTGAACCTGAAATTCTCCAACGGCAATCTGTTCGATCTGCCCGCCGGGCCTGTCGGCATCGCTATCGGAGCCGAATACCGCGAGCAGACCTATCATGCCGAAGCCGACAAGCAGCGCAATGATGGCAACTTGCTCGGCACCGGCGCGTCGGCCAACACCAGTGGTGGTCGCGATCAAAAGTCGGTGTATCTGGAACTGGCGGTGCCGCTGTTCGAAGGCTTTGAATTGCAGCTGGCTGCCCGTCATGAGGACTACAGCGATTTTGGCACCACAACCAAACCGAAAGCCGGCTTCAAATGGAACATCGGCAGCGATTGGTTGGTCCGCGGCAGCTGGGGTGAATCGTTCCGGGCACCGTCGTTGCCGGAATTGTTCAACGGCGCGACTTCATCCTTCCCGACCTTGGTCGACCCAATTCGCTGCCCGGTCACCAATGACCCGGCCGATTGCTCGGCACAAGTCCGGGTTGAAAATGGCGGTAACCCGGAACTGATGCCGGAGGAATCGGAGTCGATGAACATCGGCGTGATTTGGTCGCCCGATGCGGTGGATGGCTTGGCCATGGGCGTTGACGTGTGGCAGTACGAGTACACCGACATCATCACCCAGCCGACGCTGAACTTCATTGTCAACAACGTACCGGCGCTGGTGTTCCGCGGTGCAGCAACCCCAGCCGATATTGCACTCGGCATTCCGGGCCGGATCGAGTTCGTCCTGAACAGCTTCATCAACGGCGACAGCCAGGACGTGCAAGGTGCGGACTTCAATATCGAGTACCGCTGGGAGACCGATGTCGGCCGCTTCGTGGTGCGTGATGACATCAGCTATATCGATCAGTTTGATCTGGAGCTGGCCACAGCCCCTGGGCAACCGATCAAAGGTGCCGGCAACAACTTGATTAACTCGCTGCCGCGCGTACGCAATAACCTGTCGCTGGATTGGCAGAACGGCGATCACCGCGGCACGATCACCTGGCGCCATATCGGCGAGTACGATGACGATGCCGCTGAGATCACCGGTAACGAAGGCTATGTGGTCGATGCCTGGGATACCTTCGACATGCAGTACGGCTACAGCATCGGTGCCACCAACAGCGAGATCCGCATCGGCTGCTTGAACTGCACCGATGAAGATCCGCCGTTCAGCAACCAGAAGAGCTCGGTGTTCAACGCCAACTACGACTCGACGGTGCATGACGCCCGCGGCGCGATGGTCTACGTGAACTACAAGCAATCGTTCTGACCAGTCGCTGTTTGCTCGGCAACAGCAAAACGCCCGCATCTCTGCGGGCGTTTTGCTATCAGTCGAATGCCGATTATCGGTACTTTACAAACGGAACTGCCCGACCAATTGTTGCAGCCGCTCAGCCAAGCCATTCAGCTGCCCGCCGGTACCAGCATTGTCTTGCGCGCCACGCGCCAAGGCCTCGGCGACATCACGGATCGAGGTGATGTTGCGGGTCAATTCTTCAGTCACTTTGGTTTGCTGCTCCACCGCCGCGGCTATCTGGGTATTCATGTCACTGATGGTGGTGATCGCAACGGTGATGGTTTGCAAGGATTGGCCGGCGCGATCGGCTTGCCCGACGGCATCATCGGCCCGACTGCGGCTGGTGGTCATCGCGGCCACCGCGCGCTCGGTACTGGCCTGAATGGCGGAAATCATCTGCTGAATTTCCTGCGTTGAGCTGTGCGTGCGCTGCGCCAAGTTGCGCACCTCATCCGCCACCACAGCAAAGCCACGGCCTTGATCACCAGCACGAGCGGCTTCAATGGCAGCATTCAGCGCCAGCAAATTGGTTTGTTCGGCAATGCCGCGGATCACATCGAGAATATTGCCGATCTGCGCACTGTCATCGGCCAGTTGCCGAATCACCTGGGCCGCAGCCTGAACGTCAGCGGCCAGCGTTTGGATCACGCTAACGGTGCTCTGCACTTCACGCTGACCGCCGCGTGCTTCGTCACTGGCGGAATCAGCCGCTGTCGCGGCGTTGTTGGCACCACCGGCGACTTCCTGAATGGCGCTGGCCATTTCGGTGATCGCGGTCGCGACCATATCGATATCGGTTTGCTGGCCGGCGATGTCTTTCGAGGTTGCCTCGGACAGTTTGGCGGTCATGCCGGCGGCGGCACTGACCTCCTGCGAGCATTGCGCCACCGCCTGCATCATCTGCTGCAAATGGCTCAGAAAATCATTGAAAGCGGCCGCCAACTGACCAATTTCATCTTCACCGGTAACGGGCAAGCGCCGAGTCAAATCGCCACCGCCTGCAGCAATTTGCTGCAGCGTTTCGGTCACACCTTTGATTGGCTTGGCCAGCGCCCGCGCCGAAACCGCCACGAACGCCAACGCCACCACCGCGACGACCACTGCGATCAGCAATTGCAGCAACGTTGCCTGACGATTGGCATTGCGCAGGGAATCGCTCAGCGCTTCAGCATCGGCCATGACCACAGTCCGCGGCACCCGGATGACCACCGTCCATTGGCTGTGGCCATCAATCAACGGTACCGGCACCAACACCTCGACCGTTTCGCCATCATCAAAACGGATGTCGGTGCCGGCGCGCCCCAGCCGACCTTGCACACCGCTGGCCCAAGGCTCAGTCAAGGCACTCAACCGCTTGCCGATGCGTTCCGTGGATGTGCTGTCGGCGACCACAATACCGGCGGCCGACACCAGCAGCGTTTCACCACTACCGCCGTACAGTGATTGATTCACCGCAGCAGCGGTATCACGCAAGGTGGCTAGCGGCAGATCCACGCCAGCAACGCCGATCACCGCGGTGCCGCGAACAATCGGCACCACCGCCGTGCTCATCAGCGTCGCCACACCATCGACATCGTCGACATAGGGCTCGATAAAACAGCCACGTTTTTGCTGCAGCGGGCAGGTATACCACGCATTGCTTGGCACGCCGTTGTCGCCGACCGCCGTGTCGTTCAAATCCTCCTCGGTCATCGCCTCAGCAACCAACTCACCGCCTTCACCATAGGCCCAGTAAATGCCCATGCGGCCACGTTCGTTGCTACCCAGATCAAGCCGGTCGGGATAACTGCTGTCGCGGCCATCAAAGGCATTCGGTTCGAACGCGACATACACGCCCAGTGCACCGGGCAGATTACGCAGCAGTTGTTCGGTGGTTTTGTTGAGGTATTCGCGACCGGCAGCGGGGCTGATGGCCGTGCTATCGACCCGAGCGCGCAGCTCGGCGGCGGCAACAGCAGCGGAGCGAATATAGGTGTAGGCCGTTTCCAAACCGGACACCATCTGCCGCCCGGCATTGGCCGCGACCAGACCGAGCTCGTGTTCGGCGGCGGTCCGGCTGAGCTGGCCGGTTTGCTGCTGAACCAGCTGCTGGGCGCGGTTGGCGGCATAAAGCCCAGCAAGCAACATGATCAGCAAAGCGACGACCAAGCCAGTGCCATTGAGCACCAGCAACTTCTTTTCGACCGACCGGAACGACATGGCTGACCACTCCGCAACTACAGCTGATCTCAGTGTAGTGGGAATATCGGCCCTTGCCGCCCGGGCTTGAGCAGCCCGGCCCGAGGCTTCAGCGCCAGTCCTCAGCCCGCCGGGTCGGACTGCTTGGCACGCTGCCAGAGCGCATCCAGCGCCGCATCGTCCAGCGCACTCAATTCGCTGCCCTGTTGGCGCGCCAGCGTTTCGACCTGACGGAAGCGACGACTGAATTTGTCCGTTGCCCGGCGCAGCGCGGCCTCACTGTTCAAATGCAGATGGCGCGCCAGATTGACGCAGGTGAATAACAGATCGCCAAACTCGTCTTCGACGGCATCGCTATCGCCAGCACGGCGCGCGGCGGCAAGCTCATCCAACTCCTCGTGCAGTTTGGCGGTCACCGCATCGGCGTCCGGCCAATCAAAACCGCCGCTGGCCGCGCGCTTCTGGATTTTCTGCGCCCGCGCCAACGCCGGCAGCGCCAGCGGCACATCATCCAGCAAACTCGGTGTGACATTCGCTTGTTTGGCGGCGCGCTCCTCGGCCTTGCGCGCTTCCCATTGCCGATGCAGCTCGGCGTGTGAGACATATTGCTCGTCACCGAACACATGCGGATGCCGGCGAATCAGTTTGTCCGACATTGATTGCGCGACATCGGCAAAACCAAACCGACCCTGTTCGCTGGCCATCTGGCAATAGAACACCACCTGGAACAGCAGATCACCCAGCTCGCTTTTCAGCTCAGCAAAATCTTCGCGAGCGATGGCATCGGCCACCTCGTAGGCTTCTTCGAGCGTATAGGGCGCAATGGTCGCGAAGGTCTGATCGCGATCCCAGGGGCAGCCCTTGTCCGGATCACGTAGCGTCGCCATCAGTTTCAGTAACTGCTCCAACGCGGTCGATGCCTCACTCACACTCAGCTCCTTCATTCACTGCGTCGCCGCACTGACAACACACTTGGCAACTTGGCGATCTGCGCCACCAAACGCCCCAGCGATTCGGCATCGCGCACTTCCACCTGCAGGCCGATGCTGGTGATGCCGGTCCGCTTGTTGACCTGCGTCGTCAAGCCGACCACATTGATGCGCTCGTTGGCGACCAGCGCGGTGACATCGCGCAACAAACCCTGCCGATCATTGGCTTCAATCGCCAGATCCACTGGATACAACGCCGAGGCATCGCTCTGCCATTTGACTTCAACAACGCGCTCTTGCCGATCTTCCAACGCCCGCTGCATATGGGCGCAATCGGCGCGGTGAATCGCGATGCCGCGGCCCTGGGTGATGTAACCCAGAATCCGGTCGCCCGGCACCGGTCGGCAACAGCCGGCCGAATGCGTCATCAGATTACCGACACCCTGAACCGACACCGCGCCCGGTGCATCGCGTTCACTCGGCGCCCGCACCACCGGTTTGACTTCGGTGGACGGTTCGGCCTGCGGCATATGCAAGGCCAGCAACGCGTTGATAGCCTGCACCACGCCGATTTCGCCGGCACCGATATTGCCGTACAGATCATCAACGGTATGCAGATTGAAGCGTTCGGCCAGCGGCAACAAATCCGCTTTCGACAAGCCGTGGCGTGCGATCTCCTTGTCGAACAGCTCGCGACCTTCGGCAATGTTCTGCTCGCGATTTTGCTGACGGAAAAAGGTCTGGATTTTCAGCCGCGCCCGGTGCGAATTGACATAGCCCAGATGCGGATTCAACCAGTCGCGCGACGGCACGCCTTCTTTCGCGGTCAGGATCTGCACCTGCTCGCCAGTCTGCAGCTGATAAGTCAATGGGACGATACGGCCATTGACCTTGGCGCCACGGCAGCGATGCCCGACCGAGGTATGGACGTGATAGGCAAAATCGATCGGCGTTGAGCCGGCTGGCAAATCGACAATACCGCCATCCGGGGTGAAGACATACACCCGATCCTCGACCACTTCGTGCCGAAACTCTTCCAACAGCGCATTCGAATCAGCGACTTCTTCCTGCCATTCAACCAACTGACGCAGCCAGGCGATCTTGCCTTCGTGGCCGGAATCGGCCGAGGCCGCGCCTTCCTTGTAGCGCCAATGCGCCGCAACACCCAGCTCGGATTCCTGATGCATTTGGAACGTGCGGATCTGCACTTCCAGCGCTTTGCCTTCCGGACCGATCACGGCCGTGTGCAGTGAGCGATAGCCGTTCTCTTTCGGCGTCGCGATATAGTCGTCAAACTCTTTCGGGATGTGCTGCCACAGCGAATGGACAATACCGAGTGTCGCGTAGCAATCACGAATTTCCGGCACCAGCACCCGCACGGCCCGGACATCGTAGATCTCATCAAAACCGACGCCTTTGCGTTCCATCTTGCGCCAGATCGAATAGATATGTTTGACCCGACCACTGACTTCGCCCTTGATGCCGGTTTTCTCCAGCTCGGTTCGGATCAAGTCAATGACATTGCGGATGTACTGCTCGCGCTGCAGCCGCTTCTCGTGCAGCTGGCTGGCAATGCCCTTGTACTGCGCTGGTTGCAGGTAGCGAAACGCCAGATCTTCCAGCTCCCATTTCAACTGGCCAATACCCAGCCGGTTCGCCAACGGCGCAAAGACATCGCGAGTCTCTTCTGCGACCAAGCGCTGCGTCGCTTCGTCTTTTTCCTTCACGGCCCGCAGCATGAAAATGCGCTCGGCCAGCTTCAACAAGACAATGCGGGTGTCGTCGACCATCGCAATCAGCATCTTGCGCAGATTGTCGCCCTGCGTTGCCGACAGGGAGTTACCCGACTTGCTCGACTGCAGACTGCGGATTGCATCCATCCGCATCGCGCCGCGCGCCAGCTTCGCCACTGGTTTGCCGAGCTTGTCTTCCACCGTTTCCAGTTTCAGGTCACCGGTTTGCAAGCTCGGATAGATCAGCGCTGCGGTCAGCGTTTGGGTATCCATGTTCAAGCTGGCCAGAATTTCAGCCATCGCCAAGCCCTGCTCGAAACAGGAGAAACCAAGCTCGGTCTGGCTGTCCCAGTGCTGTTCAATCACCAGATCCAGCGCGGTTTCGAGCTGCTTCATCTGCTCGGGCTCGCGTTGGATGCCGATGCGGTTCAGCCACGAGCTGAGATCGATGGCGCCATCGGGGGTGAGGGGGAATTCTTCGCGGACTTTGACCATTGGTTGGTTTTCCGTTTTCGGTTTTCGCGCCAGATCTCGAAAGCCGACCGACAATTCGATTGTTCGATAGTGCCGGGTCTCGCCCCGGCGGGCGAGTAACTTTCTTTGGCGCAAAGAAAGTTACCAAAGAAACATGCCCGACTCCTCGCCTCGCTTCGCGAGGTGCCCTGTGCTGCTCAAAATGTGGTGGCGGCTGCGGAACTCGCGCTACGCGCTCAAACAGTCCTCGCCGAAACCCCACCACATTTTTCCGCTGCTCGGCTCGTCAGACGGGCGAGAACGCCAAGAGCACGCTGCGCGCAAAACCCAAACCTAAAAACGAACCAAAACCAAACGCCGAAGTTACATCACTCGCTATGAAAACGGGGCCCCATCGCGCCAGCCGCTGGGCACGTGACAGTGGCCGGGTGCGCCGGCAGGGATAGCCGGCGCAGCACTGATAAGGCAGGATGCCGCATCAGTGCGTGCCCGACGCCAATGGCACGTGAACAGCGGGCGGACTATCCGAAGCAACCAAACCGTTACTGGCGCGCCTGGGGCGTGTTTCTTTGCTTACTTTCTTTGCACGAGCAAAGAAAGTGAGGCGCCCGCCGGTGCGCGAACCGGCAACCTCGAATCACGAAACAGAAT
>CAMLNB010000116.1 GCA_946481205.1 uncultured Kangiella sp. | reverse complement strand
CGGTTGAAGCTGCATCAAACCAGCCGGAACCTGTTGCCGCACCAACGCCGACAACCGTGGCCACATCGATCGCCACGCCGGATCACGACGAGCTCGGCGACGAGTTGTTTGGCTTCGACGAGATCGCAGACGAACCGACCATCGAATCACCAACTACCGTCAGCAAAACGGCTGCAACCAACGACAGCCCGGCGCCGGCAACCATACCGCCAGCGACAACAACATCGCCAGCACGCGATGCCGATCCGCTCGACTGGCTGCAAGACAGCGTCGACCACGAGGAACTGATCCTCGATGATCTGCCCGTCACGCCGGCCGCGAAACCGGTCGCTCCATCCACCGACTCAGCATCAGCACCAGCGCAGATGGCAGAAACACTCGAGCCCGAGAGCGAAGAGCAGCTGATCGATTTGTTGCCGCCGTGGGAAGAACCATCACTCGATGCACCGACCGCACCCGCGATCGACAGCGCGCCGGAAGCAACGCCCGCCACGACTACCGATGTCGCCACCGAAGCGCTGTTCGCTGCGGCCGACGAACCGCTCGAACTCGAATTGCCGGACGACTGGGCCAGCCTGAAATCCAAGCGCGAATCACCGTCGCGCAACGAACCGGTATTCGATGATGATAACGGTCTGGATCTGGACGACACGGCGCCGGGCACAAAAACCAAAACAAGCCACACCAGCCGCATCGACAAGGCTGCCAGTGCCAGCATTCGTCAGCCGACTGCGTTCAACACTCCAGTCGAGCCACAGCTCGACAGTGACCACGCGCTCGCACCGGAACCGGTTTTCGAACCCAGCCCGATTGTGGGGGCCGGGCGCAAAAGTCCGACCCTGGATGCGCCGTTGGTTGATGAGTTTGCTGACGCCGAATCCAGCATCAAACCGATACCCGAACCCGTGTCGGCACCGGTTAGTAAAACCATCGCCGCGATCAACAAAAAGCCGAGCATCGAAGAAGCTTTTGTCGATGAGTTTGAATTGCATGCAGAGGCCGCCGAGGCCGCTGCCGCCGGCCCAAGCATCGTCGGCGACTGGCATCTGGATCAGAGCGACACCGTTCGCCCCGCCGATGACAGCACCTCACTGCGCGCCACGCCTACCGGCAAAGCCGGCGACAACAAACCGGCGCCGGTGTTTACCGCGCATGAGGCGCACGCAGACCTACCTGCCGATGACGACGCCATCGTCGCGGCCGATTTTGGCGACATCAACAACGACTGGGGCAAACCCGCCGTTGCGGTGCAGGCAACCGAGCGCACCGCCCGACGCGAACCGGTGCCATCGCCATTCGATGCCGAGCAGTTCTCCGCCGATCCGGACGGTCGCATCTATGGCCCTGCCGATCGCAATGACGACAGCAGCAATTGGGCGCTGCTGAGCAGCGATCCGCGGCCCGATTACGAAGCCGAGTTGTATCCGCCGCCGCGCAAACGCCAGTTGCCTTGGCGTGGCCTGTTGCTGACCGTCGCCGCGCTGGCATTGCTCGCGGTACTGATCAGCCAACTGATCTGGCCGCAGCGCGCGGTGCTGCGCGAAGATCCGCAGTGGGGACCGTGGGTGGAAACCATCTGCGCTCAGATCGAGTGCGACCTGCCGCCGCGCGTCGATATCAGCAAAATTCAGCTGCAACAAAAGAGCGTGCTGAAAGATCGCGACGATCCGCGCAAGCTGCAGATCGATTTGCTGATCGCCAACAAAGCGGAATTCGTTCAACCCTATCCGGACATCAACCTGCGCTTCACCAATATCGAAGGTGAGCTGGTGGCCGCGCGCCGGTTCAAACCGCAGGAATACTTGCGCGAACAACCGGAAAGCGATCAGATGCCGGTCAACGTGCCGGTGCACATCGCGTTCAGCGTCAAAGCCCCGGATGGCAACGTCACCGGCTACGAGTTCGAGTTCCTGCCACCGCAAGCCCAGCCCTGAGCATCGAGCCGCCCCGGACCGGTAGCTAGCCGCCACCTGCCGGGCGGTCTCGTTTCGACTACGCTTGTCCTCGTGCAGCCGGCATGAACCGGACAGGGAGGGCGCACCCCATGAATATCCGTCAGAAGATGATGGCCTGTGGCGCCATCAGCGTGTTTGCCGCCAGCTTGCTCGGCGGCATCGGTTTCTACGGCCAAACCCAACTCGCCGCCGCGCTGGCTGAAAACGAACTCAGCGTTACCGCCCTGCGCAATCACCTGGAAGGCGACATGATGCATGACGCGCTGCGTGCCGATGTGCTGGCCGCGTTCATGGCCAGTGGCGATGCCAGCGCCGCCGCGCAGGTTCAGCAGGACTTGCGCGAGCATGCCGAGTGGTTTCAACGCACCTTGAGTGACAACGCCAAGCTGCCGCTGAGTGAAGACATCAAACGCGCCATTGCCGATTCGCAACCGGCGCTCGCGGCATACATTCAGCAGTCGCAGCAAATCGTTGCCCAAGCATTAGCGGATCCCGCAACGGCACGCAGCCAGTTGCCTGCTTTCGATCAGGCATTCACCGATTTGGAGCAGCGCAACGAAGCCCTCAGCGGCAAGATTGAAGCGCATGCCGCGCAGACCCGCGCCGCTGGCGAGGCAGCAGTCGCCAGCGCCGCCTGGTGGCTGCTCGGCGGTATTCTGGTCGTGTGCGTGTTGTTGTGTCTGCTGACCACCAAGCTGATGAAAGCCGTGTTGGTACCGCTGGAAAAGACGGTGCAAGTTGCTCGCGCCATTTCACAAGGCAACCTGCGCACGCAAGTCAGTATCGACAGCAACGATGAGGCTGGCCAACTGCAATCGGCACTCGCCGAGATGCAGCAACGCTTGCGCGACATGATCGAAACCATTCGGACCGAATCCGAGCAGTTGCGCCACACGGCGCAGAGCGTCAATCGCAGCTCACAAACCATTGTTCATAGTGCGAGTCAGCAGTCAGATAGCGCCACCAGCATGGCAGCGGCGATGGAGCAAATGATTCGCAACATTCAGCAGATCGCCGCTCACGCAGACAGTGCGCAGAGCATTTCAGCAGATTCGGAACAACTGGCCGGCAAGGGCAGTCAGGTGATTATGGGTGTTGTCGATGGCATGAGTCGTATTGCCCTTGCGGTGAACGAGTCGGCCGACACCATTACCGAACTTGGCAAATCCTCCGAGGAAATCAACTCGATCATCCAGGTGATTCAGAGCATTGCCGAACAAACCAACTTACTGGCGCTCAATGCTGCAATTGAAGCGGCTCGAGCCGGTGATGCCGGTCGCGGCTTTGCCGTGGTCGCCGACGAAGTCCGCAACCTGGCAGCACGCACCGCCCAATCGACGCAGGAAATCACCGGCATGATTGAGCGCATCCGACGCAGTACTGAGCAGGCGGTCAGCAGCATGCAAACCGGTGTTGCGCGAGTCAACGACGGTGTTGAGTTGGCACAGCAAGCGGGCCACTCCATCAGCGAGATTCGTGGCGGCGCACAGAAAGCCGCGACGGTCGTAGAGGAAATCTCGCAGACCATCAGCGAACAATCGAAAGCCAGTGGTGAAGTGGCGCAGCGGGTTGAACACATTGCCGAGATGGCTCGGGTCAACAACAAAACGGTGCTGGATCTGGCCTCGGCCGCAACTCGCCTGGAGTCGGTTGCGGAAGAAATGCGTGAATCGGTGGCACGCTTTCAGACTTGATTTGTCCGGGAATCGCTAGAGTTCGCCGCCGATACCCAGTTCAAAGCGCAACGAAAAAGCTGTAGCGTCATCCTGCTCCGGCAGCATACCGGGATGGCAGATGCGCTGCACACTCGGCTGCAGTGCCAACCACTCGGTGACCACAAAGCGATAGGTCAACTCGATCGCCGTTTCGTGACCAGTCACTGGTGTGCCTTCGTTGGTAGACCATTGCCGGAACGGTGTGCCATTTTCGACCCGGGCAATTGCAAGTCCGAGCGCATCACTGCCGTCGTCGGCGAACGGCCCCAGCCATTGCAAACCACCACCACGATAGTGATCGAAAGCATTCAGTTCATCATCCGCGAAGCCCACCCGAACAAAACCGTACAATGCTTCGCTGTCGCTGATGCGCAGCAAACGTTGATCAAACGAGGCATACCAACCGCTGTTGCGAGCGTCATTAGCGCCCTCAATTGGAACGCTCGGTTCCGAGTAGCGCCAGAAACCGAGATTGATTTTGCGCACCTGGCCGGCCTTGGTGCGCACCTCATGGCCAACTTCACAGGTGCCGAGCCAACCGTCATCCCCACCCAGATCGATATGGGTGCCGCGCGGGTTGTTCGGATCGCCGGGTACACCATCCAGCACGATGCACGCCGCATAGAGGCCACCCGTACCGCCCCAAAGCAGGCGCAGACCAAGCGATGTTGTCGGAAAGATGGACGGGCCGTTTTCACCACTTTGCGAAAAGTCCGGACCGATCCCGAACGACGAGTTCTGGAACAGGCCGGCAGACGACACCACGTCGAACTCGCTGTTCAGATCGATCAGACCGAACTTCCAGCTCGCGGCGCCCTCGGCAAAAGGTTGTTCGTACCACAGCTCATACAGTTTGAATGCTTGCGGCGCATCGATGTTCGAATAGGTCTGGGCATCACCGATGCGCTCGCTCGGTGAATCGCCGTGATTGCCCAGCAGATAAACCAGAGCACTGCCGCCTTCGCCAAGCCAATCAAGCTCGCCCCACTCAACGGTCAAATCGAGGTTGCCAAGATAGCCGCTGCCAGGGTCCGCACCACCACTGCGATGCTGGAAATGTTCGCCGGTATAAACCACCAACCAATCGTCGGCGACGGCCACGGTCGAGCCGAGACTTAGCATCAGCGGTAAATGCCAGTTTCCGTTTGCTTTCCGTTGCATGGACAGGCTCCTGCCAGCGGCCGTTTTGACAAAGGTAGTCGAGTCCGGCCGAGCCGCCCGGACGGCCGTCAAAATGACGCAAAAAGTCGCTTGTCAACTGCTTATTTTTCAACCAGCAGCCGGTATAATGCGCCCCCTTTCTGCCACCGGTTCCCTGCCTGATGCGTCTTGGTCCTTACACCTTGCCGAACCCGCTCTGGCTGGCGCCGATGGCAGGTGTGACAGACCGGCCGTTCCGGCAGCTGTGCCGCGAGCTCGGCGCCGGTCAGGCGGTGTCGGAAATGATGTCGGCCAATCCACAGCTGCGCGACACCGAAAAGTCGCTGCGCCGGATGGACCACAGCGGTGAATCGGGCATCCGGGCCGTGCAGATAGCCGGTGCGGAGCCGCGCTGGCTGGCGGAAGCGGCCCGGTTCAATGTCGAGCGCGGTGCGCAGATCATCGACATCAACATGGGTTGCCCGGCCAAGAAGGTTTGCAACAAGTACGCAGGTTCTGCCTTGATGGCGGATCTGCCGGCCGCCAAGGCCATCATCGAAGCGACGGTGCAGGCCGTGCAGTCGTTGCCGAACCCGGTGCCGGTGACGGTGAAAATGCGGGCCGGCCCCTGTGCTGAGCTCCGCAATGCGGTCGAACTGGCGCTGATCGCGCAGGACGCCGGGGCAGTCGCCGTGACCATTCACGGCCGGACCCGTGATCAGCTGTACAAGGGTCAGGCCGAGTACGACACCGTTGCAGCGGTGAAACAGGCGCTGTCGATTCCGGTGATCGCCAATGGCGACATCGATTCGCCAGCGAAAGCGAAATGGGTGCTCGAACAGACCGGCGTGGATGCCGTGATGATCGGGCGCGCCGCCCAGGGCAATCCCTGGATTTTTCGCGAGATTCTGCATTTTCTCGAACACGGCACCGCGCTTGCGCCGCCGTCGGCCGAGGAAGTGCATGAAGTCATGGACCGACATGTGGCGCAGTTACACTCGTTTTACGGCGAGTACATGGGCCTGCGCATCGCGCGCAAACATGTGGGCTGGTATGTGGATGAGCGCGCCAATGGCGAGGCGTTCCGCGCCCGGTTCAACGCCATCGAGGATGCCGCCGAGCAGCGTCAAGCACTCGCAGCGTTCTTGTTGACGACTACATCAACTGATTTTCAACAACAGGCAGCTTGAGTAATGGAACAGTTTCTCGTGGAAAAAAATTTCGCGGACAAGACCAGCACCGCGACGACCACCCAGCAACCGACCCTGCGCGAATGCGTGCAGACTGCGGTGCAGAATTACTTTGCCCATCTTGAAGGTGAGCTGCCGAGCAACCTGTATGACCTGGTGCTCGCCGAAGTCGAAGCGCCGCTGCTCGAAGTGGTCATGAAGCAAGTGCGCAACAACCAGACCAAGGCTTCGCAAGTGCTCGGCCTGAACCGCGGCACCCTGCGCAAGAAGCTGAAGCAGTACGATCTGTAAATTAACAAGAGCTCTCCGCATTGGAGCTCTGTAATGAATCGGTGGGAGCGGCCTTGGTCGCGATGAGGTTTCCGCAAAGCCGCTGGCTATTGTTGAACCACTAGCATCGCAGCCAAGCACGCTCCCACATTTGTTCCCCCTCTACGAAAACGTGATCTCACCATGTCCGATCTGCGCCCCATCCGTCGCGCTTTGCTGAGCGTTTCCGACAAAACCGGTATCGTTGATTTCGCCAAGGCGCTCAGTGCCCACGGCGTCGAATTGCTGTCCACCGGCGGTACTTACAAGCTGCTGAAAGACAACGGTATCGCCGTCAAGGAAGTGTCGGAATACACCGGCTTTCCGGAAATGATGGATGGCCGCGTCAAAACCCTGCACCCGAAAGTGCATGGCGGCATTCTCGGCCGCCGCGGCACCGATGACGCGGTGATGGCGCAGCACGGCATCGAGCCAATCGATTTGGTCGTCGTGAATCTGTATCCGTTCGCCGCCACGGTCGCCAAACCGGGCTGCACGCTGGAAGACGCGATCGAAAACATCGATATCGGCGGCCCAACCATGGTGCGTTCGACTGCGAAGAATCACAAGGACACCACCATCGTCGTCAACGCCAGTGATTACGGCCGCGTCATCGACGCGCTGACAACTGGCGGCACGAGCTATGCGCTGCGTTTTGATTTGGCGGTCAAAGCCTTTGAACACACCGCCGGCTATGATGGCATGATCGCCAATTACCTTGGTCTGCGCGTTGGCAGCGACGATGTTGCCGCCAAGCACGCCGCGCCGGATCTGTTCCCGCGCACCTTCAACAGCCAGTTCATCAAGAAGCAGGACATGCGCTACGGCGAGAACCCGCATCAAAATGCGGCGTTCTATGTCGAAGCCAAGCCAGTGGAAGCGAGTGTGGCCACCGCCATCCAGCTGCAAGGCAAAGAGCTGAGCTTCAACAACGTTGCTGACACCGATGCCGCACTCGAATGCGTCAAATCGTTTGTGAAGCCGGCCTGCGTGATCGTCAAGCACGCCAACCCGTGCGGCGTCGCGGTGTCGCTGGATGGCATCCGCGCGGCTTACGATCTGGCCTATGCCACCGATCCGGAAAGCGCGTTCGGCGGCATTATCGCGTTCAACCGTGAGCTCGATGCCGACACCGCGAAAGCGATTGTCGAGCGTCAGTTTGTCGAAGTGATCATCGCGCCGAAAGTATCGGACGCCGCACGCGCCGTCGTTGCCGCCAAGCAGAACGTGCGCCTGCTCGAAAGTGGCGAATGGTCGCAAGACCGCGCGCCGGGCTGGGATTACAAGCGCGTCAACGGCGGTCTGCTGGTGCAGGATCGCGACAACGGCATGATCACCGAAGCTGATCTGAAAGTCGTCACCAAGCGGGTACCGACCGAAGCCGAGATGCACGATCTGATCTTCGCCTGGAAAGTCGCCAAGTTCGTCAAATCGAACGCGATTGTCTATGCCAAGAACCGCCAGACTATCGGCGTCGGCGCCGGCCAGATGTCACGTGTGAATTCGGCCCGCATCGCCGCGATCAAGGCCGAACACGCCGGCCTGCAAGTGCAGGGCGCCGTGATGGCCTCGGATGCTTTCTTCCCGTTCCGCGACGGCATCGACAATGCCGCCAAAAACGGCATCGCCTGCGTGATCCAGCCGGGCGGTTCGATGCGCGACGCCGAAGTCATTGCCGCTGCCGACGAACACGGCATGGCAATGGTGTTCACTGGCATGCGCCATTTCCGTCATTGATTCAGGAACCCTGTGGGAGCGGCCTTGGCCGCGATATTTGCCAGCGAATGAAAGGCAATCACGGCGGAAGCCACTCCCACAGTAACCATCTTTCTCCTTGCACAAGCGGCTTGATTCGAAGAAAGGGACAACAATGAAAATTCTGGTCATTGGCAACGGCGGGCGCGAACACGCGCTGTCGTGGAAAGTGGCACAAAGCGGCCGGGTATCGCAGGTGTTCGTTGCCCCGGGCAATCCGGGTACCGCGCGCGAACCGAAAATCCAGAACGTCGCGATTGGTGCGACCGATGTCGAGAAATTGCTGACGTTCGCACAGAGCGAAAAAATCGATCTGACCATTGTCGGCCCGGAAGCACCGCTCGCTGCTGGTGTGGTCGACGCTTTCCGCAAAGCCGGCGTGAAAATCTTTGGCCCGCACAAGCACGCCGCCCAGCTGGAAAGTTCGAAAGCGTTTGCGAAAGAGTTTCTCTGGCGGCACAAGATCCCGACCGCGCAATACCAGACCTTCACCGAAATTCCGCCGGCGAAAGCGTATGTCGAACAAATGGGCGCGCCGATTGTCATCAAGGCCGATGGCCTTGCTGCCGGCAAAGGCGTGATCGTCGCGATGACCAAGGATGAAGCGTTCGCCGCGATTGACGACATGCTGTCCGGCAACAAGTTCGGCAGCGCCGGTTCGCGGGTGGTCATCGAAGAGTTTCTGGCCGGCGAAGAAGCCAGCTTCATTGTCATGGTCGATGGCAATAACGTCATCCCGATGGCAACCTCGCAGGACCACAAGCGCCGTGATGATGGCGATCGCGGCCCGAACACCGGCGGCATGGGTGCCTATTCGCCGGCGCCGGTGGTGACGCAAGAAGTCCACGACCGCGTGATGAAAGAGATCATTTACCCCACCGTGCGCGGCATGATTGCCGATGGTCATCCCTATGTCGGCTTTCTCTATGCCGGTTTGATGATCAATGAAAAGGGCGAGCCGAAAGTCATTGAGTTCAACTGCCGTTTTGGCGATCCGGAAACCCAGCCGATCATGATGCGTTTGAAGTCAGATCTGGTGACGCTGTGCGAAGCCGGCGCCGAAGCTCGTTTGAACAGCGTCAGCGCCGACTGGGATCACCGCGCTGCGGTGGGCGTGGTGCTCGCCGCTGCCGGCTACCCGGATGATCCGCGCAAGGGCGATGTCATCGACGGCCTTGATGCCACCGTCGCCGACGCCAAACTGTTCCATGCCGGCACCGCTGAAAAGGACGGCGCCGTTGTCACCAATGGCGGCCGCGTACTGTGTGCTACGGCCTTGGGCGAATCGGTTCATGAAGCGCAGCAACGCGCTTACCTGCTCGCCCACCGGGTGAGCTGGAAAGGCATGTTCTGCCGGCAAGACATCGGCTGGCGCGCGATTGCTCGCGAACGCCAATAAACGCAGCAGCCTGAATAGCAAAACCGCTGCCCGGAAACGGCCAGCGGTTTTTTCTTGGCCGTTTTTCTTGCCGATGCCGTCGTGTCGGCTTGTTCGTCTGACAAATCCCGCTAAGCTGGGGGCCTGCCTGATCCGCCACCAGTCTTATGTCCGCACTCCGTCGCCGACTGCTGAAACTCGCCATCATGCTGCTGGCCGGTTTGCTATTGCTGTGGCTGGCGTTACCGCGGCTGCTCGGTTTTGCGCTGAGTCACTGGTTGGAAATCCCCGGTGTCAGCGGTCTGAGCGTGCAGTTCGAGACTGTCAGCTGGCAGCGGATTCGGCTTGCCGCGTTGCAGTTCCGTTACCAAACTGCGACCGGCGACAGCGCTGATGTGACCGCCAACGATGTGGTGTTGGAAATCGATGTTGCTCGTCGGCACGCTACGCAGATTCGCATTGGCGAACTCAAGCTGCTGTTGGCAAAGGGCAAGTCAGCCCCGCCAGAACCCTGGCCGATCTCGCAGTTGCCGCGCCTGCCATTCGATGACGTACAGATCGCGAATCTGCATATCCG
The DNA here is from genome assembly GCA_946481205.1 of uncultured Kangiella sp. The sequence continues at coordinate 1,104 of CAMLNB010000116.1, read as the reverse complement.
TGCTCCGCAATACGATATCGAAAGCCCGCAACCACTGCGCTTGCAGCTGCAACAAACCGATGACCGCACGCTGACACTGAAAGCCGAGCAAGCAGACTTGCAGCTGCATGGCGAGCTGGGCGAAGCCGCCGAGCAGCTGCAACTGAACCTGACAGCGCAAACCGCACAGCACACGGCACTGGAGTTGCGACTGATCAGCGCCCGCACGCCGACACTGCAACCGGTGCAGCTGCAGGCAACGCTGCAGCTGGCTTCGCTACCGCCGTGGCAGCGAGTGCTGCCCGAGCTCGCGCCGCTTGCCAATAGTCAGGGCACACTGATGCTCGACAGTCGCATCACACTCGGCCCTCACACCGGTCACTGGCAGCAACTTGATGGCCAGCTGACGCTGCAATCGTTGCAGCTGCAAACCGAGCTGGCACAATTGCAGGTCGAAGGCGAAGCTCAACTGAGCGCAACCGCCAATACCAATGTCGATGACAATGCCAGTATCAATTCCACAACCATGCTACCCGAGCGGGTGTTACTCCGTTGGTTGCCGCACACGCAACTGCAATGGCAGATGCGCGACAGCGCACTGGGAAAAGGCCAGATCGCGCTCACCGACACCTACTCACTGCAATGGCAAACTGACGCGGACTCGGCCTTGCCGGGCCAGCTCAGCAGCACGGATGCGCTGCCGTTGCAATGGCAGACGGAAAAATGGGGAAGCTGGCAGTTTGGCCTGCGTGATCTCATCATCAACCGGACTGCAGCGCAGGGCTGGCATGGCCAACTGATGCTGCAATTGCGGGGCAGTGTGCCGAGCATTCGACAGCCGCCGGTGCGCGCCACGCAGCTGCAAATGCAAGGCTTGGTTGCGGTGCAGTTCAGCGATACTGCTTCGCCACAACTGACACTGCTTGCCGAGCAGCCGCTGAAGATCCGCGCCAGCACAATCACGCTCGATGGTGAAACGCCTTGGCAGCTGAGTACGCCGGCATTGAACGGGCGCGGAAAACTCACACTTAATGAAGGTCGTGACGGCTGGCAGCTCGCTGATGCCAGCATGCAACTCGACGGCGCCATGCTGAACGCAACACAGGCCGAACAGCGACTCAGCCT
>CAMLNB010000115.1 GCA_946481205.1 uncultured Kangiella sp. | reverse complement strand
ATGACTCCGTATCGGTGATGCCAAGCCACGCCGATTTCATCGCCAAGCACTGCGCTGCACCGGAGTTCCCGCATCCTGCCGTTGCCCAGACGGCGTGAGCATGCGCCTTTTGCTTTCACCGGCCTCGGGTGGGTCATCGATCTGGCGCAGTTGCAGCGCTGCCGGGTTGTTGCTGGCCAGCGCGATGGGCACCGCCTGTGCAGCAGCGACCGAATCGGCGCGTGCGCCCAACACCGACGATATGGCGCTTCCGATCGCCGCCCAGGAGAACGTGCGCTTTGTCGCGACCGATCGCGTCGATGGCTTCTTCGAAGGGTTTACCCAGCAAGCGGAGCTTGGCCGTTATCAGGTTCGCGACAAACCATTGCTGACCGGCATTCGGGTCGAGCACAACGGTCAGTTATTGGATCGTCGTCAGCATGTGGCATCGGCTCAGCTGTTGCCGAGCCAGCTGCTGACGCGCTATGCCCCGCTGATCGAGCGCGTGTCTGTCGTGCCCGGTCAGCGCGCTTTGGTGATGAGTTGGCAAGGGGCGGATGACGAGGCGATTGCCGCCGTGCTGCGCTTTCCGCCGGCGCTGGCGATTGCTGAAATCAAGACCGTCGCGCCTGGTGTCTGGCGTGTTCCGCTCAGTTTTGCTGATGAGTCCTGGCAGCTGGTTATTGCCGCCGAATCGTCAGCGACGCTGCAGACGCACGTTGATGATGGCGGTTCCGATCGTTTGCTGCGTATCGTGCGCACTGCCGGTCAGCGTGAGCTGAACGTTCGCTTGGCGTTTGCAACGGACGCCAGCGCTGCACTCGCGATGGTCCAGCAGCTGCCGGATCATGACGGTATCCAGCGTTTGCTCGCGCAGCAACTGGCCAGCAGTGAATTGCTGAGCTCCGATCCGGAATTCAATCGAGCCCTGCGCTGGGCGTCGTTCAGTGCGCAGTCGTTGGTAGTCGAAGAGTTTGGCAAAGGCATTTGGGCGGGGCTGCCGTGGTTTCGCGACAATTGGGGCCGCGACACCTTCATTGCTCTGCCCGGAACGCTGTTGGTGAATGGTCGCTTTGCCGAAGCCAAAGCGGTACTCGACAATTTCGCTCGCTACCAGAAACGTGGTGCGCTCACCGACCCGGAGTATGGTCGCATTCCGAACCGGGTCGCGGCCGGTACGCAGATCATTTACAACACGGTTGATGGCACGCCGTGGCTGATTCGGGAAGTGTTGGAGTACATGCGCTACAGCGGCGACGAAGCGTATGGCCAGCAGATGCTGCCGCTTATCCGTGAGTATTTGCGTGGTGTGGAGCGGCATTGGCTCGATGAAAACGGCTTGCTGACTCACGATGATGCCGACACCTGGATGGATGCACGCATTGAGAATCAGGAGGCATGGTCACCGCGGGGCAACCGGGCGGTTGAGATTCAAGCGCTGTGGTACACCGCGCTGGATGTGGCGGCCATCTTGAGTGAACGAGCCGGTCAGGTTGACGATGCCAAACGGTATCGGCAGCAGGCTGAACGCGTGCGGCTGCGTTTTCCCGCCTTGTTCTGGGACGGGCAGCGCATGGCGGATCGCGTGCAGGCTGACGGCAAGCCGGATTTCAGCGTGCGGCCAAATCAGTTGATGCTGATTTCGATTCCGTTCTCGGATTTTGTCACCGACACCGTGCAGGCACAGATCACGCGCAATGCGGTGTCATCTTTGCTGTATCCGCATGGCATTGCCTCGCTCAATCCGGCCGACCCGAATTTTCACCCAAAGCACGAGAATCCTGCTTACCATCACAAGGACGCTGCCTACCACAATGGCACGATTTGGGGTTGGAACGCCGGCTTCACGATCACCGCGTTGAACAAATTTGGCTATCAGGATCTGGCCTGGTCGCTGACTCGCAATCTCACGGCGCAAATCCTTACCGCCGATGCCCGCGGCAGCATGAGCGAGTTGGTCGATGCCTTGCCGGATGGCAATGGCCGTGTCACGCCGTCCGGCACTTACTCACAGGCGTGGAGCGTGTCGGAATTTGTGCGCAATGCCTATCAAGACTATCTGGGATTTCGGCCAGACCTGCTGCGCAACGTGCTGCATTTTGTGCCGGCGTTGCCCGCCGCATGGCAGTCGGTGACCGCAAAATTGCCTATCGGTCGTGACGAGCGACTTGGCGTAAATGCCCAGAAAACGAAAACCGGTTGGCGCTGGCAATTCATGCCCGTGCTCAAGCAATCACGAGAACTGAGCATGGATCTGCTGGCGAATGATGGCAGTCGCCAGCGGCTGCGCTTTGCTATCAACGACCGCGTGCGGACCGTGCAATGGGACGGGGCGGTGGCCAGCGTCGATGCGGTGGTACAGCCGACCGTACCGGTCATGGCCAGCCAGCGCGCGGTCATGGGTGAGCTGCAGTTGCTCAAGCCGGCGGTTTATCGTGCTGATGACTATCCGATGCTGCGCGGAAAAGATGTTTTGAAAACCAAGATTCGTTCGTCGGCGGGGCAGCGCCAGCCATGAATGCTCCGTCAGTTTCCATTGAGCAACCCAATCGTTTGATACAAGGAACAGCGGCATGTATGTGTCTTTCTCTCGCGTGTTCAGCCTGCTGAATTGTGCGGCGCTACTGTTGATGACCACGCTCACAACGACTGCTCATGCCGGTTGGCAGACTGTCGGTATCAATCCGGAGCTGAAGGCCGTGCCGAATGGCATTGAGCTGCGCGACCAGACCGGCGCGATCCGGGTGACGGCCGTTGCGCCGGATATCATCCGGGTGCGTTATTCGCCACAAGGCAAATTGGATAGTGATCGTTCTTTTGCGGTGGTCAACGCACAACCTGAACCGGTTGCCGCTACCCTGAGCAGCGGCAAGGAAACCTCCGAGCTGACCACCTCACGATTGCGGGTCACGATCCGGCATGCTCCGTTTGGCGTGGAGTTTTTCGACCTCAATGGTCAGTCACTGGATCAGGATGATCGGCTCCGCGGAACGGCCAAAGTCGGTGACAGCGTCAGGGTGTGGAAGCGACTGCGCGATGATGAAAACGTTTACGGCTTTGGCGAGAAAACCGGGCGCTTGAACAAGCGCGGTTGGAGCCTCGGCGGCTACCACACGACAATGTGGAACAGCGATACGTTTGCCTACGACTCATCCACTGACCCCCTTTATGTTTCGGTGCCTTTCTATCTGGTGCTCCGGCAGGGCAGGGCGCATGGCATTTTCCTCGACAACAGTTTCCGCAGCAGTTTTGATGTCGGACGTGACAGTCGCAACCTGCTGTCGTTCGGTGCCGATGGTGGCGAACTCGATTATTACTTTATCAACGGGCCACATCCGAAAGAGGTAGTCAGTCGCTATACCGCATTGACCGGCCGCATGCCATTGCCACCACGCTGGTCGCTTGGGTTTCATCAGTCACGTTGGGGTTACTACCCTGAAGCGCGTTTTCGCTTGCTAGCTGATACCTTCCGGAGCAAACGCGTGCCGGCCGACACGCTCTGGTTGGATATCGATTATCTGGATGGCTTCAAACCCTTTGCCTGGAATCGCGAGTACTTTCCGGATCCGGCCAAAATGATTGGCGATTTGCGCAAGCAGGGTTTCCGCGTGGTCACCATTGTTGATCCGCATCCCAAGAAGGAGCCGGGCTATCGCCCCTACGACGAAGGGCTGGCCGGCAATCACTTTGTCAAAAATGCCGATGGCTCGGTGTTCGAGGGGCCGGTGTGGCCGGCCAATGCCAAAAACAATCCTGGCAATAGCGTGTTCCCGGACTTTACTCGCAGTGCTACACGTGAGTGGTGGGGCGGCTTGCACAAAGAGCTGCTTGATCAAGGCGTTGCCGGTATCTGGAATGACATGAATGAACCGGCGGTCTGGATTCCGCCCGCCAACACCATGCCGCTGGATGTGCAGCATGAGAATGACGGCGAACCAACTGATCAACGCGAAATCCATAACGTCTACGGGATGTTGCATACGCGCTCAACTTACGAAGGTCTGCTGCGGTTGCGCCCGGATACGCGTCCCTTCGTGTTGACGCGCGCCAGCTTTGCCGGTGGTCAGCGCTATGCCGCGGTGTGGCCGGGCGACAACACGGCAGATTGGGCCTCACTGCGGCAATCGTTGCCGACCTTGATGGGCATGGGGCTGTCAGGTTTTTCCTTTGTCGGTGCCGATATCGGCGGCTTCGCCGGCTATCCATCGCCCGAGTTGTTTACCCGCTGGTTGCAAGCCGCGGTGTTCTCGCCCTTCATGCGTGCGCACACGGAACAAGCCACGCCCGATCAGGAGCCTTGGTCGTTCGGCGTCCGCCATGAAGCCATCAACAAGCGCGCAATCGAACTGCGCTATCAGTTGCTACCGCAGATCTACAAGGTCATGGAGGAGGCGAGTCGCACGGGCATTCCGGCGCTGCGGCCGCTGATGCTGGAGTATCCAGCCGATGCACAAAGCTGGGGTCGCGATGATCAGTATCTGTTCGGCGCCGATCTGCTGGTCGCGCCAGTGCTGACCGAATCGGCAACAGAACGGGAACTGTACTTGCCTGCTGGCGAGTGGTTCGATTTCTGGACCGGCGAGCGTTTTGTCGGTAATCGCAGCATGCGGGTGCCGGTAACGTTGGAATCGTTGCCGATCTTTGCCCGTGCGGGCGCGTTCGTATTTCTGCAGCCGGTAATCCAACATACAGGCGAAATGGCTGGCCAGCCGCTGCAGGTGCAGGTGTATCCAGCCGCCACATCGCAGACCGAATGGTATGAGGATGACGGCGAGAGTCTCGGGTATCAGCGCGGCGACTGGGCCCGTCGCCAGTTCCGTCAGCAGCGCGATGACAAGACGATCACGATTACCGCGTCGGCGCTCGAAGGTCGTTACCGCCCGGCCTCGCGTTCGCTGCAATTTCATCTGATAGGTGAGCATGCAGCCAAACACATTCAACTCAATGGCAAGATGCTGACGCGCCATGAGCCCGCCGCGTTTGAGCGAGCCGTAAGCGGTTGGACAATAACGCCGCGCGGCCTGCAAGTGAGGCTGCCAGATAGTGCAGAGCTTGTTCAGCTTGCCGTGCGGAAGTGAGCAGCGGAAAGTGATTACCGGTTTTGTGGCTGGCGTGACGAAGCCTGGAGTGGTGTGAGCGATGTTCAATCCACAGGCGCGTATCGATCAGGTTGCAGTCGGGGCGGGGTTGCGCTGCCTGGTTATTGATGACGCTCTGCTCATGCCCGAGGTTTGGGTCGAGCAGGCCGGAGCGCACCGGCAGCATTTTGAGTCGGCACCACACAATGCCTATCCCGGCATCGAGTTTGTCATGCCCGATTCGCTTTCATGCCATGTTGCCGAATATTTCAATCGGAATGCACGTCAGCAGCTGGGGGCGCGGCGTTTACTGGAATACTCGGTCCGCTTGGCATTGGTGACCATGTCCCCTGAACAGCTGATGCCACAACAATGGATCTGTCATCGCGACCGGGCCGAGTTGTCGGCGGATGAGTGCATGACCGCGTCGGTACTGTATCTGTTTCACGATGCTGAGCTTGGCGGGACCAATTTCTTTGCGCCGCGGCAAGCGGTGGACAGGACCAATCAATTGATCGCAGACTCCGGGCGAATGAGTGGGGCGGAGTTTCGCGCCGCCTATGATATTGCGCCGGGTTATCAAACAGCGTCGAATCCATGGTTCGAGCAGATCGCCAGCATTCCGGCGAAATGGAATCGGTTGATTTTCTATGACGGCGGTGAGCTGTTTCATTGTGCCGACATTCGTCATCCTGAACGGTTGACGGATGATCCGAAAACCGGTCGGTTGACGATGAACGGTTTCTTCCGTTGCCGACGGGCGGCACGCTAAGTAGCCGCCGCACGCCACGCGATATGGCAGGGCGTGCGCTCCGAGAACACGCGGTGATTGGCTGGCTGTCTCAGGGAAGGGTAATGACGACCGTATCATCCATGATCAGTGGGTCTTTGGCGCCATCGCCGCCGGAGAAACCATGGCCGCTGCCGTTCGCTGTCAACGGTTTATAGCCGCCGTCATAATCCCAGCTGGTCAGATAAATCTTGCTGCCGGACAGCGACGCAAGATTGCCCAGTGCTTTGGCTGGCAGCGTCAGACTGATGGTTTTCCGGTCGCGTTCGACATGCAGCAGCGCACTGAGATTGGTGCCGGTGCCTTCATTGCTGGCGTTGGCATTATCGGCCGCGAACAGGGCGTTGCTCCAACCGTTGATGCGCAGGCGATAGTGCCAACGCATGCCATTTGGCAGCGCGCTGTTTTGTTGTGGCATCACGGTACTGCCGCCAGCGGTGTTGGCCAGCTGGATGAAAGCGGTCAACGCCAGATGGTCAAAACCATTGGGTGGGTTCCAGCTTGCCAGCATATCGCGCAGCTGTACGCGCAGTTGCAAGGCGCCACCAGAAGCTGCGACCTCGACTTGGCGAATATCGAGCGGATGAACATTTTTCCAGCTCGCATCGGCCGGGTAGCGGTAGCGACCGCGCGGTCCGTGATCATCACCAGCGGGGTCATCGATGCGATTCAACACCTGCCATTGCCGTTCGACCCGGAAGCTGTGGCCCGCCGAGGCAACCTGATGCGAGCTTGACCAGGCGACTACGCGATGTGTGAGCGTCGGCTCGATCATGCTGTCGGTGCGCAGTTGGGCTTGCCAGCGACCGCTGGCATCCGGAGTGATGGTTTGCGCGCCTGACAGATCGCCATCGACCACCAACTGAAACCGGTCAATGCCTTCGGCTCGGCCGCTGATGTTGACGTCGCCTTGCAGCGCTTGCTGCGGCAGGGCATCAATCTGTAATGAGGCGGCTGTGCGCGTGCGCGCCGTTTGGCGCGCGCTGATTTTCCAAACATAAGCGCTGTGTGCGGGCAGTTTCAGATGTAGCGTGCCGCCCGCATCGACAACGTGTTCCGGAGCGCTACCGGCAATGGCATAAAGCCCCTCGAGCACTGTATTGGCTGGCAGTCCAGTCGCGAGATTGTCGAGCAGGGTTTCGTGGCTGGCCGTATTGAACACGATCAGCAAACTGTCTTTGCCATCGCTCATGCGATAAGCCAGCGCGCCGGCGCTGGCGGCATTTTCGGCGAGAATGGTCGGTGTGCCACGCGACAATACCGGGTGGGCGCGGCGTAATGCGGTCAGCTGCTGAATGAAGCGGTATAGCGGCGCCGCCGTATTGAAATGATCCCGGCCATTCGAGCCATAGCCGCCCGCGAACATGGCGGGGCGCTGTTCGCGAAAGCCTTGCTCGGTGCCGTAGTACAGCGTCGGGATGCCCGGTAGCGTCATGATCAGCAGCAGCGCTTGCTTCATGCCCGCTTCGGAGCCGCCAGCGAGAAAGCGATCAACATCGTGATTGTCGATAAAGCTCGGCATCAGATGAGGCTGCTGATGGATCTGCATGGTGCTGCGAATGCGATGGCCCAGCTCGGCGGTCGGCCGGCCGCGGGCGAAGACATCGGTGATCGAGCCATAGAGCGGAAAATTGATCATGGCGGGCAGCAGTGTTGTGCCATCGGCAGCGCGCATGTAGCTGTCGATTTTCTTTGCTTGCGCGTCGGAATAGGCCGGCGCCACGCCGAAGCCTTCGCCGAACACGTGAAACTGGTTGCGGCCGGTTTGCTTGGCGGTGTGCAGAACACCGGGCTGCTGCGGATCGTCAGCGTAAAGAAAATCGCGGAAGTAGTCGGCGGGCACATGAAACGCCGTGTCGATCCGGAAGCCATCGACACCGACTTCCCGTATCCAGTAGTTGTAGCTGTCGCGCAGGGCGCTGCGAACAAGCGGATGCTCGGTGTTCAGATCATCGAGGCCGGCCAGTTGATAGGTGGTTTCCTGGGTGTGATCGGTGAAGTCGGCAATTTCCGGCGTCCAATGGTAGATATTCGCGGCGCGATGCTCTGGGTTGGCCGGATCATTCCAATCGAACGGTGATTGCGTTGGCGCCGACACTGGCACGGAGCGGGCGTTGCGCTTGCCACTGTTGCCGCTCATCTCAAAGAAGTTGCCGGTATGGTTGACCACGACGTCTTGTACCAGATACATGCCCTTGCGATGCAGCGCGTCGGACAGCCGGCGGTAATCGTCCAAGGTGCCGTAGTGGGCGTCGACTTTCTTGAAGTGTTCCGCCCAGTAACCGTGATAACCGCCGAATTGGCGGCTGCCGTCCCACCATTGGTTGGCGACCGGCGGTGTGATCCAGACCGTGGTCGCACCCAAGCCTTTGATGTAGTCCAGTCGCTGCTGAACGCCGCTCAAATCGCCACCGCTGTATTTCGCGGTATTGCCGGGGTCGTACTCGTTGGCGCCTTGATCGTTGTTGGCCGGGTTGCCATCAGCAAACCGATCCAGCATCACGAAGTAAATGATCTGATCGCGCCAATCCGGCGACGGCACATGCAATTGCAGCGAGTCCGGCGTTGGCGCGGCCAGGGCGCTTACGTTGGCCAGCAGTGCCAGCAAGCCGGTCGGCCTGGCCAGCCGGAAGCGGCGATGTCGAATCTGCGACGTCTGTATGGACTGCGTTTGCATCAAGGCTCCCTCCGGCCGGCTAACGGCCGCTTGTCGTTATCTTTCGGTGTACGTTGTCTTTCGCTACGCCCCGCTAGTCCCACCGCAGCGTCTCCCGGCCGGTGTTTGCACCGTTCTGGGCTGTCACGGCAAAGCGGTCACGGCGGCAGCCATTGCGCCTGCATTCGGCCATTCCAGTGCAGCACCGTAAGCCCCGCAGCCGACTCCCGAAACTCGGCACGCAGCCGTCATTTACCGGGATTTGTGCGGAATTCTGCGGTGAAACCGCTTTGCCTTGGTCGCCACTCTGTACTGGAATGGTGCAGAGCAATATGGGCTGTTGCACTGAATACGTATGCACCTTGGGTCACTTCGGTAGCAGTGCGGATACCATCGGTTCGCGCCATTCCTGCGAGGTGAATGGCGTGTCTGGCCCGGACAGGACGTAACACGCAGAGGGCAACACTACAAAACAAAATGTATTCGAGGGGAACGGAAGATGAAGCAATTCAAGCGGAGTCTGCTCAGCGTTGCACTGGCGTCGGCGTTGCAGACCGTCGCTGCCGGTGCCTACGCTGACGAGGCCGATGCCGCCGCTGCGGAAACCCCGCAGGGACAGCAGGCCAGCAAAGAAGACGAGGCGGTACGGGTCGAGGTGACCGGTATCCGGGCCGGTATCGAGAAATCCATCGATACCAAACGCGAATCGACCGAAATTGTCGAATCGATTTCAGCAGAAGACATCGGCAAATTGCCGGACGTCAGCATCGCCGAATCCATTGCCCGTCTTCCGGGCCTGACCGCGCAACGCGTCGCTGGTCGTGCTTCCACTGTGCAGATTCGTGGTCTGGCTGATGACTTCGCGACGGCTACCCTGAACGGCCGCGAACAAGTCAGCACCGGTCAGAACCGCGGTGTTGAATTCGACCAATACCCGTCGGAATTGCTCAGTGCCGTCAAAGTGTACAAGACGCCGAATGCCGCGCTGATCGGTCAAGGTTTGGCCGGTACCGTCGATTTGCAAACCGTCAGCCCGCTGTCCTACAGCGAGCGGGTCGTGTCCTTGAACGGTCGCATTCAGCAAAACTCGAACGATGAATTGAATCCGGGCACCGACTCCGATGGCAACCGGCTGAGTTTGTCGTACATCGATCAGTTCGCCAACAACACCATCGGTCTGGCGATTGGCTTTGCCCATCTGGATACCCCTGGGCAAACCAAGAGCTGGGAAGGTTACTCCAATGCTCTGGTCACATTGAATGGTGAGCAGGGTTATGCCATTGGTGCCAGCAAAGCTCAGGTTTCCTCATCCGACAACGTACGCGATGGCATGATGGCTGTTGTTGAGTTCAAGCCTAACGATTCGTACCGCAGTGTTGTTGATGTCTACTACTCAAAGTTTGAGCAAGACGAAACTCTTCGTTTTATCGAAGCGCAGCTGTTGGCTGGTGGTTGGGCGGGCGTTGAGCTGACTGGTGGTGAGATTCGCGATGGTCGTGTCGTCTCTGCGACGTTCGAAGACGTGTATCCAATCGTGCGTAACGATTTGAATACACGGGAGGACAAGATTCAGGCCATTGGCTGGAAGAATGAGCTTACCTTCAGCGATGACTGGTCAGGTGTTCTGGATCTCAGCTTCTCTAAAGCAGAACGTGAGGAGATGATCCTCGAAACCTATTCCGGCCAAGGTCCTCAGACGGATGGCACGAATGAGACTAACCGCACTACCGTTTCTTACACCCTGAACGGAAACGATCATCCGGTTTTCACCTATGGCCGTAACTATAATGATCCTAGCTCCTTGGTGCTTGGTGATATTGGCGGCTGGGGGCAGGCGGGTTACGTCAAGTACCCCAACTATGATGATGAACTGAAATCGTACAAGATTGCTGCACGTCGAACTTTCGCCGATGGCATTTTCAGCAGCCTTGATCTGGGCGTTAACTATGCGGATCGTGAGAAGTCGAGAGGTGTAGCTGAGCAGTTCTTGCGCATGGCAACACCGCTGCCGTTCTCCAGTTACCCCGGAGCCATTCTCGGAACGGTTGATTTGAGTATGACGGGCGGTGCCGACGCTGTTGCATACAGTGCTGCAGAGGCCTTGGCATCCGGTATCTACACGCTGCAGTCCAACAACGCCAACGGCGATGTTCGTAACAAACAGTGGACTGTCAATGAGAAGATTACAACTGCCTATGCTCAGTTGAACATTGACACCGAGCTATCATCGGTGCCGCTGCGCGGTAACGTCGGTGTGCAGGTCGTCCGGGTGGATCAAAGCTCGGATGGTTTTACTACCAACGACGGCGAAGAATTTTCGAATGGCGACACCTATACCGATACGCTGCCAAGCCTGAACCTTAGTGCCGAACTGGTCGAAGATCAGTTACTGCGTGTTGGTATCGCACGTCAGATGGCTCGCCCGCGGATGGATGATTTGCGTGCCAATATCGGTGTCGGCATAGACACCGGACGTAACATCTGGTCCGGCGGCGGCGGTAACCCAACGCTTAAGCCTTGGGAAGCCGATGCCTACGATCTGTCGTACGAAATCTATTTTGGTGGCCAGGGTTATTTGAGCCTTGCGTATTTCTACAAGGATCTGAAGACCTATATCTATAACC
>CAMLNB010000114.1 GCA_946481205.1 uncultured Kangiella sp. | reverse complement strand
GCTGCGCTACAATCGGCCACCATTTTGTCCGGACCATTGCCTGCCATGGCGAAGGATGTTCCAGCGTTTGATCAGGTGCTGAGCCAGCACGGCGCCGCCATTGCCCGGGTGGCCTCGGCGTTCGAGCGCAATCCGGCCCGGCGTGACGAGCTGGTGCAGGAAATTCTGCTGGCGATCTGGCAGGCACTGGCGCGGTTTCGCGGCGAGGCGTCGCTGAAGACCTTTGTCTTGCGTATCGCCCACAACCGCGCGGTCGATCATGTTCTGCAACACCAACGCGATCTGGCGCGCGAGCCGCTTGACGAAGCATTACCCGATACCCGCGCCAATCCCGAGCAGCAAGCGTCCTTGCAACAGCGCAGCGAACGTCTGCTGGACGCCGTGCGTGAATTGCCGCTGGTACAGCGCGAGCTGGTGACGCTGGCGCTGGAAGGTTTGTCGCACGATGAGATCGCTACTGTGCTCGGCATTTCGGTCGGCAATGTCGCCGTCCGCTTGTCGCGGGCAAGAAAAACCTTGCTGGCCCAACTCGGTGAAGCGGACCCCGCCACCGACGCGGCACCGGCAACTGCCATGACTGCAGGAGAGTCGTCATGACCGACGCCAATGAGTGGTTGCAGCTGGCGACGACCTGGCAGGCGCAAACCATCGATCTGCCGAGCTTGCGCCGCAGCACCCGCTGGCACACGCTACGCTTGTACGGCCTGCTGGCAATCGAGTTGCTGACGGTTGTCGGCATCTGGGCGATGGCGATTTATTGGCAATGGATACAGCCGCTGCCAACGCTGTGGCAAGTCTGGGCCTGGTTGTGGGCGGTGCTGGCGCCGGCGCTGACCTACATGAACATTCGCGCCCGTGCCGGCAGCTGGCAGGTTCGTGAAGACAGCGTCCGCGGTTTGCTGGAATTGAAGCAGGCGCGAGCACAAGCGTCGCTGCGGATGATCCGGTTCGGCAATCGCTGTCTGCCGTATGCCATCGCACTGGCCTGGTTCTGGAATGGTTTGGCGCTCTGGCTGTATCCGCCGAAAGTGTTCTCGCTGTGGTCTTTCAGCGGTGCCCTGCTGGTGACGCTGTTGCTGGGCGCTTGGGCGTGGCTGTGCACGCGTCGCGCCCGTGGTGACCGACGGACGATCGCCGAAACCGAAAAACTGTTGCAGGATCTCGACTGAGTTACTGCCGCACCACATGCACTTGGGAGTGCCGACGATGATGGACTGGGCCCGCTTGCTGACGCCGCATCGCTCGCACCATGAATTGACCGGCACGCCTGAACCGGGCCGCTCGCATTTTCACAAAGATCATGATCGGATTGTTTTCTCCAGCGCGTTTCGCCGGCTCGGCCGCAAGACCCAGGTGCATCCGCTGTCGCTCAATGATCATATCCACACCCGACTGACCCACAGTATCGAAGTCGGTTCGGTTGGTCGCAGCCTTGGCATCATGGCTGGCGAAGCGATGCACGCGGATTTGCCGCCGTGGATTACCCCGGCCGATCTCGGTGCCATCGTGCAGGCGGCCTGTCTGGCGCACGACATTGGTCACCCGCCATTTGGCCATGCCGGCGAATACGCGGTGCGCGATTTTTTCCGCCGCCATCGCAGCGGTGATTTGTTGGCCGAGCTGTCACCGGAAGAGCGCGATGACCTGTGCACATTTGAAGCAAACGCGCATGGTTTTCGGGTGGTGACCCAAACCGAGTATCACCAGTTCGAAGGTGGCATGCGGCTGACCTATCCGACGCTCGGCACGCTGATGAAGTATCCGTGGACCTCGATCCATGCCGGTGCCAAAGAGAAATTCGGTTGCTTCCAAAGCGAGCGGGCGTTGTTCAATGAAGTGGCGCGCAAGCTGGGGCTCATACAAGACAACACCGACAAGTATTGCCGGCATCCGCTCTGTTTCCTGCTCGAAGCGGCCGATGACATCTGCTACACGATTCTCGATCTGGAAGACGCGCTCGAACTGAACATCCTGCAGTACGAAGCGGTCGAGCAGATCCTGCTGCAACTCTGTGGTTGGGAAACGCCGCACGAGTATGCCCAGGACGCCCGCCTGAGTCCGCGCCGGCGGATCAGCGCCTTTCGTGGCCGGGCCATGGAGCGGATGCTGGCCTCGTCGCTGCAGGCCTTTCTGCAACACAAGGACGCCATGCTGCGCGGCCAGTATCAAGGTGAGTTGCTGCTCGATGGCGATGCCGAAGTCGCCGCCGGGGTCAAAGCCGGCAAGCAGCTTGCGTACGAAAAAGTCTTTCGCAATGCCCGCAAATCCGAGCTCGAAATCGGCGCCTTTTCGACCATCGGCACCTTGCTGGAAGTGTTCTGCCAGGCGGTCTACGAGCAGCACCGCAAAGGCACGCCGAGTTTCCGCTATCGGCGGGTGCTGGATCTGATGGGCGGCAATGCACCGCAAGCTGCCGAGCCCCTCTATTCCGCCTACATGCGCGTGCTCGATTACGTCGCTGGCATGACCGATCAGTACGCGACCTATCTGGCGCACCAAATTGGTGGCATGGCGCGCTAACGGTGACGTGCGGGTGGGGCAGGAGCCCCTATACTGAAAATCCGGCGCAAGTTTCACAGAAGGAACTGTCATGCCGTTCCACTGGCGCATGGCATGGATCGCAATCGGCGTGTCGTCAGCTACAGCGGCGACTGAATGTTCCCGCACGTTGACGGTTGCCGCCACCGGGCTATGGGACAGCGCCGGCAGCGCTACGGCCATGGAATCGCGGGTCGATCGCGAGTGGCTTGATGCCATCAGTCGGGAAAGCGGCCTCTGCATGCAGTACGAAACGCGCGAGACCGTGATCGCCCGTCGGCTGGCACTGGTCGAAAGCGGCAACGTCGATTTGTTGGTCGGTGCCTCAAAGACGCCCGAGCGCGAGCGCTACGCGCATTTCAGCTTGCCCTATCGCGAAGAGTCCGTGCTGCTGTTTACCCGCGTCGAGCGTGCGGCGCAGTATCAGCACGTGCAGACATTTCCGGATCTGCAGGCGGTGACGGTGCCATGGTTGGCGGTGCGCGACAGCTGGCTCGGGCCGGAGTTTGCCGCGGCCCGCAAAACGCTGCTGCAACAGCGGAAAATTTCCGAGTTCGATACCTTTGGTCAAGGCGTGGCCATGCTGCGTTACGGCCGCGGTGAATTGCTGCTGGCGCCCGATACGTTTGCCCAGTATCTGGAGCGCGAGAAAATCCGTGATGTGGTCCGGCTGCCGTCGGTACTGCACCGCGAGCCAGTCTATTTCATGCTGAGCAAAGCCAGCGTCAGCGAAGCGGAAGTCAATCAGCTCAATACGGCAATTCGGCGGCTCAAGCCGCGCGGCCTATGGCGACGCTAAGCATGGTGCCGCGCGGTTTAGTTGCCGGACAGCGGCCAGTCCACCAGCGCCAGCTCGTGCAGTGCATCGAGCGCGCAATCAAGCAAGGCCAAGGCATCGGGCAGCGCCAGCGGCATCACATCGGACAAGGCTTGCAGAACGATTTGCTGCGGTGAGCAAGACAGTTGCTCGGTCATGATGCGGTCTCTCCCAAGTGCGCAATACCGGCACTGAATACAACAACAGGGAGCCAAATCCTTAGCGGGTTGCCCGTGGCGTCGTGGCCGCGAGTCAATGTCACAGATCCGTGAGTCGTTGGTCAGGCTCTGTGCGGCATTATCGATACCGGTCATGACACTAGCATGATCGGCGTTGCCGGCAATAGTCGGAGATCGTACCGCTTACAAAACCATTGCCGGTGTGAACGGTTGTGGCACCATGGCACGCACGTCTTGCCTGCTGGATCTCCGCCATGACCCAACGCCGTACCCGTTTCGCTCGCCGCCTGCTTGCCCTCAGCTGGTTAGTGCTCACTGCTGCACACGCTGGTGAAACCAGCACTGCCGATCAGGCATTCCAGGCGCTTTACGAAAAAGATTGGACGTTTCGCTTGCAGCAGTACCCGGAACTGGCCGCCAGTCTCGGTGATCAGGACGCCGAACGGCGACTGACCGACTGGAGTGAGCCGGCGATCCAGGCCCGCATCGCATTCATGCGCGAGCTGGAACGTGAGTTGAAACAGATCAAGGCCGACGAATTGACCGGCGCCGGCCGGATCAACTACCGCATTTTCGCCGATCAGTTGCGCAACAACCTTGCCGATTATCAACTCGGCGGTTACCTGATGCCGTTCACCAGCGACACGCAATTCTGGGCCGATCACGCCCGCGCGGGCGATTACGTGCAGTGCCAGCCGGCGGCGAATTGCGAGCGCTATCTGGATCGGCTGGAGCAACTACCGGCGCAATTTCAGCAATTGACTGCACTGATGCGTCAGGGTTTGAAAAAAGGTCTCAGCGTGCCGCAAGTGGTGCTGACCGGCCGCGATGCCAGCATCGCCAAGCACATCGTCGACAAAGCAGAAGACAGTGCGTTCTATGCGCCATTCCGCACGCTGCCGGCCGCGCTGGATGCCGCCGCACAAACCGCACTGCGCGAGCGCGCGGCGCGCGTGATCACGGAGAAAGTGGTGCCGGCTTATCGCGAGCTGCTGCGCTTTATGCGCGACGAGTACATGCCGAAAGCGCGCAAAACCATTGCCGCCAGCAAGCTGCCGAATGGCAAAGCCTATTACGCTGCCGAAATTTACGAATACACCACGCTGGAGCAAAGCGCCGACGCGATCCATCAGATCGGCCTCGACGAAGTGGCGCGCATCCGTGCCGAGATGGACGCCATTCGGGCAGAGGTCGGTTTCGCTGGCGATCTGAAAGCGTTCTTCCAGCATCTGCGCACCGATCCACAGTTCTATCCGAAAACGGATCGCGAGCTGCTCAACGAAGCTTCGTACTTCTCGAAGAAAATCGACGGCAAACTGCCGCAGTATTTCGGCAAGCTGCCGCGTCAACCGTATGGCGTTGCGCCGGTGCCGGCCGACATCGCTCCGACTTACACCACCGGTCGTTACGCCGGCAGCAACGATCCGAAGCAGGCCGGTTTTTACTGGGTCAACACCAGCAAGCTCGATCAACGGCCGTTATGGGCGATACCGGCGCTGACGCTGCATGAAGCCGTGCCGGGTCATCATCTGCAGAATGCGTTGGCCAGTGAGCAAGGCGAGCAGCCGCCATTCCGCCGCTACTCGTACATCTCGGCGTACGGCGAAGGCTGGGGCCTGTACAGCGAGAAGCTCGGCGTCGAGATGGGCATTTACGAAACGCCGTATCAGCAGTTCGGTCGGCTGGTCTATGAGATGTGGCGCGCGGCACGCTTGGTCGTTGACACCGGCATGCACGCCAAAGGCTGGAGTCGGGATCAGGCGCTGGCTTTCATGCGTGACAACACCGCGCTCAGCGAGCACGAAATCACTACCGAAATCGACCGCTACATTTCCTGGCCGGGTCAGGCGCTGGCGTACAAGCTCGGCGAGATCAAGATTCGCGAGCTACGCGCGACCGCCGAACAGGCACTCGGTGACACGTTCGATCTGCGGGCTTTCCACGATCACGTGCTGGCGCTCGGCTCGGTACCGTTGTCGGTGCTGGAAAGCGAAGTCGGCTTGTGGATCGAGAGCCAGCTCCCGCGCTGAGACACATGCTGTGGCCACTGTTGCCTGGCGGCAGCAGTGGCCGGTTTCTGACCCAGTCCCAAAATCCATTGCAAACCCAACTCCGTCGTTTCACTCCTATACTGACTTGCAGCAGCGAGTCGATCTGGCCTTGCCCGCGTAGTACACACGTTCAAGCGACGGTAATCGATCCGACTGTGGTGGTTATGGTGAGGGGACAACGCCTGCGCCATAGAGCCTGAACGCCGATGTGAGTGCTGTGATGGGCAAGTGGTGGCTGCTAGGGCTGATGTGTCTGATCGCGCCGGTTGAGGCCGCTTGCCAGCGCGAATTCAAAACCATGACGCGGGAAGTCGAACGCGATTCGGCCTGGGTGCAACAAGTGTTCGCCGAAGCCGGGTGCCGCTTGGTGATCCTGCCGCAGGCCGAACGCATTCTGGATCGGATCTGGTCGATGAAAATCGGCGAGATCGATTTCATCAGCGCGGCAACGCCGTTGCCCGACCGACTCGAATTCGCCTACTTCTCAATGCCCTATGCGCAAGAGCGTGTTGTCGTGGTCGCGCACCAGGCCGTCGCCGAGGTCACTCAGATTGAGCGCATGGCCGATCTGATCAGCAGCAAGCGCCCGGTCATCGGTCCGCACTTCGGCTACTACGGCCCGGACTGGGATGGCGTCAAAGCGCAATTGCAGCAAGCCGAACGCTTTCGCGCTTACAAAAGCTGGCCCAGCGCGCGCGGCATGCTGCTGCGCAAACCCGAATCCTTGTTGCTTGTTGTCGATGATGCCGCAGCCGGTATCGTCAACGGTTCGCCGTTACCGCTGACGATACTGCCGGCGACGCTGTTTCAAGCGGACATCGTGTTCATGTTCAGCCGCAAGACAGTCAGTGCTGAAGATGTCGAGCTGATCAATGCCGCGATCCAGCGGTTGCTGGCACGCGGGATCACGGTGAATTCTGCGCCATCGCGATCATCATCACCATCACCGTGACCACAGCGCAAAGCATTCAACTTTTTGGTTTGTTGTCACTTAGCGCACAGCGGCAGCAATCCCATCCTTGGCGACTTGCACCAGCTGCTGGACTTCATCGGCGCTGATCACATACGGCGGCATAAAGTAAACCACGCCGCCGATCGGACGGATCAAACAACCATGGGCCAAGCCCTGTTCAAAGATGCGCATGCCGCGTCGTTCCTGCCAGGGAAACGGTGTTCGCGTCGCTTTGTCCTTGACCAATTCAATGGCGGTAATCATGCCGGTCTGCCGCACTTCGGCAACATGCGGATGATCCTGCAAGTCTTCGGTCAGCTGCCAGAACAGCTGCGCCGTTTCCTTGTTGCGGACCAGCCAGTTGTCATTGCGCAGCAGATCGATCGTGGCAATGGCGGCGCGGCAGGCCAACGGATTGGCGGTGTAGCTGTGCGAGTGCAAAAAACCGCGCAGGGATTCGTAGCTGTCGTAGAACGCGTCATAGATGCGCTCATGGGTGACCACCAGTGACAGTGGCAGGTAGCCACCGGTCAGTGCTTTCGACAGGCAGAGAAAATCCGGACTGATACTGGCCTGCTCGCACGCGAACATCGTGCCAGTACGGCCAAAACCGACGGCGATTTCATCAGCGATCAAATGCACGCCATATTTGTCGCAGGCCTCGCGCAGCAGCTTCAAGTAGATCGGGTGATACATGCGCATGCCGGTTGCGCACTGCACCAGCGGCTCCAGAATGACGCCGGCAATTTCCTCGTTCTGCTCGGCCAGTACTCGCTCCATATGGGCGAACTGCCGACGCGAGTACGCCTCCCAGCTTTCGCCGGTTTCGCGGTGATAGCAATCAGGCGACGGCACCATGATGGCGTCCATCAGCAGCGGCGCGTAGGTGGTCTTGAACAGCGCGACATCGCCGACCGCGAGCGCACCGAGCGTTTCACCGTGATAGCCGTTCTGCAGTGCGACAAAGCGGCGCTTTTCCGGTCGACCCTGATTGAGCCAGTAGTGAAAGCTCATCTTCAGTGCAATCTCGATCGCACTTGAGCCGTTGTCACCAAAAAACAGTTTGGTCAACCCCGGCGGCGTGATCGCACTGAGTTTCTCGCCCAGCTCGATCGCCGGTTCGTGCGAGAAGCCGGCAAAGATCACATGTTCGAGTTGATCGAGCTGATCTTTGATCGCGGCATTGATGCTCGGATTGCAGTGGCCGAGGATGTTGGTCCACCAGGAGCTGATCGCATCGATATAGCGGCGGCCTTCGAAATCTTCCAGCCAGACGCCGCTGGCGCGCCGGATCGGCGTAACCGGATAGGTTTCGTGATCCTTCATCTGGGTGCAGGGGTGCCAGAGATGGCGCAAATCGCGCTGCATCAATTCGGCATTGCGGGGCAGGGAGTGGGTCATCGTCAAAACCGCGGCGAACGGGAACGCCGCCATTCTAGCAGGCGGCGCGGACCCGCTTGGCTCGGGCACGGGGCGCCGCCGCGATCGATGCCACTGCATCACCGGCCTCGTGGTATCGTGCGCACCATCACCGGTTCCACGCTTACCCTGCGCCACCATGCTGACCCGCAACACCATCAAACTGGTCAAATCGCTGCAGCAGAAAAAATTCCGCCGCGAGCACGGCCTGTTCGTGGTCGAGGGCGGCAAGAGCGTGCAAGAAGTGTTGGCCAGCGACTGGCCGCTGCACAGCGTCTATGTCACCGAGGCTTACGCGCCTGAGCTCGCGGCCGGTTTGCGCCGGCGTCGCGTCGAGGCGATGCCGGCGAAAGCCGCCGAGTTGGTCGAGATGGGCAGCTACGAGCACAACGACACCGCACTGGCCGTGCTGGCGGTGCCGCCACCACAACCGATCCGACTCGCCGCCGACGATTACGCGCTGGTGCTTGACGACATTCGCGACCCCGGCAATCTCGGCACCATCATCCGCACCGCCGATTGGTACGGCATTCGCCAGATCGTCTGCTCGCCGGAAACCGCCGAGCTGTACAACCCGAAAGTGATCGCCGCCAGCATGGGCTCGTTCCTGCGCGTGCAGGTGCATTACACCGCGCTGGCCGGCTTTCTGGCGGCGCATCCGGAACGGCCGATCTACGGCACATTTCTCGATGGCAAAGACATTCACCAGAACCGCTTCGCTGCAGGCGGCGGTTTGCTGGTCATCGGCAATGAAGCCAATGGCATCAGCGCCGATGTTGCCGAGCGGGTCAGCCAGCGGCTGACCATTCCGCGCTATGGCGCGGCCGAATCGCTCAATGCCGGCATTGCCACTGCCATCGTGCTCGACAACTGGCGGCAACGACGCGGATGACGGCTGTATTGATGCGCGCGCTGCGCACACTCTGGCAGCCTCCCGCGCAGCCTGTTGCCTGGTCGAGCTGGCTGTTCGTCATGCTGCTTGGCGCGCTGGCGACAACGCTGTACTGGCTGAGCCCCGGGCTTGAGCGCTTTGAAAGCTGGCTGCAATTGCCGCCACCGCCAACGCTGCCAGCGTCCTGGCTGCCGACCCTGTTGCTGCTGCGCGACAGCGTGCCGGATTTCGTCTGGGCACTGCTGGCCGGTTGCTGCCTGCGCGATCTGATCTGGTCATTGCGGCTGCCGCTGCCGGCAGCCAGCGTTATTCTCGCGGCTACTGGCTGGGAACTGGGCCAGTGGCTATCCTTGCTACCGGGCTATTTTGACGTTGTGGATCTGGGCCTGAGTGTCGTTGCCGGCGGCCTCGCCCTCGCTGTTCCTGCCAAAGGAGAACCTCGGTGATGCGTTTGTCTGTGCTGGCTTTTGCTTTGAGCGTCAGTTCGACGATGGTTGTGGCCGCCGAACCTGCGCCGTTGACGCTGACCATCGCCGATACGGTCTGGCATGTCTCGGTCAACGGCTACCGCTGGCGTATTCCGGATGCCTGTTTGAATCCGCGCAAATTCGGTGAAGATCAATCTGGTCGCAAACTCGGCGAGGGCGATGCCGGCCGCAAATTGGGCGAAGCTGACGCGGGCCGCAAACTCGGCGAAGGCGATGCCGGCCGCAAATTGGGCGAAGCTGACGCGGGCCGCAAACTCGGCGAAGGCGATAGCGGCCGCAAACTGGGTGAAGCCGACGCCGGCCGCAAACTCGGCGAAGGCGATGCCGGTCGTAAACTGGGTGAAGCTGACGCCGGCCGCAAACTGGGTGAAGGCGATGCCGGCCGGAAATTGGGTGAAGCTGACGCCGGTCGCAAACTCGGCGAAGGCGATGCCGGCCGCAAGCTCGGTGAAGAGCAAGTGGCGCTGAGCTGTTTGCATGTCAATGACGCCAGCACACCCAGCGCGGTGTACGTCTGGCCGGTGGCAGCCGGCACGGTCGAGCTGAACCGTGACAATCCGAATCTGTTGAATCTGCAAAGCCACCGTGATGGTGCGTTGATTCATGTCCGCTGAGTGCAGTCAACCAACGTAATGATTTCGTTCACCGGCATTTGCCTGGGCAGATGCCGGCATCAGCGCGAAGGCGCAAGCAAAAACAAAATGAGGAGAGCGCAGTGTTGAAACAGGTATTGAATGGGGCTTCGCAAGCATCGCGGTGGTTGCGCGTCATCATGGCGGCATGCACCGCCGTGGTTCTGGTGATCGGCGGCGTTGCCTCCGGCCCGACGTATATCAACACTACCGATCGCGGCCTGCGGCCGATCAATTACGGCACGCTGGTCAATCAGGAGCTGACCATCAAGGCTGTGGATCAGAGCTTCACCTTGAAAGGCGGCGAACAATTCCGCACGCCGTTTACCTTGAACCTGTGGTCGACCAGCTTTGATGAGCAAACCCTGGCCAATCAGTATCAGCTGGCGCGGACACTCGGTGCCAAGCCGGTGATGGTGTACATCGACGGCGTCGACAAGCCGCTGTATGGCTTGATGATCTTCAACTCGGCGATCAATGCAGCGTTTGGTCCGGGTAGCCAGTCGTACTACGTGCGCATCTCCAAAGACAAACTCGACAACGCCCGTTTCGGCGGCATCTCGGTGGCTTACGAGATGATGGACTGGCGCAACTCCTGGAATGATGATTACGGCGCCCGTTACGAAGACAAAACCTGGTACAGCTGGATGCTGTGGTTGTCGGCCACTCCCATCTAAGTGCAGGGTACATTCATGCAAAAGTGTTTTCACAGTCGTGCCCTGCGCGCCGTGGTCAGCATGATAGCGGTGCCGCTGTTGCTGCTTGGTGCCTTGGGCTCGGCCGAACCGGTCGTGTATCAACCGGAACAACCGCGAGTGTCGGCGCCGACCGCAGGCTCCGGCGGTGCCTACAATCCGAGTGCTGGCGGGTTGACTACCACCACACCAAACCTGACCGTTGCACCAGGCCAGCTCGGCGTTGCAGTGGCCAACCTCAGCGGACCGGATCAGCTGTTCTACAAACGTGAAACCGGCGCCGTGATCGAACAGGTGGTGGCGAACTCGCCGGCGGCAAAAGCCGGGTTGTTCCGCAACGATGTGATCCTCGCCATCGATGACAAGCCGATCAATGTAGCGGCCGATGTCAGTGCGACGCTGCAAGGCACCACGCCGGGACAAACCCGCAAAATCCGCGTGCTGCGCGACAAGAAAGAGCAAGTGATTGCCGTGACGTTTTAACCGCGTCTGATGCGAAGGGAAAAACAAAAGAGGCC
>CAMLNB010000113.1 GCA_946481205.1 uncultured Kangiella sp. | reverse complement strand
GGTCTGCAAGCCGATGTCGTGACGTTGGCGCTGGCCTACGACATTGATGCGATTGCCGAACGCGGTCTGATCAGCAAAGACTGGCAGCAAAAATTTGCCCACAACGCGACGCCATACAGCTCGACCATTGTCTTTCTGGTGCGCGCCGGCAACCCGAAAAAAATCAAAGACTGGGGCGATTTGATCCGCGCCGATGTCAAAGTGATCACGCCGAATCCGAAAACCTCCGGCGGTGCCCGCTGGAACTACCTCGCCGCTTGGGGCTGGGCGCTGCAGCAACCGAACGGCAGTGACGCCAGCGCGAAAGCGTTTCTGCAAAAACTCTTTGCCAATGTGCCGGTGCTCGACACCGGTGCCCGCGGCTCGACCGTGACGTTCACCCAGCGCAATCAAGGCGATGTTTTGCTGGCTTGGGAAAACGAGGCGCTGCTGATCAGCAAAAAAATCGCGCCGGGCAAATATGAAATCGTGGTGCCGAGCGTATCCATTCTCGCCGAGCCGCCAGTTGCGGTCGTCGACAAAGTGGTCGACAAACGCGGTACCCGGGCGCTCGCGGAAGCCTATCTGAAGTATCTCTACAGCGAAGACGGTCAGCGCATTGCCGGCAAGCATTACTACCGGCCGAGCAACGCCAAGGTTGCCGCGGAATACGCCGCGCAATTTCCGAGCAGCAAGCTGATCACCATCGACGCGGTGTTCGGTGGTTGGGCCAAGGCGCAGAAAACCCATTTCGACGACGGTGGCACGTTTGACCAAATCAGCAATCCGCAGTAATGCGCCGACCGGTGAGCTGCCACCGCAGCTGCACCAATTACGGCAGCGACCAAGCCGGGTGTTACCCGGCTTTCGCTTGGCCTTGTTTTGCACCGGCTTCTATCTGGCGATTCTGGTGCTGATTCCGTTGTCGGCCGTGCTGTTCAAGTCAATGACCTTGCCGCTCGATGGCTGGTGGAAACTGCTGACCGACGCCCGCGTCCTGGCGGCATTGAAAGTGTCGTTCGGCACCGCGCTGATCGCGGCACTGGCGAACGTCTTCATCGGCACCTTGTTGGCGTGGGTGTTGGTGCGTTACCGCTTGCCCGGTCAACGGTTCTGGGATGCGATGATCGATTTGCCGTTTGCCTTGCCAACCGCTGTCGCCGGCATCGCCTTGACCGCCGTTTACGCCGCGGATGGCAGCATTGGCAGTTTGTTGCAGCGTTTCGGTGTCGATGTGGTCTACACGCCAACCGGTATCGTCGTGGCGCTGCTGTTCATCGGTCTGCCGTTTGTTGTGCGCACGGTGCAACCGGTGCTGGCCGAATTTGATGCCAGCGTCGAAGAAGCGGCCGCCTCACTTGGCGCCAATCGCTGGCAGATTTTTCGCCGGCTGGTATTGCCGGCGATTCGGCCGGCACTGCTGACCGGCTTTGCGCTGGCCTTTGCCCGTGGCGTTGGGGAATACGGCTCGGTGATTTTCATTGCCGGCAACGTGCCGAAAGTGTCCGAGATCGCGCCGCTGCTGATCTATATCAAGCTGGAGCAATACGATTACGCCGGCGCTACTGCGTTGGCGACCATCATGTTGCTGATTTCGTTTGTGCTGCTGCTGCTGATCAATCAGCAACAGCGTCGGCTCAATCGCTTCCAGCGCCAATCCTGACGAGTGGCCCATGTCAATCGCCCGTAAACCTTCGCAATTGCTGCAAGAGCCCTGGTGGATACGCTGGCCACTGATCCTGCTCGCCGCGGTGTTGTTCATCGGCATTTTGGTCGCGCCGCTGCTGTCGATTTTCATCGAAGCCTTCGAGCAGGGCTGGCAGGTGTATCTGGCCGCGATCACCGAGGCCGATGCGAGAGCAGCGATCAAGCTGACGCTGCTGACCGCGTTGATTGCCGTACCGTTGAACACTGTGTTCGGCGTGCTGGCCGCGTGGGCGATCACCAAGTTCGATTTTCGCGGCAAGGATATTCTGCTGACCATCATCGATCTGCCATTCTCGGTGTCACCGGTGGTCGCCGGCTTGATGTTCGTGTTGCTGTTCGGTGCCCAAGGTTGGTTCGGCAGCTGGCTGCAGGACAACGATATCCGGATCATTTTTGCCTTGCCCGGCATTGTGCTGGCGACGGTGTTCATCACGCTGCCGTATGTCGTGCGTGAGCTGGTGCCGCTGATGCAGGCACAAGGCCGCGATGAAGAGGAGGCGGCGATGACGCTCGGCGCGTCCGGTTGGCAGATGTTCTGGAAAGTGACGCTGCCGAATATCAAATGGGCGCTGATCAGCGGCATCATCCTGTGCAATGCCAGAGCCATGGGCGAGTTCGGCGCTGTCTCGGTGGTGTCCGGTCATATCCGCGGCGAAACCAATACCTTGCCGCTGCATGTCGAGATTCTGCACAACGAATACCAGTTCGCGGCATCGTTTGCCTGCGCGTCCTTGCTGACCGTGCTGGCCTTGCTGACCTTGTTTATCACCACCCTGATCGAATCGCGCCGGCAGCAGGATGATCGCGCCGTTAGCACTGCGCCGCTCACCTGATCAGGTTTTGGAATTCACCATGAAAATTTCGTTGCAGAACATCAAGAAAAACTTCGGCCAGCAGACCGTGCTGCGCGAGGTCTCATTGGATTTTGCGCCCGGCAAGCTGACCGCCTTGCTCGGGCCATCGGGTTGCGGCAAAACCACGTTGCTGCGGATCATT
This sequence comes from uncultured Kangiella sp., assembly GCA_946481205.1. Next base: position 8,586 of record CAMLNB010000113.1, on the reverse strand, counting down.
GCCGGGCTCGAACAGGCCGATCAGGGCCGCTTGCTATTGGATGGCGTCGATAGTTCCGACCGACACGCCCGGCAGCGGCAGGTCGGTTTTGTTTTTCAGCATTACGCCCTGTTCCGGCATATGACCGTGTTCGAGAACATCGCGTTTGGTCTGCGGGTGCGCAAGCGTAGCCAGCGGCCGAGCGAACATGCAATTCATCTGCGCGTGCAGCAGCTGTTGGATCTGGTGCAGCTGTCGGGCTATGCCGATCGCTATCCGGATCAGTTGTCGGGTGGCCAGCGCCAGCGCATCGCCCTGGCGCGCGCGCTGGCGGTGGAGCCGCGGATTTTGCTGCTGGACGAACCGTTCGGCGCGCTCGATGCGCAAGTGCGCAAGGACCTGCGTATCTGGCTGCGCCGATTGCAAAGCGAGTTGCAGGTGACGACCTTGTTTGTCACCCATGATCAGGAGGAAGCGCTCGAAGTCGCCGACGAGGTCGTGATCATGAATCAGGGCCAGGTCGAACAAAGCGGCAGCCCGGAAGCGGTGTACGACGAGCCGGCCAGTCCGTTTGTTTACCGCTTCCTTGGCGGCGTCAATCAATTGGATGGCATTGTTCAGCCGCAGCGGCTGCAGATGGGCGAGCACTTCTTGCAGGTCAGCCGCAGTGAGCTGAGTGTCGGCACGGCCGCCACGGCGTTTGCACGGCCTTACGAACTCGATCTGGAAACCGAACTGACCGAACACGGTGGCTTGCCGGCGCGCATTGAGCGCGTACTGGGGCTCGGGCCACGAGTGCGGGTCGAATTGAAAACGGAACTGGCCGAGGACCGGCTGGAAGTGGAACTGTCGCGCGCGCGCTTCGCGATGCTGGAACTCGAAGAAGGTCAGTCAGTCTGGGTTACTGCGCGCCAGCTGCATCTGTTTGCCCGGGCTTGAATCAGTGCGGCAACGCGTGTCGGTTGTGCACGAACAGATGCAGAACATAAACAAGCGCAGAGAAGACCAAGCCGCAGGCTAGAGCAAAGCACCGATCGCTGACAAAAAAAAACGACGCACCGGCTGGGCCGTTGCGTCGTGGTGGAAATGACGTCTGCGGTGGGTGCAGACGTTAAAACCAGGTGTTCAAAAACGGTGCTGCTACAACTCGCGAAAGCGGTTATCGCCGCGAATTAGCTGCGACGACGGCGCTGGGCGGCAATACCGAACAGACCGAGTGCGAGCATGCTCAGTGCCAGCGGCTCATCAACGGTGACCGTGGTGCCGGCCAGACCGCTGATCTTGATCGCGTCATTGCCGGTGCTGAAGGCGCTGCCGCCGAAAACCGGGTTGTGCGCGCCAATCAGCCAGTAGCGTGAGGCGTAACCGGCTTCGTTGATCGTGCGCCAGGTGTTGGTGGCGACGTCGGCATACTGACCAACCAAGGTCCAGCCGGCGTTGATTAGCTCGCCCCATTCCATGCCAGTGACGCTCGGCGGTGCGCCCGGGCCGGTCCAGGCCAGCACCGACATGTCGCTGTCGTCGCCGCGCCAGCCGATTTCCAGGCTGTTCAATTCGGTCATTTGCGAGAAGGTGAACAAGGCCATTTCATAACGGCCGTTGTTGTCGATGGCGTGTTCCGGGCTGTTGGCTTCGTTGGCGTCGGTGCCGTTGGCATAGTCGCGGTTGTAAGCGCCGAGACCACCGGACCAGACCGCCAGATAGGCGTCTTCGACATCGACGTTGCTGTTGCCAACCGAGTTGGCCCAGGCGTTGGCATCGACTGTGGTACCGTTGCTGCCGACCGTGGTGCGGGTGTTGCCGAAGCAGCTGGCCGGATTGTTGCAGTTGCTGCCGCTGCCAAATTCCCAGGTAATCGTCTCGGCCAAGACTTGATTGGCGGAAACCAGGCTTCCCAGCCCCAGAGCGAACAACCAAACGCGCTTCATGATGCAATCCCTTGTCTGAAACCTACTACATTGTGGCAGATCAGCAGCAATCCCTATGCCAGCTAAATTTCCCATTCAAGATCAACGAGTTATGCCCATGCTTCAGACCCGCGGTGGAAAAGCTGTAAAAGCCGCTGACAGCGCTGCTCGCGAGCCGTTGCAGCCCGGTTCGGGGTGTCGGTCATGACGCTGTGGATCGATGCCGATGCTTGCCCGAAGGTGATCAAAGACATCATTGTCCGGGCCTCGGCGCGCTGCCAGCTGCCGGTGGTGATGGTGGCCAATCAGGCGCTGGCCAAGCCGCCGTCGCCGTTGGTGCGCTGCGTGCAGGTTGAAGCCGGTTTTGATGCGGCCGACAACTACATCGTCCAGCAGGCCCAGCCGGGCGATCTGGTGGTGACCCAGGACATCCCGCTGGCGGCCGAGCTGGTGGCAAAGCAGATCACCGCGCTGAACCCGCGCGGCGAGTTGTACACCGCCGAGAACGTCCGGCAGCGGCTCAATGTCCGCGACTTCATGGAAACGATGCGGGCTTCCGGCATCCAGAGCGGCGGCCCGGCGCCGTTCAGCCAGCAGGATCGGATGCGCTTCGCCAATGCGCTTGATCGCTGGCTGGCCCGGCAGCCCAAGCCCGGCGCCGATCAGGGCGCCGGATAGACGTAGCTGGCACCGATGCCGAGCGGGAAACCCAAGGCCCAGTAGGCGAGCAGGAACAGCGTCCAACAGACCAGCAGGCTGACCGAATACGGCAGCATCAGTGCGACCAAGGTGCCGATGCCGGTCGATTTCACATACTTCTGGCAGAACACGACGATCAGCGGAAAGTACGGCATCAGTGGTGTGATGATATTGGTCGAGGAGTCGCCAACGCGGTAGGCCGCTTGGGTCAGATCCGGCGACACGCCGAGCTGCATCAGCATCGGCACCATCACCGCGCTGATCAGCGCCCATTTCGCTGACGCCGAACCCACCACCAGATTGATCGTTGCCGTCAGGAACACGATGCCGATCAAGGTCACGGCCATCGGCAGCTGCAATTCTTTCAACAGATTGGCGCCTTTGAGCGCCAGCAAGGCACCGAGATTGGATTGGCCAAACGCGTAAATGAATTGCGCGCAGAAAAACGCCATCACGATGTAGTAGCCCATGCCACTCATCGACTTGCTCATGCCTTTGACGATATCGCGATGCGTGCTGACACTGCCGGCGGCATAGCCGTAGACAACGCCGGGGATCAAGAAGAACAAGAAAATCAACCCGACGATCGATTGCATCAGCGGCGCCGCAGCCGCAGCGAGGGAACCATCGGCAGCGCGCCAGGCCGAATCCGCCGGCAGCAGTGAACCGATCAATAGTGCCGTGCTGATCAGCATCGACACGCCGGCGTAACGCAGGCCTCTGCGTTCTTTGTCGCTGAGCGCGTCCATTTTCGGCAGCTCGGCCGGATCGCCATCGATAGCGGTTTGTTTCAGCCGCGGCTCGATGAATTTGTCGGTCAACACCCAACCGAGCAGTACGATCAGCAGCGTCGACGCGGTGGTAAAAAAGTAATTGTTCAGCGGATTGATCACAACACTGGCCGCGGCTGCATCAGCACCCAAACGCGCTGACGCTTGCGTCAAACCGGCGAGCAGGGGATCGAGGCTGGACGGTACAAACAGCGTCGCTGAAAATCCGCCGGACACGCCAGCAAATGCCGCCGCAATGCCGGCCAGCGGATGCCGACCGGCGGCGTAGAAAATGATGCCGCCAAGTGGAATCACCAAAACATAACCGGCATCCACCGCGACATGACTGAGCACGCCGACCGCGACCAGAACCGGTGTCAGCAACAGCTTCGGTGTGACCGCCAGAATGGCGCGCAAGCCAGCGTTGATGAAGCCGGTGTACTCGGCAACACCGAGACCCAGCATGGCGACCAGCACGACGCCGAGCGGCGGGAAGCTCACGAAGGTGCGCACCAGCTGCGCCATGAATTCGGTCAGCGAACCGCCGGCCAGCATGTTCTTGACGGCAATCGCTTCGCCGGTGCGCGGGTCGACCTCGTCAAAACGGACGCCAGACAGCCACCACGACAGCAGCCAGACCAGCACCATCAGCAACAAAAACAGAATCGCCGGATCGGGCAAGCGGTTGCCGATGATTTCGATACGGTTCAAGGTCCGGTTCAACCAGCCTTGGTTGGCAAGTGGCTCAGTCATGCGGTGTCCTGGTCCTAGTCGTGCAAGCGAGGCCGTGAGCTTGCCGACCCGTTGCCGACCCGGCAAGCCAAATCGGTCTGCACCGCCATGGCGGGGGCTAAGGGCGGCACACAAGAAAGACTGCGCGGCGTGGCCGCAAACTGGGATAATGGCGCACTTCTTTTCCGAACCGGACCTGCCACGATGATTCCCGAAGACCGCCTGCCCGATATGCGCCTCGACACCACCAGCCTGTACAAGGAAGAGGTCTACACCGACGGCCGGGTCGGTAGCATCCGGGTGATGACCCCGGTCAACACCGATGGCAGTTTCGACATGAACCGGGCCGTGCTGTACAGCGGCCAGACCCAGCTGATGACCCCTGGCGGCGCGCTGCCACTGGCGTTCGAGATTGAGGCCGGCACGCTCAACGAGGCGATCGAAAAATTTGCTGACGCCGCCAAGCAGTCGCTGCTGCAGACCATGGAAGAAATCCAGGAAATGCGCCGCCAGCAGGCGTCGTCGATTGTGATCCCGGGCCAGGAACCGGCCGGTTTCGGTGGTTTGGGCGGCCTCGGTGGCGCCGGCGGCAAGATTCGGATGCCCTGATACCGGCTTTCGAATACCCAGTCGCGATCACCACGCCGGCGCCCAGCCTCAGGGCGCCGGCAGCAACAAACTCCCTACCCCGTATTGCTCGGCCAGGCGCTGCAGTTCGCCCGATTGGCGCAGCCCGGCGATCAGTCCATCAAATTCGGCGGCAGTCAGCGCCCGTTGCCGGCGCAGCAAGGCGCCGTGCAGGTACTCGCTGTCGGCCTCGGCCGCCAGCAGCAGTTGCTGGCTCATCGCCGGCCGCTGGCGAAAGTAGTGCTGCAGGTAGCTGTCGGTCACCACCATCAAATCCGCTTGGCCGAGGGCGATCTGCTGCAAGCCACGGTCGAGACTGCTGGCTTTCGGATCGAGCAGGGCCAGCCGGAACCGGCTGGCCAGCGCCGCCGGGTCGGGGTCGTCGCCGACAAAGCGATAGTGAAAACCGTGGGTCGCAAAAATGTGCTTGTTGTCGAGCGTGGCGAAGTACTGTTGATCGCGACCGGCAGCAACCGCGGTGACAAAGCGATCGCTGTCGCGCAGGAAGGGCCGCGAGGCTTCCATCATCTCGTTGGCCCAGCCCCAACTGAGATGCTCGAACAACATCATGTCGAAGCGGCCGGTGGCGAAATCCTGGTAGCGTCGATTCGGTGAGGTCGCGACAAAGCGGAACCAGTAGCGCTGCTGCTGCCGGTTCAGGCTGGCGAGCAGATCCAGCGCGAAACCATGCGGGTCACCATCGGCGGCAAAATCGACATAGGGTGGGAAGCTGTAGCCGCCGACCCGGACTTCGATCGGCGCCGGCCCATCGGCGGCTACCGCGGTGGCCAACGGCAACGATGCCAGGCAGCCAACTACGAGCGCCCAAGCCAGCACGGGCAATCGAGCCAAAACACGCGATCGACCGAGAGCCAAGCACCGATCCTGCCGCAGCAATCCACGCAATTGGCACACTCCTTCAAGACTCAGCCGGCGTCGACGAGACCATGAGTCAAGCTGGCTTCCAGCCTAGACCTCGGTCAGCGAAAAGAAAATTCGCACCGCATCAATTTTCGTTTTTCCGGTCCCGTACAATCGCGGCCCCATCCGTTGCTCCCACCGTGAACCCACCATGGCTCTGCTGACCCTGCGCGATCTCTCTCTGGCTTACGGCCATGTGCCACTGCTGGATCGGGTCAATGGCAGCGTGGATAAAGGCGACCGGATTGCGCTCATCGGTCGCAACGGCGAAGGCAAATCGACGCTGTTCCGGGTGCTGGCCGGCAGCCAACTGGCCGACAGCGGTGAGCTGCAAAAACAGGTTGGCATCAACATCGCCAGCATGGCTCAGGAAGTGCCGCAGGAATTGCAGGGCTCGGTGCTGGATGTCGTGCTGACCGGCGCCGGTGAGCTGGCTGAAATGCTGGTGCGCTATCACCACTGCGATCCGCTCAGTGCCGAGTTCTCCCGTTTGCACGAGCGCATCGACGCCGGCAACGGTTGGGCTTTGGAGAGCAATGCCCGCCGGCTGATTGCCCGACTCGAACTCGATCCCGAACGCGATTTCGCCGCGCTGTCCGGTGGTTTGAAACGGCGTGTGCTGCTGGCAAGGGCGCTACTGACCGAGCCGGATATCTTGTTGCTCGACGAACCGACCAACCACCTCGATGTTCGCTCGATTGAATGGCTGGAACAGTTCCTGCGCGACTGGAACGGCACGCTGATTTTCATCACGCACGACCGCTCGTTCCTGCAGGCACTGGCGACCCGAATCTGGGAATTGGATCGCGGTACGCTGCGCGATTTCCCCGGCGATTTCCAAAACTATCTGCGCCGCAAACAAGAGATCTTGCATGCCGAAGAACGCGGCAATGCCGAGTTCGACAAAAAGCTTGCGGCCGAAGAAGTCTGGATCCGACAAGGCATCAAGGCCCGTCGCACCCGCAACGAAGGCCGGGTGCGCGCCCTCAAGGCGCTGCGCGAAGAACGCGCCCAGCGCCGTGAGCGCAAAGGCAATGTCGCGCTGACGATTCAGAGCGCAGAAAAATCCGGCAAGATCGTCATCGAAACCGAAAACCTGACCTATGCCTACGCCAGTGCCGACGGCAGCTGGCCAAAAACCATCGTCAAAGATCTGAATCTGCTGGTTGAGCGCAGCGACAAGATCGCGATCCTCGGCGACAACGGGGTTGGCAAAACCACCTTGCTGCGCTTGCTGCTCGGTCAGCTGGAGCCCACCGCTGGCAGTGTGCGCATCGGCACCAAACTGGAAGTGGCCTATTTCGATCAGCTGCGCAATGCGCTCGATGAAGAAAAAACCGTGCTCGATAACGTCGGTGAGGGCGCCGACTTTCTCGACATCAACGGCGAGCGCCGGCATGTACTGAGTTATCTGCAGGATTTCCTGTTTCCGCCGGCACGCTCGCGCTCGCCGGTCAAAGCACTATCCGGGGGCGAGCGCAACCGCTTGCTGCTGGCCAAGCTGTTCACCAAACCTTGCAACGTGCTGGTGCTCGACGAACCGACCAACGATCTTGACGTCGAGACGCTGGAGCTGCTCGAAGAGTTGCTGATCGATTACAAAGGTACGCTGCTGCTGATCAGCCACGACCGTGAATTCGTCGACAATGTCGCGACCTCGGTGATCGCGTTTGAAGACGATGGCGTCGTTCGGGAATACGTCGGCGGCTATCAGGACTGGTTGCGCCAGCGGCCGACCCGGCGTGATGAGTCACGCAAGGACAGCGGCAAGCCCACGCTCAGCGACAACAAAAGTGAGGCGAACAAGCCAGCTGTCAAAGCCGAACCCGCCAAGAAAAAGCTCAGTTACAAGGATCAGCGCGAGCTCGATCTGTTGCCAGCGAAAATCGAACAACTGGAAGCAGAGCAGGCTGCGCTGCAACAGCAGCTGGCCGATCCGGCCATCTACCGCGAGCGCGCCAGTGAGGCCGCAGCGTTGACCAGCAAACTGGCCGCACTTGATGCCGAACTGCAGCAGGCGTATGCGCGCTGGGAAATGCTTGATGCCGGTGCTTGAGCGTCGCTGACACGAATGCCCGCATTAGGCGTTGTTTCAAACCCGTCTCAGGCGATACGAATAAGTTTCACTTAGCTGGATCCGGGTGCGGCGGCGCACGGTTCAAACGGAAGAACAGCACCAACAGCAGCAACGCCGTGACGACCAGCACGGCCCACCATTCCAGACTCGGCAGCGCGACACGAAAGGTCGATTGCAGCATTGGCACCGTCATCGTTGCCAGCAATGCCAGCAGCGTGCCGGCGGCAATCCACCACAAGGCGGGATTGTCGGCGTGGCGCAAACTCAGCACGCGCCGACTGCTGCTGCGATTGGCCAGTATCAGCGCCAGATTGCCGAGCACCAGCAAACTGAAACTCAAGGCGCGCAACTCAGCTTCCGGCAAACCAGCCGCGGTAGCGACGGCGGTCAAACCTATCACAGCCAGCAACACCAGTGCGCCCTCGAACAGCGCGCGCAACAGCCGACCACGACTGAGCAACGGCGTGTGGCGTTGCCGTGGTGGTTCCCGCATCAAGCGTTCATCGCCGGGTTCAGCTTCAAAGGCAATCGAACAGGCGGGATCGATGATCAGTTCGAGAAAGGCGATATGGGCCGGCAGCAGCAACAGCGGCCAGCCGAACCACAACGGCAGCAAGCACAGGCCAGCGATGGGTACGTGTACCCCGATGATGTACTGAGTCGCACGGCGCAGATTCTGAAAGATGCGCCGGCCGGACTGCACGGCATCAACAATCGAGCGGAAATTGTCATCGGTCAGCACAATCGCGGCGGCTTCGCGCGCGACATCGGTGCCACGACCACCCATGGCAACGCCGATATCAGCAGCGCGCAGCGCTGGCGCATCATTGACGCCGTCACCGGTCATTGCGACCACATCACCGTCGGCTTGCAG
>CAMLNB010000112.1 GCA_946481205.1 uncultured Kangiella sp. | reverse complement strand
GTAGCGGCAGCAACACGAGCGACCCCGTGTATTGGCGCTCGTTCCGTGTTGCCGATACCTTGCAGTTCCTGCCAACCGGCATTACCAATCATCAGAATGGCACCTTCACGATCTGCGGAAAAAATGAGGTTGAACGAGCCAGAGCCGTTATCGTGACCAAGACCGGGCGGCCACGAATGTCACAGGATGCCAACGGTGATGGTTTAGATGAAGGGGCAGATGGACGCCCATTGAGATGCTAAAAAATAAAGGCCCTAAGAAGGGCCTTTACTGTTGTTTGTCAGGGTGTTCAAGGTTCTAACTCATCACCGCCTGGTTGGCACGGTGCGGAACTGCCTTGTGGCCAACAGGGATAACGAACTCCATTTTTATCGACCCACCTTTTTGCTCCAGCACTGTCAATCTGAAACCCACCATCGCGAGAAGCCCATGAATCCTCTGGCGTCGCGGTTAGCACAAACCGTTGGGCGTTGGCGTCGAAATCAGAACTCAGTGAATAGAAAGGACCAGAACCATCATTCGGGACGGTTGCATTAACAATCTTGTTATCACAATCTTCTCCAGTAAAGCAGGCATTTCTATAGGTAAAATCTGGCCGGCCTGCTTTATAGCGTTCAAATGCTTCCGCCGCTGACTGCAGGGCAGCCATAGCTTGTCCGCGCCGAGTTTTCGTCACATGTTCCTGATATGAAGGGAACGCTACTGCTGCCAATATTCCAATAATCGCAATGGTGATAACCAACTCGATTAAAGTGAATCCAGACGCAGATCTACGAGCGCACAAATTCAAATGCGTTGTCATCAGAACGTTCTCCTATCAATTGGCGCGCCACTTGATGCGTCTAACTTTTTCAAATCCATAATCGATCCAGTTCTGAGCAGTACCGTTTAATACGTTAACACCGAGTAGGCCCGTAGTGCCATCTTCGCCGATCACCAACTGCAGCGGAGCAAAGCCACAAGTCGGGCAATTGGCAATATCAACAAAACGATCACCATCATCAAGACCTCCACCATCGGAGTCCATAATCGGATTACCATCGGTCAACGATAAGGCATACAGCCGAGAACTACCGGTACCCCCGCTGCAATCCACCGAGCCCGTTGACTGATCTGGCGGCAAATATGTGCTGAAGAAAACAATACCATTAAGGATTGTTGATGGCGCCAATACCTTTTCACCTGCAGATGTAAAACGATAATACCAGCCCAGTTTATCCTGATCATCGATACGCTCAAGCGCATCCAAATTGTCGCCGTCGCCGTCAATATCACCAACCAATTCAGTGATATCAAGCAGATCATCCGCTGTGACATCATCCGGGAAGGTGTTACTGAAAACCCCGAAATCACGAATCATATAAAAACGATCACGAATTGCGGTATCCAGTGGCCCTTCACGGAAACCGGAACCTACGGTAACAGCAACATAATCATCACCGGGACGCTGAACCAAAGCCAGGTCAACACGAGCGTAGAACCGCTGATTATTCTCATGTCCGACACCAGGCTGAAGGTGAGCAAGCCTACCGCCGGTAACAACGCCAGCCGTTGAGATATCGAAGCGGAAAATTTGCGCCTTAGTATCTGTTACATAAATATGATCAGCATAGCCATCACTATTCAAATCAATAACGGCAGGATCAGACGGAATACTGTTGGTCATTGTTGCCAGTGCCAACGAATCCGAGCTCCAAAGCTGCTGACCTGTTGCCAAATCAGCAATATACAACGCATTACCATTACCATCTGGCAAATGAGCGCCGTTCACATCCTGAGTAATATCGTAGCCAGCGGCGAAAATGGCAACCAATTTACTCTCACCAGCCCATCTGATACGGGCAATCGTAGGAGCAGACCAGCTTTGTTCAAGCTTTGCATAATTACCTACCGAAGGACTGTCACGCCCCATGATGTACTTCAATTTGGGCGCTGCAGGGTTACTAACATCCAACACATAATAGTTACCACCACCACGGCGCATACCAACAATAATCAGAGCTTGTTCGTCACCAACATTAACAGCGCCATCACGATTGGCATCGTTAAAATGGACAACAATTGAGCCATCCACGCCGTATGGCTTAGGTGTGCCCTCTGCATTGGCGCGCAAAGTCTTCAGATTCGGCAGCAGCTCACGCGGAATAAATGCCCAAGTCTCCGAACCATTGTCTGGATTGACGGAACTGAGATAACCAGCATTTGTTCCAACATATACTCGTTGAAACTCGGTCGCGCCACTCTTATAGCGGAGCAGTGTCGGCCGGGAGTGCAGTGGGTCAGCAAACTGATGGTGCGACTCTGTGGTATCACCATCATTATCCAAATCGTCAACATCACGACCACGGGCCCATGCAAGCAATGCATCGCGCTCGGCCTGGCTCGCAACCCCCAACTCTGTATTCTGAATAGCAGTATTGCTCGACTCAACGGCGTTGCCCGTAACAGTCAAATCAATATTTGCACCTGCGGTCAAGTTGCTGAACAAGGTCCGATTTGCGGTCAAGTTCGCCGCCGCACCGCCTTTTGCAGGGTCATTACCGTCAACCTCTGGAGACCACCAGCTTTGCGCTTCATTTCTGAACTGATCGCTGCTGGGATTAACAGCTGGTTGACCGTTAACATCCCGCAGCTCATTCCCAACCAATTGATAACGCTTCAAGTTGCCGGGCCAACGTGGTTTCAATGTCGGGCCAAACACGGAGAAGTACAATTGATCATCATGACGCAGTCGATTGGATTGACTGGTCGTAATACCGGCAGAAACGAATGAACCATTGGTCTGCAGAATGTTATTGATAATGTCTCGGAACGACTCCAACAAAAGCTCAGCATCGTTGGCTTGATAATAGCCACCGCCGCCGGCCTCTGCAGCCGTTTCAAGAAATGGGGCATCCACATCAAATCCAATGAAATGTGACGTGACCGTTTGCGTTGCCGGATAGCCTGCTGACTGATCTTTCTCATGCAAGTACCGGGCGATCTTGACCGTGCAATCATCACCGTTACGGCCGGTTTGCGTTTCGCCAGCTTGGCCGGTGCCTGCCGTACATGTACCAGCTGTTGGCCAGCTAGCAAAGGTCGTCGACGTTTGTGGAGCGTGCCATGTAGGCAGACCATCCGTCAGGAAAACAATATGGTTCTTCTGGCAACTGTCTGTTATTGGGCTCGTATAAACTGCGGTACCATCAATCCGCTCGCCGGAACATGCGCTAGAGAAAGGATCAAGGACCGGGTCGCAGTTGCTCGGCACGACATGAGTACCCCCCGTATACGTGTCTGGGTGAGATACCAAGTTACGCGAACTGTTTTGCCGAGATTTACCGTACAAAACATTACCACCTCGGTAGTAGAGACCAGCCTCCAGCAGGGTGTCGGAAATTGGGGTATAGCCGTTTGCCTGCAACTCATTCACTGAGCGACGCATTTCATCACGAACAGTAAATGCTCCCTCCTCATACACGGTCTTGTAACGAATATTGAGCCGTGGACCGCTACCCGTATTGAATGCACGAGCACCCTTACGTTCACCGGATTGATAGGTGAGAACCAAACCAAGCGCATTCCCCTCCACCCAGCCAGTACGTGAGGTAATTAAACGAATCAGTGAAGCGAGATTCTCTGGATGAACAGGTGTTGTACCACCAGAAACCCAGTTAGCAAAAGAGATATTCGTTGCAGCGGTTTTAGGAAGGCCAGGAGGAATAGTGGTTGCCGTCAAAGTATTTGCCGTCGTTGAGAAACCAGCGAAATTATCTTGAGCAACACCCTCCACCCTGACAGTAGTAGACGCTGCATCAGATCTCGAAGCGGTAAACTCAAGACGCGCATCAAGAATGTCGGCACCCTGTGGCAATTGCACGCCAGGGAAACGCAGACCGACAGCACGATCATTCGAATTACGCCAGTCAAGAGAGTTGCTGCCGGTGGAAATAGTACCCGACCAATTTTGCTCGACATCACCAAGCTCATCAGCTACTCGAGCGACAACGCTCTTGGTATAACAGCCACCAACACCGGTATCACCATCAAACTGAATTCGTAATGTTGCTGCTTGGTTGGGATCACCGTCATATGAATAGGCCGTTCGCTTATTGCTGCCAGTGCCGCTGCGCTTCATCATAAGAACAAGCGAATTGCCACCGCACCAATCGCTGCGATTGGTAATTTCCTGAACGATCGAAGCGATATCTGCAGTCGCATACTGACTATCAACCGTTGTCCAGTTACCTGGAGACCAATTGACCGACGCAGTCGTCCTTGGACGCGAGGAAATATTGTTAGCTAACGTTGAAAACGCCGCAGCATCACCGCTTAACTCACCGAAAATCTGAGCAGTTAAGGAGCCGCTGTTTGCTTCAGCCGCTTCAAATGCTACCGACGCGCCAACGATTGTAGCGCCCCTCGGAACGTCTACCCCCTGAAAGCGTACAGCAACCCACTCTGACTGGCTGGACTCTTCGAGAATATCCAAATCGGAGCTATTAACAGTCATAGCGCCATTGGTAGCCTGCTCGGCGTCATCCAGTCCAGATCTCACACGTACTGCAACTATCGGATTTGCCGCCGCATCAATATTCAGAACAGGTCGTACAATCGGCCCGCCAGGCACGGTATAACGTGCCAAACCGACGTTGACATCCTGCATCTCCGACAACAGCTGCCCCATTGCATCCTTGACGATCTGAAGCTTGGACAAAGAGCCGCCAGTAGACGGTGTGCTGCTCATCGAACCTGAAGTATCGATAACAAACAGAATATTGGGGCGTGTTTCCGTGTTATACGCCGTATTGAAAAAGATCTCTGTATCATCGGCAACCGCTAATGACGAGGCCATGGCGTAAGACAACACTGCAACAGTGGTTGTCAGAAATTTGAACGGAGAGTGACGCATATTACGATCTCCTGAATGAATGCTTGAAGAAATAGTACTCATGGCGCACCTCCACCAGTATCTGCACAATCAGGCGTAGCCCCTTGATCGCCGGCCGTTTGCAAAGACAACCAGGTGGACACAGAATCTTGGGTATTACCTACAGTAGTGGTGCCATCGATACGAAATGCTGTGCATTGTGGATCTTTGCTTACCAATGAAGTCATTCCGCATGCCGTTGGTGCACACCCCAAGTTCTGTACAGTGACTTGAGAAATTAGAACAGGTTCGCTGCGTACGCCATCGTCATCCAAGCGGGCTACTTCAAGAGTAATAGCTCCACTGCCATCAATAAACCCTTCAAAGGTATTGTCTGTTGATTCCGAGGCTATGGCGAGTATTCCTCCATCATTGAGCTTCTGCTCTGTAGCAAGCGCCCATACACTCGCCACTGCCGAATCTGCGCCGCTACGAGCAATTTCCTGACGCTGCATATTGGTTGCCATAAATGACTGCAGCAAACCACCACGCATCGCGCTTATGCCTATCACTGAAAGCACCAGCAGAATTACCAAGCTGATAAAAAGCGCAGCACCATGTTGTTGCGCTCGATTCAACATAACGCCAGCTGAGGCGCATGATATAGTGCGTTGAAACATGAGCATGGTCACCTCAGGGTGAAAGTTGGCAGGCATTACCATTAGCCTGAAAAACTCGATTGTTAACCGGCGCGGTCAATGAGAAGACACGCCGTGGAATCTGATCAGTGAATTCAAGTTGACGATCGCCAACTTGATAAGAGCGCTCTTCATTTGCGATTGAAGAATTTTGCTCACCGCGAATCAACAGTGCGATCCGAATGGCTACAACACTACGATCGAAATCAGGTAATTCAGCTGCTGTAACATAGCGGTCAACAGCGCGGTCCCGACAACCAGGTTCTGCAGCAGAGGTCGTGTCTATGCCATACAGCACTTGAAAGTTATCAACACCCTCTACCAGCGGTTGCGGCCCTGCACCGCCATTACCCTCGCACATTAATTGCCGTCCATCAGCACCACCAACAAAATAGCGATTTAGTACCTGCGCCCCGGCAATAGCGGTACCTGCGCAATCGACCTCGCCTTCATAACGAACAGTCAGACTGTCGCTCACATCACCGCCACCATCGAAAGTACAATTGCCCCCCTCACATACCAATCCACCGATATCCACTTCATTCAAAGTATCTTGGACTAGTGGACCGGCCTCTAACGGGAGTGTCACTTCGACGAGATCGTCTGCCCAACCGGCACGCTCAATTTCACTTTTGAGGAAAAACAAAGCATAGCGGCCGCCGTCCTGAATGTTTGCGAGTTGCCTCTGCATACGAAAGGTCGCGCTGGAGCCGACAAATAACTGCGCTACACCTGCGAGTAAAACGAGACCAAGCGCGCCAGCAATCAATAATTCAACAACGGTATAACCCACTTGTCGCGACGGAAACGTCCGATTTTGAATCATGGAATGATCTCCACCAGCACACAATCTTCGTTTTCCGGAATTGCATTGCCGAAGACTTCTTGACAAACCGGATTGCGGATATCGATCTCCTGGGGACCATCCTCCCGCCGTTCGGCTGCTTGCCAACTGACAGCAATCGTTGCCCTATTGTTATTCAGCGCATTAGTAACCACATGTACTCGACCAAACGGCAAAAGATTTTGTGCCTGAGAACAAACCTCCCAAATCTCAAATGCCACTTGCTCTACAGCGGTACATTCTCCACCCACTTCGCCTTCAGCCTCATCAGGACGGCACCACGTAGCGGGGGGCTCCGGCTCAGCAAGCGTACCGCATTGGTATGGAGTGACCGCTGCATATTGGGCAATATATTCAGCCAGTGCTAACCGAGCCGTATCACCACCGTCTCCCCAATTGGGTGAGCTCAATGCTTGTTGACGCCCAGCCCTTATACGAGAAGACAAATCCTCCGCAATCGCAACAGCTTGGCTACGTGCGTAGCCTTCCTGACTCCCGCTAAGACTGGACAACTGCAAAGCTGCAACCCCTAACAAACCGATAGCGAGCACCAGCAGCGCGATCAAAATTTCAATCATGCTGAAACCCATCTGCTTATTACGGCTCAATTGATTCATCGTGGGCACCCTGCGTCGATTCGCTCAATGGACGTGCTGCCAGCTCTATTGAGAATTATTCGTCGCCCTTTATCATTGTTAATCTCTGGGGACATACAAATTGTCATCGTGATAGCAACCTCTCCAGGGAGACGAGTACCGGTAGACCCGAACGAAATACTGGCAACGTCAACGTTCATGCCGACCTGCACACTGTCGGGCAAAGCATCGAACTCACGAACTGCCGTTTGAGTTGCTATATCGCGGATTAGCCAACCACTGCGCCAATCTGCACCATCGATGGGGACAATCTCGACATCACGTGACTGCCGGATCGCTTCGGAACGAGCGACAGCCACTGCCTCAACGATATCGTTGGTAGTGGAAGTCAGACGAGCGTTATGAATGAGGTCGGTGATGAGCGGGATAGCCAAGGTCGAAGCAATCCCCATGATGGCAATAGCGACCAACAGTTCGATTAACGAAAAGCCGCGTGACAGAGTTCTTCCAAGCATGTTTTGGGGTCCACGGTCTACGATGGCACTATAGATAGCATCGTCGGACAGCTAATGAAACGCGCGGCCGACAAAGACCAGATGGACCCCGACCAGCGGCGTGATGCCTGCTCCGGAACGTGGAGCAGGTCACACTCCGGAATAACTCAGCGCAACTCAAGCGGAAGCGCGAAGGTGATGTCTTCGATTTTGCCGGATTGCTCGGCTACGGTATGGCCGCCTAAGGTTTGAAGTCGCTCGATGACTTGTCTGACCAGCAGCTCAGGAGCGGAGGCTCCTGCGGTTACGCCTACCTTGGCGACACCTTCGAGCCATAACGGCTGAATATCTTCAGCACCGTCGATCAGGTACGAACGAATGCCGTCCTTCTCCGCTAGCTCCCTTAAGCGGTTGGAGTTGGAGCTGTTCCGGGACCCTACCACTAGTACCAGATCGGTCTGGCTGGCCAGCTCGCGGACCGCATCCTGTCGGTTCTGGGTGGCATAGCAAATGTCATCCTTACGTGGGCCCTGAATGGCCGGGAACCTAGCCCGCAAGGCAGCCATGATGTCCTTGGTTTCGTCTACCGACAGCGTGGTCTGGGTCGAGTAATGCAACCGCTCGGGGTCTTTGACGCTGAGGTGTTGGACATCATTGACCGACTCCACCAGATAAATCCCACCTTCCGGGTTGTCATACTGGCCCATGGTACCTTCGACTTCCGGGTGCCCCTTGTGACCGATCAGCACGCACTCATCGCCTTTGCGCGAAATACGGGCAACCTCCAAGTGGACCTTGGTAACCAGAGGACAAGTAGCGTCGAACACCCGAAAGCCGCGGCTCTTCGCTTCGTCGCGCACGGCCTGTGAGACGCCGTGGGCGCTGAAGATCACGGTCGCACCAGCCGGCACTTCATGCAGTTCTTCAACGAAAATCGCACCGCGCTGACGCAAGTCCTCAACCACGAAGCGGTTGTGCACAACCTCATGGCGAACATAAATCGGCGCACCGAAAATCTCGATGGCGCGTTTGACGATTTCAATGGCTCGATCGACGCCGGCACAAAAGCCGCGCGGATTGGCCAACAGGATTTCCATGCTCGCTATCCTCAAGGATTGATGGCGACGACTTCGAGATCAAACGTCAGCGCTTTGCCGGCCAACGGGTGATTGAAGTCAACGGTGATCGAGTCGCCGTTAATCTCGCGCACTACACCCGGCATTTCCGCGCCGTTCGGCAGCGTAAAAACGATAATCACGCCTTCACTGATTTCCATGTCGGAAGGAAACTCGTGGCGCTGACGGAACTGAATCAAGCCGGTCTGGCGCTCACCAAAACCATCCACTGCCTCTACCGTAAATTTTTTCTTGTCGCCGATCGCCAGCCCCAGTAACTCGGTTTCGATGGCTTCACTCAAACTACCATCACCCAGTTGAAACTTGGCCGGCTTGCCATTGGCACGCGAACTCTCGGCAACCGAACCATCGGCCAGCAATAAATTGACATGCACCAGTACTGCGTCACCCGGTTGCACTTGCATCGCTACACACCCTGCTCTTTCGCTTGTTTCGTACCCGGCTGCCGGAACGAATCCAGAATCAACAACCCGGCGCCAACACAAATCGCGGCATCGGCGATATTGAACGCCGGCCAGTGATAGCTGCCGACATACCAATCGATAAAGTCGATGACGTAGCCATAACTGATCCGGTCATAAACGTTGCCGAGCGCGCCGCCGAGTACCAACGTCAGTGCAATTGGCAACAACTTCTGGCCGCGCGGCAAGCGGTACAGCCAAACCGTCAGCACCACACTAATCACGGCTGTCAGCACCACAAAGAACCAGCGCTGCCAGCCACCGGCATCAGCCAGGAAACTGAACGCGGCACCGGTGTTGTGCGCCAGCATCAGATTGAAATACGGCAGCACCGGCACCGGCTCGTACATTGCCAGATTGGCAACAGCCAGATGCTTGGTCCACTGGTCCAGCACGACGACAATCAGCGTCAGCCAGAACCAGCGGAAATTGCTGATGCCACCAAAAGCTTGCGCGGTCATCATGCCACCTGCCGGCTTTCGCCGTTGCCATCGACATTCTCAACGCAGCGGCCGCAAAGTTCCGGATGCGCGGCATGGCTGCCGACATCGGCGCGGCGATGCCAGCAACGGGCGCATTTTGCATGCACGGATTTGTGCAGCACCAGTTTCAAGCCGTCAACGTCAGTCGCTGCAGCGTGGGCCGGCGCGCCGGACAACACATGAATATCGGCGCGCGAGGTAATCAGCACAAAACGCAAGTCGGGACCGAGCTGTTTCAGGATCGGGAACAGCTTGTCATCGGCATAGACATCGACTTCGGCTTCCAGCGAACCGCCCATGTCCATGGTCTTGCGGGCGCCTTCGATCGCCTTGTTGACCGCATCCTTGACCTTGAGTACCTCGGCCCAGTCGTCGCGACTGATGGCATCGCCATCGGCGCTGAACAATTGCTGATACCAATCGGCCAGCAACACTTCGCCTTGCTGGCCTGGCATCGCCTGCCAAATTTCATCGGCGGTGAATGACATGATCGGCGCGATCCAGCGCACCAGTGCCTGCACGATATGGAACAGTGCGGTCTGGCAAGAACGCTGGGCACGCGAACCGGCTTTGGCGGTGTACTGACGGTCCTTGATGATGTCGAGATAGAACGCGCCCATATCGACCGCGCAGAAGTGATGCACGGCCTGCGAGACATTCCAGAACTCGTACTTGTCGTAAGCGGTCTTGATCTCGTTCTGGTAGCGCAGCGCGCAATCAACGGCCCAGCGATCCAGCGGCAGCATGTCGGCCGGCTTGACCATGTCGGTCGACGGATTGAAACCATGCAAGTTGGCGAGCAAAAAGCGCGCGGTGTTGCGAATGCGGCGGTAGCTGTCGGCGGTGCGGTTCAGAATCTCTTTCGATACCGCCATTTCGCCGCGGTAATCGGTCGATGCCACCCACAAGCGCAGCACATCAGCGCCCATCTGGTCGATGACTTCCTGCGGCGCGACGACGTTGCCTTTCGACTTCGACATCTTCTCGCCTTTGCCATCGACCGTGAAGCCATGCGTCAGCACCGCCTTGTATGGCGCCTTATTGTTCAGCGCGACACCGGTCAACAGCGAGCTGTGGAACCAGCCGCGATGCTGATCCGAACCTTCGAGGTACAGATCCGCAGTGCCACCAAGATCCGGACGGCTGGCGACAACACAAGCGTGCGTAACGCCCGAATCAAACCAGACATCGAGCGTATCGCTGAGTTTGACGTAATCGGCCGCCTCGGCACCGAGCAGTTCTTCTGCCGGCAAATCAAACCAGGCCTGGATACCGCCCTGCTCGACTTTCTTGGCGACTTTTTCAAGCAACTCCAGCCAGCGCGGATGAATTTCCTGCGTGTCCTTGTGGACGAACAGCGGCAGCGGAATACCCCAGGTGCGCTGACGTGAGATGCACCAGTCAGGACGATTTTCGATCATCGCGGCAATGCGCTGCTCGCCCCACTCCGGTACCCACTGCACCTGCTTGATTTCACTCAACGCCTGTTTGCGCAGACCGTTCTGCTCCATCGAGATGAACCACTGCGGCGTCGCCCGGAAAATCACCGGCGTCTTGTGGCGCCAGCAATGCGGGTAGCTGTGACGCAGGGCAATATGCTTGAGCAAGCGGCCTTCGAGTTTCAGGTGCTCGATGATCGCGTCATTGGCCTTGGTGACATGTTGACCGCCGAACAGCGGTAGATCGGCCGCGAACACGCCGTTGGCGCCAACCTTGTGCTCAACCGACAGACCGT
>CAMLNB010000111.1 GCA_946481205.1 uncultured Kangiella sp. | reverse complement strand
TACTTGGCCTTCATCATCGCAATCGCGGTGTCCAGCATGCGGTTGCTGAAGCCCCACTCGTTGTCGTACCAGGCCAGCACCTTGACCAGACGACCGTTCACCTTGGTCTGGGTCGAATCGAAAATCGACGAGAACGGGGTGTGGTTGAAATCGACCGAGACCAGCGGCTCGTCGTTGTAGGCGAGCACACCTTTCATCGCGCCGTTGGCGGCGGCCTTCATCGCGGCATTGATTTCGTCTTTTGTGGTGTCGCGTTTGGCAACAAACGACAGATCCACTACCGAAACGTTGGCGGTCGGTACGCGCATTGCGAAACCGTCGAGCTTGCCGTTCAGTTCCGGCAATACCAGACCGACCGCTTTGGCGGCGCCGGTTTTGGTCGGGATGATGTTCTGGGCGGCGGCGCGGGCGCGGCGCAGATCCTTGTGGTGGCCGTCGACGATGTTCTGGTCGTTGGTGTAGGCGTGCACCGTGGTCATCAAACCGTTTTCGATGCCAACCAGATCGTTCAGCACTTTCGCAACCGGGGCCAAGCAGTTGGTGGTGCAGGAGGCGTTGGAAACGACGCTCATGCCGCTGGTCAGAATATTGTGGTTAACACCGTACACGACGGTGGCATCGACATCTTCGCCGCCCGGGGCCGAGATCAACACTTTCTTGGCGCCGCCGGTGAAGTGAGCCGATGCTGCTTCCTTGGTGGTGAATTTGCCGGTGCACTCGAACACGACGTCAACGCCGGCATCCGACCATTTCAGGTTGGCCGGGTTACGGTCGGCAAACACGCGAATGCGATCGCCGTTGACGTAGATATTGCCTTCATCGTGGGTCACATCGGCGTTGAAGCGGCCGTGCACGGTGTCGAACCGGGTAAAGAAGGCTTCGTCCTTGATCGGGTGCGAGGTATTGATGGCGGTGACAATGATCTCGTCACGACGGGCGTGTTCATAGATCGCGCGCAACACCGTGCGACCGATACGACCGTAACCATTGATACCAACTTTGATTGCCATTGCAAAAGCTCCTGACTGCAAACCAATAAAAGAAAAGGAAATCCATCAAACGGCGGCTGGCGGTGCCAGCTCGGTATGCCGTGTTGATCCTCGACGCCGAGGATCAACACGGCTTGTCACTCAAGCGATCAACCCAGCAACTCGCGGGCAACGTTCAGGACATTGTCGGCAGTGAAGCCGAATGCATGGAACAGTTTGTCGCCCGGTGCGCTTTCGCCAAACGTGGTCATGCCGATCACGCGACCATCGAGGCCAACATACTTGTACCAGCCATCACCATGACCGGCTTCAATCGCGATGCGCTTGCGTACGGCTGATGGCAGCACCGATTCGCGGTAGCTGGCCTCTTGCTGCTCGAACACATTGGTCGACGGCATCGACACCACGCGCACGTTCTTGCCTTGCTCACGCAAGCTGGCGGCAGCGGTCATCGCGATGCCGACTTCCGAACCGGTGGCGATCAGAATCAATTCCGGTGCGCCAACGCTGTCGCTGAGCACATAGCCACCGCGGGCGATGTTGGCGAGTTGGGCATCGCTGCGAGTCTGGTGCGGCAGGTTTTGCCGCGAGAACACCAGCGCGCTCGGACCGTCTTGGCGCAGGATCGCGGCTTTCCAGGCGACTGCGGATTCCACCGCATCGCAAGGGCGCCACAACACCATGTTCGGGGTGCCGCGCAGGTTGGCCATTTGCTCGATCGGTTGATGGGTCGGGCCGTCTTCACCGAGGCCGATCGAGTCGTGGGTGTAGACGAAGATTGAACGCTGTTTCATCAGCGCCGCCATGCGCACAGCGTTGCGGGCGTATTCCATGAAAATCAGGAAGGTGCCACCGTACGGAATGAAACCGCCATGCAGCGCGATGCCGTTCATGATCGCGCTCATGCCGAATTCGCGGACGCCGTAATAGAGGTAGTTGCCGTTGGCATCGTCGGAGCTGACGCCTTTCGAGCCTTTCCAGATCGTCAGGTTCGAGCCGGCCAGATCGGCCGAGCCGCCGAGCAGTTCCGGCAGATGCGGCGCCAGTGCGTTGATGCTGTTTTCGCTGGCCTTGCGTGAGGCGATGGTTGCGGCTTTGCTGTTGGTTTCGGCAATCCAGGCATCCGCTTTGCTGACGAAATCTTTCGGCAGTTCGCCGTTGCTGCGGCGAGTGAATTCGGCCGCGAGTTCTGGATGGGCTTTGGCGTAGGCCGCGAACGCGTGATTCCAATCGCTCTCCAGCTTGGCGCCTTTTTCTTTGGCATTCCACGCCGCGTAAATGGTGGACGGGATTTCAAACGGCGCATGCGGCCACTTGAGCTTTTCCCGCGCGCCGGCGATTTCAGCGTCGCCGAGCGGGGCGCCGTGGCATTCTTCTTTGCCGGCTTTGGTCGGCGCGCCGAATCCGATCACGGTCTTGCAGCAGATCAGCGTCGGTCGTTCTTTCTCGGCGTGGGCGGTGGCGAGCGCGGTTTGAATTTCTTCCGGATCGTGGCCGTCGACATTCGGGATCACTTGCCAGCCGTAGGCTTCGAAACGCTTTGGTGTGTCATCGGTGAACCAGCCTTCGACATGGCCGTCGATCGAAATGCCATTGTCGTCATAGAAGCAAATCAGTTTGCCCAAACCGAGCGTGCCGGCGAGCGAAGCCACTTCGTGCGAGATGCCTTCCATCAGGCAGCCATCACCGAGGAATACATAAGTGTGGTGATCCACGATGTGGTGACCATCGCGGTTGAATTGCGCGGCCAGCATTTTCTCGGCAATCGCCATGCCGACCGCGTTGGCAAGGCCCTGGCCGAGCGGACCGGTGGTGGTTTCGATGCCCGGCGTGTAACCGTATTCCGGATGGCCCGGCGTTTTCGAATGCAGCTGACGGAAATTTTTCAGATCGTCGATCGAGACGTCGTAACCGCTCAGGTGCAGCAGCGCGTACTGCAGCATCGAGCCGTGGCCGTTCGAGATGACAAAGCGATCGCGGTTCGGCCACTTCGGATTGGCCGGGTTATGGCGCAGCGCGTCATTCCACAGCACTTCGGCGATATCGGCCATGCCCATTGGCATGCCCGGGTGACCGGATTTGGCTTTCTGAACGGCGTCCATCGCCAAGGCACGGATGGCGTTGGCTTTCTCAAAACGACTGGGCATCAGGGGCGTCTCGGGTTTGCGTGCGCGGAGAAGGCGCAGGGGGCTGGCGAAAAAGCGCGCTATTTTCGCCGAACGCGCGGTGCAGGGCAAAAGCTTTCCCCGGTTTTAATTGGGCTGCGGCGGTTTTCCCGCTGTTTTGGCCGATCGGCTCCCGAGGCCTCGCCATCAGCTGCTCAAATGTCAGTCAATTTGACACGGTGTAAAAGAAACAAACGTCCCATGTGACAGATTGTCAGCAAATTGTACGATTACTGTACCAATGTGACGCAGTTCACAATTTGATCTGCAGTCCAACCCCTAGTGTCGGGCGGCCCTTCGACAGGAGGCCTACCGGTTGTAGCGCAGGGAGCGGACACCGACGGTAGGGAGGGGCAAGGAGAGAACCAAAACCACGATGCGGACAGGCATGTACCTGCCCGCCGGAGACAAGAAGCTATGCCGTACGCTGTTCGTCGCAACAAGCTGCGCCTTGTTGCTGCCATGGTGACCCTGGCCTGTGCCGGAGCCGCTACCGCCGCCCAACCCTTCAACCAGCAATACCGTCTGCGTGATCTCGAACCCGAATTCGAACGGGCCGAACGCCTCGCTGCCCGTGCTGCCCAGCAGCAGAACCAGAAAGCCGGTCTGACCGACCGCCTGATCATCAAGTACAAGAACGGCAGTCAATCGACTGGCAAAACCGGCCTAGTCACCGTCAGCGCGCTGAACAATGCCAGCGCCAAGGTCGGTGAGCGGCTGCAGCTGGTCCGCAAGAACGCTTTCGGTGCCCAGGTCATGAAGCTCGACCGCAAGCTGACTGAACGCGAAGTGAGTGCTATCGCCGCCCGCCTGGCCCAAGACCCGGATGTCGAATACGCCGAGCCGGATCGGATCATGAAGGCCTTCCTGACCCCGACCGACAGCCAGTACAGCCAGCAGTGGCATTACTTTGAAAGCACCGGCGGCCTGCGCGCGCCGGCCGCATGGGACATCACCAATGGCGCAGGCGTCGTGGTTGCGGTGCTCGATACCGGCTACCGCCCGCATGCCGATCTGGCGGCGAACCTGCTGCCGGGTTACGACATGATCTCGGACACCTTCGTCTCGAACGACGGCAACGGCCGTGACAATGACGCCAGCGATCCGGGCGACTGGTATGCCGCCAACGAATGCGGTGGCACCCACGACGCCTCCGATTCGTCCTGGCACGGCACCCACGTTGCCGGCACCGTCGCTGCGGTGACCAACAACGGTTCCGGCGTCGCCGGTGTTGCTTACGGCGCCAAAGTGGTGCCGGTACGCGTGCTCGGCAAGTGCGGCGGTTACACCTCGGACATCGCCGACGGCATCATCTGGGCCTCGGGCGGCAGCGTCTCCGGTTTGCCGGCCAACGCCAATCCGGCCAAGGTGATCAACATGTCGCTCGGCGGCTCGGGCGCCTGCGACACCACCACGCAGAACGCGATCAACACCGCGCGTGCCAATGGCACCGTGATCGTCGTTGCCGCCGGTAACGACAATGACAACGCCAACAGCTACAACCCGGGTAACTGCTCGGGCGTGATCAACGTGGCGGCGACCAACCGCAGCGGCGGCCGTGCTTACTACTCCAACTACGGCACCAGTGTTGACGTTGCCGCGCCGGGCGGCGCCCAGTCGAGCTTCAACGACGCCAACGGCGTGTTGTCGACCTGGAACAGCGGCACGACCAGCCCGGGCAGCGACAGCTACATCTTCATGCAGGGCACCTCGATGGCCGCTCCGCATGTGGCGGGCGTCGCCGCACTGATCAAGGCGGTCAAGCCGGCAGCAACGCCGGATGAAATCGAATCGATCCTGAAAACCACAACCCGTTCGTTCCCGGCCACTTGCACGAACTGCGGCACCGGTATCGTCGATGCCAATGCTGCGGTGCTGAACGCCCAAGGTGGCGGCGGAGGCGGTGGTGGTGGCAGCACGCTGAGCAATGGCGTGCCGGTCACCGGTTTGTCGGCGGCAACCAATGCATCGGTCACCTATACGATGACCGTGCCGGCTGGCGCGACCAACCTGACTTTCACCAGCAGTGGCGGCAGCGGTGATGCCGACATGTACGTGAAGTTCGGTTCGGCTCCGACGACGTCGAGCTATGACTGCCGTCCGTACAAATCGGGCAATGCCGAAAGCTGCACTTTTGCCACGCCAACGGCTGGCACCTGGTATGTCACGCTGCGCGCGTACTCGGCGTTCTCCGGCGTCAGCCTGACCGGTAGCTACAGCACCGGCGGTGGTGGCGGTGGCGGCACGCTGACCGAAGTGGAAAGCAACAATACCACCGGTACCGCGCAGACCATTGCGACCAGCGGCACCACCGTCAACGGCACCATCGGCTCGACCTCGGACACCGATTACTACAAGGTGACCTTGCCGGCCGGCGCCACGCTGACTTCGACGCTGACCCCGAACACCAGCTCGGACTATGACCTGATCGTTTACAACGCCAGCGGCACGGAAATCGGCCGCAGCGAAAACGGCACCGGTCAAGTCGATACGGTGACCGTCAGCAACACCGGCACCAGCGCCTCGGTCCGTTACATCCGGGTCACCCGCTACAGCGGCGGCACCGGTAGCACCAACGGCAAGTACACGCTGAAAGCGACTTGGTAAATTTACCTAGTCTGCGACAAACGCCCGCCTTTTGGCGGGCGTTTGTTTTTGTGCAAGCGGCCCAACCGTTTTGATCCGAGCCGCGCAGGCGGCAATTATTTGCCGCCCGTACAGCGATGGTTGCGTCGAGTGGCGCGGTGGTGTTGCCTTCAGCCGCCGGGCAAATTGCCGATAGCCTGCTAGCTTTATCGGACGATCATCGGGATCGCCGGTGACAGGGGCAGAGCAAATGAGCTTGCGCAATTATTCGGTCGGCCAACGCAATGTGTTCGGTTTTGGTTTGCTGATCGTGTTGATGGTGCTGGTTGGGGTGATCGGCCTGGTACAGTTGGGCCGGGTCCAGCAGTCGATGACCGAGATCAAGGATGTCTGGCTGCTCGGCACCCGTTTGATGGGCGAGATCCAGGTTGAACAGGCGACGTTGCGCCGTTATGAACTGCGCATGTTGTTGCCGGCCGACGCCGCGACCCAGCAAGGTTATTTTGCCAAAGTCAGCGAAGCCGAAGCGCGCTTGCGCAAACACGAACAAGCTTACGAAGACACCATTGCCGATGAAGAGGATCGGCGCTTGTTCAAACGCTACAGAGAAACGGCACATCGCTATGACAGCTCGGCCAACCAGGTGTTCGAACACGTGCGGCAGGGCAATTTGAGTACTGCCGTGGAGTCTGGCACCGGTGAGTCGTTCCGTGCCTACGATGAAATGGCGGTCGCGTTGGCCGAGCTGGTCGAATACAACTCCACCGCCGCGGCAGCGGCCGGCGCCGAAGCCGAAGCGGTGGCCAGTTCCGCACTCTGGTTTGTCATAGGTTTGCTGGTGGTTGCGGTCTTGCTGACACTGTTTATTGCCGCAACGCTGAGTCGCGCGGTATCGCAGCCGCTGAGCGATTTGGTCAGCGCAGCAGAACGGATCGCCGCTGGCGATCTGAGCCGCGATGTCACGGTCGAAGGCCGCGACGAGATTGCCAAAGTGCAGACCGCGCTGCGCCAGATGCAGAACGATCTGCGCGACACCATGCACCAGATCCAGAGCTCAGCCGTGCAGCTGGCCTCGGCGGCGGAGGAGCTGCACGCCGTCACCGAAGGGACCAGCAAAGGCATCCAGCAGCAGAACGACGAGATTCAAATGGCCGCCACTGCGGTCACCGAAATGTCAGCGGCGGTCGATGAAGTGGCGCGCAACGCCAATCAAACCTCGGATGCCTCGCGGCAAACCGAGGACACCGCCAACGGTGGCCGTCAGCAAGTGCGTGACACCGCCCGCGCCATTGAGCAATTGGCCGGCAATGTCGCGCACACCAGCGACTCGATCAAAACCTTGGCGCAGCAAGCCAGCGAAATCGGCCGCGTGCTCGATGTCATTCGCGGTATCGCCGATCAAACCAATTTGCTGGCGCTGAACGCCGCGATTGAAGCGGCGCGTGCCGGTGAACAGGGCCGCGGGTTCTCGGTGGTCGCTGATGAAGTGCGGGCACTGGCCCAGCGCACGCAGGCCTCGACCCGCGAAATCGAGCAGATGATCGGCACCATTCAGCAGGGCACCCAAGAAGCGGTCGGCGCGATGGCGCAAAGCAGCGAACAGGCCAGTCGCAGTCAGACGCTGGCGGCGTCAGCCGATACCGCGCTTGATGAAATCACCCGCATGGTCAGCAAGATCAACGAGATGAACCTGACCATCGCCGCCGCAGCGGAAGAGCAGGCGCAAGTGGCGCGGGAAGTCGACAAAAACCTGATCGCGATCCGCGATATCGCCACGCAAACGGCGACCGGTGCGCAGGAAACCTCGGCGGCTAGCAACGAGCTGACCCGACTCGCCAGCGCGCTGAACAGCATGGTCGGCCGCTTCCGTTTGCGCTGAGAAAAACCGTCGACCTTAGTTGCTGTCAGCGAAGCGTGCCTGCCAGGCCTCATGATCGCGACCGCTGGCAGCAATGATGGCAAAGCCGGCGGCAAATTCGCCGTCGGCCTGTGGCTGACACCAGCGCACTTCGGCGCTGAGCAAATACGGTTGGCCATCACCGGCGATTTCAATGACGACATCAAGCAGCGTGTTCGGCAGCAGCGCGATATTGCTGAGGGCGTTGAAGCCGCTGGCGGAAATATCGCGAGTATTGGCGTGCAGCACCAGCGCGGCGGTGTCGCCACTGGCCGGCGCTTGTTGCACTTGAATGTGCACCGCTTCGTCGCGCTCTTCGCGCGGTTCCTGTCGTTGATTGGTTGCCATCAGCTGCCTTCCTCGTCGCTCAGGAACTGCCGGCGTTCACTGACCAAATTCTGCAGCGCGCTGTCGAGCGTCGAACCGGATTCGATCACGCGCAAGCCATCGGCCAGCATCAGGGCAATCAGTTCGTCTTTGCTGTGCTCGGCCACTTTCTGACCGAGCCGATCGACGAACACATAAATGTGGTCGGCGCTGCGCAGCATCGCCAGATAACAGGAACGGAACTGGCCATCGTCGCGGCGCAATTCGAGCAGGGCACCGCCGCGTAGGCTGTCGATCATGGCCGTGGCTTGTTGGTGCTGTTGCTTGAGCAAGGCCGTGGCTTCGGCTTCCCGGCGGGCGTTGGCGATGCGTTCGGCGCGTTCGCTGGCTTCTTGCTGCCGGCGTTGCTCGAACACCGCGGCGCGCTGCGCTTCGCGTTGGCGCTGGGCCGCTGCCGCCGCCACTTTTTCCTGCTCGGCCGCCTGGGCTTGTTGCCGATCGCGGCGCTCGCTATCGCTGCTCAACAGCGGCTGCAACACGCCGGGCAGTTGCGGCAGCAACTGCATCACCGGATCGTGATCCGGCAGCGGCTGGATCTGGCCATTGCTGTAGGCCTCACGCCATTCATTCGGGCTGAGTGCCGCGATACGGCCGCCGGCAAAATCGGCCAGCAGCACATAATCGTGCGGCGGTGGCGCACTGACCACCCGGACCCGTTGCCAGACTTGGCCCTGTTTCAGCAGCAGGCAGGCGCCACGCAGCGGCATGTCGTGACGGTTGCTGTCCTGCGCTGCATCGGTTTGATCATCCGGTTCGTCCGGCAGCTCGCCCAGCGGCAGGCCGGCATCCGGGACGTTGCGGGCGCGTGCCGCCAGCAAGGCGGCGAACACTTCCGGGAATTTCTGGTTGTCGCTGTCGGTGCGGGTCTGCGCCAGCGCTTCCCGGATCCGGCGTAGCAGACCGGGCAGCTGACCGTTGACCTCGGCGCTTAGTTGCTGCGGGGTCGCTTCACAAGCCAGCCAGACGATGCGCTGGATGTCCTCGGCCGCCTGCTGCCATTGCGGGTGCTGCATGCCCAGCTTCAGATGCAATAAATAGAGGTATTTGCGCCAGGTTTCGTCGAGGAAGCTGACCACGCTGGCCGGCACCGGCTGGCTCCAGACTGCCTGTCGGATCGCCCGGCTGGCCTGGATCTGGGCATGCAGGCTGCGCCGGCTCTGATCTTCCAGCTCCAGCAGGCGGCGGTCGCTTTGCCGTTGCTGGTCGTGGGCGTGGCGCAGTAGCTCATACAAGGATTTCAGGCTGGCCAGCAGCTGGGCTGAACCGGCGCCGGCGACGGCCTGTTCGGACAGGTTGCGTAGTCGGTTGTGCAGCCGCTGCGGAAACTGGGCGCTGGCCGGATGCGGGCTCAGGGAATAGCCTCTGCCGAGCAACAACAGCTGGTGCAGGACCCGGCGCAATGGCTGCCGCGGTGAATGCCAGAACTGCCAATCGGTCAGGTTGACCGTGGCGACGGTGAACCAGAACGGCCGCAGTGCGGTCAGGTAGTGCGGGTCCAGATCGTCATTGCCGGCGACTTGTTCGGCCAGCATGGCCGCCAGCAGCAGCGCGGCGTCGGGCCGGTCGCGTGCTGGCCGCAGCGCCCGGATCAGCGCGGCCGGCTCGGCAAAGGCATCCCCGGCCAGCAGGCTCGGCCAGCTCGGCGCCGGCCCGGCCGGGGGCAAGGCCGCCAGCCGGCTGAACAGGGTGTCGGAGGAGGTCTGCATTAGGTTGGCAGTCGCGCACAGAGGGTAAGGAAAAGCTGTCTTCTAGCGTAGCCGAGCCAGCGACCACAGCTGACAGAATGAGCGTTCATGCTTCCAGTTTCAGCACCGCGTCCCAATGTTTTTTCTCGACCGGGGTAATCGACAGCCGGTTGCCCTTGCGCAGGATCAGTAGCTCGGCCAGCGCCGGCGTGGCTTTCAACTCCTCCAGCGTCAGGAAGCGTTTCAGGTGCCGGACGTAGGTCATGTCGCGCAGCACCCAGCGTGGATTGTCCTGCTTGGAGTCGGCGTCGAAGTAGTCCGAGCGGCTGTCGAACTGGGTCGGGTCCGGGTAGGGCTCGGAGCTGACTTTGGCGATGCCAGCGATGCCCGGCGGCTTGGCGTTGGAGTAATAGAAGAAGCAGAGGTCGCCGATTTTCATGCCGTCGCGCATGAAATTGCGGGCCTGATAATTGCGGACACCGTCCCAGCAATGGGTCTGTTTGGGTGATTTCTTCAGGTCATCCAGACTGAAGACATCGGGTTCGGATTTGATCAACCAGTAATTCATTGTGGGGTTCCGTTGTCTTTCGTGCGCGGTTACACGACTGTCGTCAAATTTTCAAGAAGTAAGAATTGCATCACTGATTCTGTCGGCGTAGAGTCGCATGCTCCGCTCTGCAGTGCATTCAGAAATCGTCAGCGGATTAAAGAACAACAATTTGGCACGGCGCAAGCCGATGTCTTTGCAAATTCTCGGTGACAAGCAGTGATGATTAAACGCAAACCGGACCTGTTGACGGTCCTCGCGGCAGTACTTCTTGTTGGTGTAATTGCAACCACTCTGCTGATGGATTCAGCGCCGGAAGACAGTGACCAGGTGGCGACCGGATTCGCTAAAGACAGCGCAACGGATGTTGCGCTCGGTTCCCGTTAAACCGCTCTGGCGGATTGACGATTCACCCGTAATAAGTTTTGTCGTTTTACTACATCTAGTCGGTAACGATGGCCTGAACCGGCAAATCGTGTGGTTCCCGCACGAGCTGCTGCACTTCCTGCCAGCGATAGCCGACGCCGATCAAACGCGGCCGACTGGCGAGTGATGCTCGCCGGTACGCGAACGTGCAATCATAAAATCCCCCGCCCATGCCGAGTCGTGTTCCGGCTTGATCAAACGCCGTCAGCGGCAGCAACACCACATCTAGTTGTCGACTCGCCAGCACAGAACCACTAATAGGTTCCGGGATGCCGTAGCGATTCGGTTTCAGCGGCTGATGCGGGCCATAACGGCGAAACCACAGTCGCCGCGCTGACCACCGGCTCAGCACCGGCAAATACACTGCTTTGCCGGCCGCCCAGAGCCGTTCCACCAGCGGCCGCAAATCCAGTTCACCATCAAAGGCCAGGTAGACCGCAATGTGCCGGTATTGCGGCGCTTGCAGCTGTGGCCAGATGCGGTCGGCAAACCGGCGGGCGGCCGCTTGCCGCTCGGCTGCGCTCAGCGCGCGTCGGCGGGCACGCATCTGGGCGCGCAGGGCTTTTTTGTCGGTGGAGTTTGTGACGAGACTCATGGCGGGGGCGGCGGGTTCGGCATGTGCGGCAGGGTAACCGAAAGCGGG
>CAMLNB010000110.1 GCA_946481205.1 uncultured Kangiella sp. | reverse complement strand
TTTTGCATCAGCGTGGTCAGATCGTAACGACCACCGCCGCCGGCATAACCGGTTTCGCGGCGGCCTTTGCGTTCGACAATCACCGACACATTGAACCGCACCAGCGGCCGGACATCCGCAGCGAGTGTGCCGTCCGTATGCGCAACCAGAATTTGTTCCGACACCGCCGTCAACGAGGCCTGCACTTCCTGCACCGCCGGATCGAGCGCACGGGTGTATGCATCGACTTGGCGCAACCAATCAATTTTTTCTGCTTCCGACATGCCCGGCAGCGGATCGATTGCCGGATACAGCGCCGTTGCTTCGGTGCGGCGAAACGCCGCCAGTGCTTGTTCCTGACCGGCGCGGGCAATCGAGCGGGCGGCACCAGCCGCCTGCAGCAACGCTGGCATCACCAGATCTTCGGAATAGGCAAAACCGGTTTTGTCGCCGGCCAGCGCACGCACGCCGACGCCGCGATCACTGCTGAAGCTGGCATCTTTGACCATGCCATCTTCCAGCGCCCAAACTTCGTGCGTACTGGCTTGAAAATACAATTCAGCGCCATCGATACGATGGCCCAGCATGCTGCCCAGCACCTGACTCAGATCGCTGGCAGCGAGGCCGGCCGCGCGCAGCAGCTGATGCTCGGCCTGAGCAAATACCGACGGTGCCGATGACGTCATGATCACACTCCGGAAGGATCGGACAGCGGAACGGGCGTGCCCGTCACAGCGATTCGTTGATGCCGCAAAACCGGGAAACGCTGACGCAAGTCATGCAAGCGCTGGAAGTCGAGTTCGGCGACGATAACACCCACGTCCTCCCCCGCCTCTGCCAGACATTCTCCCCATGGATCGTAGATTACGCTGTGACCATAGGTCGCGCGACCGTTTTCATGGCGACCGCATTGATTGGCCGCCACGACAAAACACTGATTCTCGATCGCGCGAGCGCGCAGCAAGGTGTGCCAGTGCGCCGCGCCGGTAGTCGCCGTGAAGGCCGCCGGCACCAGTAGCAGGGTCGCACCGCGCGCAACCAATTGCCGATAGAGCTCTGGAAAGCGCAGGTCATAACAAATACTGAAACCCAGCACGGCAGCGCCAGCGGACGCTGTCACAACCTCGTCACCGGGTTCGATGCCGCGCGATTCAAAATAACTTTCCTGACCGCTGGGCAGCTGCACATCGAACAAATGCAGCTTGTCATACACCGTTGCCAGCATGCCGTCTGGTTGATACAGCGCCAGGCGCGCCCGGACCCGTGCCGGTCGCTCGCCCGCTCGTGCATCAGGATTGCGCGCCGGGTAGGTTCCGGCTGCCAGCCAGATGCCATGGCGGCGCGCCGCCGTGCTCAGCATCTGTTGAATCGGTCCGACACCATCGGCTTCAGCAATCAGCAACTTGTCTTCTTCACGCTGACCCATCAGCGGAAAATTTTCCGGCAGCAATACCAACTCGGCACCGCGTCCGGCCGCTTCGGCGATCAGGCGTTCGGCGTCAGCGAGGTTGCGATCCCGATCAACGCCAGAGCGCATTTGCACGGCAGCAACTTTCATGAGCCTGTCTCCGGTTTCGGTTCAGTGGGTGGTGGCACAACCTGAGGTTGCTCACCCACCGCCGGTGCCTGACCGGGTTCAGGCAAGCCTTCTTCCGGCACGGGCACTTCCTTCTCGGTGCGACCGCGTTCGATCACTTCCGGATTGTCCCACGGACCACGGGCGGTGTATTGCAAACTGGTGACGACCTTGAACGCGGAATCGATAAACAATTTGTTCATCAACCAGACCAGCACGCCGGCCGGTGGGTTGATCGCCCAACCCGCCAGAATCGGCAGGCTCGACGTCAGCTTCGGCGTCACTTCAATTTGTTGATTGAGTGTACGCGCCACAAAATCGGTTTCACCAGTGAGCGCAATACCTGCAGACACGCCGTCGATCAGTGTGTCCTGCGTCACCGCTTTGCCATCGGCAATGGCAAAGCTGCCCCGTATCGAATCGTAATAAAATCCGTCACGGAACAAGTCGGAGAAATCCAGACTCAGGCGTCGGGTAATCGATTGCAGGCTGAGCAAGCTGAATACCCGCAGCACCCGCTCGGCGTTGTCCGAGCTGCGCGCGATATGGCCTTTGCCCAAGCGCAAATGAATCTCGCCGCGACTGTCGCGCAGGCGGAAATCAACCGGGCTCTGCGGCCAGCGCAGATCGAGATCGATATGGCCGCTACTTTGCCGCACACTCAGATCAACACCCCAGTCCAGGGTCAGCTTGCCCCAATCATTGCTGGCAATCCGACCTTTCATTTGCGTTTGCTGCTCGGTGCTCGACCATAACCCTTCCAGCTTCGCGTTCAACAAGCCGTTGCGTTCTGCTTGCACCCGCACGGTTTTGTCAGCGCCTTGGTCAAGCAGACTGACTTGAACATGGCCTAGATCACGGCTGTAGAAACGGCATTGCTTGCAATCGATCAGCAGCTGCGGCCAATCCGCCGGATTGCGCTGCGGCGGCGGTGCTGGGGACGGCACAACCGCAGGATTTGTCATCGCGTCCGCCACCACCGGCTCCTGCGGCGCTTCGTGCAGGAATTTTTCCAGCGTTACCTGTATCGGTTTACCGTCATCAAAGCGCAATTCACCGGTAACCATCGGCGCCCGCAACGACAGCTCATAGCCGGCCGTACCCGCGCGACCGCCCAGCTGCACATCGCTCAGCGGCAAACCATAAAAGTCTACTTCTGCCAACGAAATCGCCAGCGCTGGTGCGGCACTGACGGCATCGGTTCCGGTGCTTGCTACAGTACCTGCGTCAGCGCTTGTCGTGTTGTCGGCGGGCGTGCCGGTTGCTTCGCGCTGACTGGCCGCGACCAGATCGGCGACAAACGGAATCCAAGTCTCCGCCGCCACCTTGTCCATATTGCCGCGGATACTGAAACCGGGCGTATGGCCGGCATAGCTGGTGCCGCCGAGCAAAAACTCCGCATGCAGGGCTTGGCCTTCGCGGCGTTCGGCCTGAAATACCAATTGTTGTTGGTAATCGGCAAACAACGACAGCCGTTCGCTCTCAACGCCGGCAACAAAACTCAGCGCAGCGATTGCATCTGCGCTCTTTCCGAACGGCGCCGGGGCATCAACCGCCAACCCGCGCAGATCACTTTGCAGTTCGACTTTGACGCCTTGCTGCTCCGTACCCGGCAACAATACTTGGCCATCGTAATCAAAGCGGCCGAGCAATTTCTGCTGCATCGGATGCGGGGTCCAGCGCGCAATCGATTCGCTATCGGCTTGCCCGTTGAAAGCAATGCGGCCGCCTCCGCGATCGCCACTCAAATTTGCTTGCAGCTGGCCACCCAACGCCTGCATGCGCACCGTACCGCCGGTGATCCCGTACTCGGCAAAAGCGACTTCACCACGCGCTGCCGTCAGCGGCAGTTGCAACGGTTTGAGCAGCAGATTGGCGTTGCCGAATTGGACATTGCCTTGCACGCGGGCATGACCGTCGCTGTGCAGCGGAATCGCCAACGCCAGTTCCGTGCGCAGCGCCCCTGTTACCTCCAGCGTATTGGTCAGCGGAGCCAACACATCGCGTAGTGGACTGTTGCGCAACAAACTTAACGCGGCGGCACCGCTGCCGCCACCCTTGGCTTGTACCAACAGTTCGGTATTCGGACCACTCATCGGGTCCAGCACCACCGAGCCTTCATCGACTTGCCAACCGCCAAGCTGGCCCTTTTTAATGTCAATGAACATGCTGTTGCCACTGAATCGCAACGCGGCATCAAGCTCCGTTACCGCCGGCCACTTGTCATCAAACTGGAAGCTGGCGTTGCCAACCTCGGCCGCCAGATCAAACACCCCGGTGAAATGCGTAAACGGAAACGCTTTGGGGTTACCGCGGATCACGGCGTCGGCGTTGCGGACGTCAGCTTGCTGAATGCTGCGATCGAGATAAGCAATCAGTGTGTCGCTCATCACCGCCACCGGCAAATAGGCCGAGGCGTGCGCACCAACCCCTTGCTGAATGTTGACTGCCAGCGCCAGCTCCGGCTCGGCATCATTTGCCAGCATCAGCGCACCGCGCGCCGCCACCATCGCATCGGCATTGCTGATCTGCAGTGAGGGCACCGTCAGCAACACGCTGTCGGTTTGTTGCTGCCAGCGCAGACCGACATCGAGCGCAGTGACCGACAGGGGCGCCCGAAACAGTTGATGAAAATCGATGGTCTGTTCAGCCGCTTGCAAACGCACCGCGCCGCCATCCGGGCTGACCAGCGCGCGGCCGGCAACCGTTCCGATCAACGGCAGCTTGGCGCTGGTATAGCGCAGCTGTTCGAATCGCGCTGCAGCGGCCCAATCGATGACAGTTTCATCTTTCACTTGCAGATCAAACTGAAGGCGTGGCAAATCGGCGGACAGCGCCAGCTCGGTCAGCTGCTGCCGCAGCTCTGCCGGCAACGCCGAACTGAATTGCACCAGCTCCAGCAAATCGGCCAGTGCCAAGGACCCCAGATCGATACCCCAGCGATGGCCATCGTGCTGGCGTGCAATCGCGCCTTCGATATGAATCGGTGGCTGGGCATCGTCATCGAGTTGCCATTGAACATCGTCACCATGCAGATACCAGGTATCGTCGTCGGCGCGGGCAAAATGCAGCCGACCACCGAAACGTGGAATCTGCTTGCGTTGCTGATCATCGTTGACCAGCAGCAACTGACTCAAATTGACTTGGGCCTGACCATCGCGCCAGCCGCCGTCGTGCCAATTGGCCCAAATCTGCAGCTGCAGATCACCATCTTCGAGATGCACACCGAGCGGCGCCGTCGGTAACGGCAAGCGGGCCAAATCCAGTGATTCGCTGTTGAGATAGAAGGTCATCCGGTCCGACCGGCGCAGCGGATAATCGGTGAACTCCAGCACGAACTTGGCGGCACCACCGTCATGCACCCGCAGCTCGCCAATCGCCTGATGCTGATTTGGCTGATTGCGCAAACTGATTTCCGGCAGCACCAGTGGAATGATGTCGCCTTGCCGGCGGCGATAGCGAATCTCTGTTTGGGTGATGGCTACGCGGTTCTGCCGCAACAGCGCATCGATAACGTACTGTGCGGAAATTTCGCTGTCTTCACCGCGCTCGATATCGAGGCCAGGCAGTACCAGCGCACCGTTCTTGTCGAGCTCGACCAAGGCCTTCAGGCCGTCGACTTCAAAACGACGCATCACCGCATGCCAGTTCAGCAAGGAGCGCGGAATGTCGAGCGCCGCTTCAAACCGGCTGATCGTCAGCAGCGGTTCGCCGGTGCCCGGTGTCAGCAGTTCAATGCCTTCGACACGCAGCTCCGGGCCGTAACCGCGCCATGCGCCGTGCACAGCGCCGATCTTGACCGTGGCGCCGGTGCGCTCAGCCAGATACTGTTCGAATGTCGGCTTTAACCGATAGGCTTGCGGAAACAACAACCGGCCGGCGCTGACCAGCACCGCCACGCTGATAATCAGCACGGCGATGCTGTACCACAGCCATTTCAGCGCGCGTTTCGCCATCAGATCAACACCACATCAAACTGTTCTTGCGAATACTGCGGCTCGGCCTGCAACTTGATCGGCCGGCCGATGAACAGTTCCAGTTCAGCCACGCTATTGGCTTCGCTGTCACGCAGGCAGTCGATCACCGAACTGCCGGCCAACACCAGAATGCCTTGGGCTTCGTAAGCGCGGGCCGCGCGGATGATCTCGCGGAAAATCTCGTAGCAGACGGTGACTGGGGTCTTCATTGTGCCGCGGCCCTGGCAATGCGGACAGGTTTCGCACAGCACATGCTCCAGACTTTCCCGGGTACGCTTGCGCGTCATCTGCACCAGGCCCAGGGCCGACACTTCCGAGATCGTGGTTTTGGCATGATCGCGCTCAAGTGCCTTGTCGAGCGCGCGCAGCACCTGCCGCTTGTGCTCTTCATCTTGCATGTCGATGAAGTCGATGATGATGATGCCGCCAAGGTTGCGCAGGCGCAGCTGCCGCGCCAGCGCTGACGCTGCTTCAAGATTGGTGCGGAAAATGGTTTCTTCGAGCGTCTTGTGACCGACAAAGGCGCCGGTATTGACGTCGATGGTGGTCATCGCCTCGGTCTGATCGAGCACCAGATAGCCGCCGGATTTGAGCGGCACCTTGCGCTCCAAGGCGCGCTGAATTTCGTCTTCGACGCCGTACATGTCGAACAGCGGCCGCTCACCGCTGTAATGTTCGATGCGCTCGGCCAGGCCCGGCATAAACTCGTCGGCAAACTGCCGCATCTGTTGGAAGGCTTCGCGCGAATCAACCCGCACCCGTTCGACATTCTGCGCCCACAGATCACGCAGCGTGCGTACCGGCAAACTGAGATCTTGATACACCACGCTTTCCGGCGCACTGCGATCCATGTCGCCACGAATGCGCTGCCACAATCGCAGCAAGTATTCGGCATCGTGCAACAAGGCAGCTTCGGAGGCGCCTTCGGCAGCGGTGCGAACAATGAAGCCGGCATTGTTGCGGGCAGAAATTTCGGTCAGCGTGCTGCGTAACCGGGTGCGCTCGGCTTCATCTTCAATGCGTTGGGAAACCCCGATATGGGCGGTGTGCGGCAGCAGCACGAGATAGCGGGAGGGCAAGGCAAGTTCGGTGCTGAGCCGCGCGCCTTTGCTGCCGAGCGGATCTTTCAGCACCTGCACGATCACCGACTGGCCTTCGACCAAACGTTTGCTGATGTCATCAGGCGCAGTGGTCGGCACCGGCACGGCCGCTTCGCCATCATCGGCCAGCGCCGCACTCTGCATGTCCGAGGCGTGCAGAAACGCTGCCCGCTCCAAACCAACATCGACAAACGCAGCCTGCATACCGGGCAATACCCGACGCACCCGGCCGCGATAAATATTGCCAACCAAGCCGCGAGCATGCGCACGTTCGACGTGCAGCTCTTGCAGCACGCCATTCTCAACAACAGCGACGCGGGTTTCCTGTGGCGTAACGTTGATCAGCAACTCCTGGCTGACCGGTGCAATCAAGGCGCTCATATCCGGCGATCCCGTTGCGACCAAGCCAGCGCCCGAATCGAGCTGCTATGCCTGCCGCGGTTCGTGGTCGATGGCCATCTTGCCAACAGCACCGACGACTTAAATGAATTCCGGTCGTTGCAACAAAGCATCGACCACATGCAGCGGCAAACCGACCACGCCGCTGTAACTGCCTTCCAGATAATCAATGTAGCGTGCGGCGAGCCCTTGCACCGCATAACCGCCGGCTTTATCGCGACCTTCACCGCTGTGCCAGTAGGCGCGCTGTTCGGCCGGCGACATCGGCCGAAAGCCGATAGTCGAAACGCTGAGCTCGCAAGCCTCGTGCATGCCGCGCTTGATGCACACCGCCGTCAGCACCTGATGCCGGCGGCCGGACAATTGCGCCAGCATCGCCAGCCCTTCGGCTTCGTGTTGCGGCTTGCCGAGCACGGTATCGCCGAGCACAACGCTGGTATCGGCTGCCAACACCGGTCGATCTGCCTGCCGATCCGGATGTTGCCAGCCGGCCTGGGCTTTCTCGCGCGCTACGCGACAAACGTAATCCGCTGGCGACTCGCCTGCCTGTCGAGTCTCGTCGACCGGGGCTGAAACCACGCTGAACGTCACACCGATCTGCCGCAGCAACTCGGCCCGGCGCGGCGACGCGGACGCCAGGTAAATCGCAGCTGAGGCAGGCATCACCACCTCCACTCAGCTGATCTGCAAACGGCGGCGCATATGCCGCAGCAGCGGAAACCAGATAAACCACAACAGGCCCGAACTCAGCGCCGGCATCCAGTAACTGGCGCGGATGCTGACCGGCCGCACGGCATTGCTGATCCACAGTTGCAGCAACAAACTCAAACCCACCAACAGCAGCACGAAGGCGGCCTGCATCGGCGGCGTAAACATCCGGACCCGGCTGTACTGCTTGATGCAGACGTAGGCAATCAGCGACAACAGCAGCGCATGCATGCCGAGCATCATGCCGGTGATCACATCAAGCGCGAGACCGACAATGAACGCGGAAAAAATGCCGTAGCGATGCGGCAAGGCCAGCACCCAGTACACCAGGGTCATCAAAACAAATGCCGGCCGCGCTTCATTCAATACCGTTGGCAACGGCAGTACCGTCAGTACCAGTGCCAACAAAAACGAAATCACCACCCAGTGGGTACCATTGCGCGCGTGCATCATGCGGCAGCTCCCACCACCGGTTGATTGGCCGGTGTCGGTACCGGTGTGTTCGGCGTTTTTTCCGGTGCCGGTATTTTTTCCGGTGTCAGCGGTTTGTTCTGCGGTTTGCTGTTGGCCGGCACCTGAGCGGGTAGGTTCGAAGGCGGTGCCGATTCTGGTGCCGACGCCGGCGTCGATTCCGGTATCGCGCCCGGTGTGACACTGTCACTGCTGGTCGGCTGCCAGGTTTGCGGCGGCCACAGCAGCATCACTTCACCGCTGCGTTCCATGCGCGCGGCCGTCACGACATCGATCTCGGCATAAGCTTCGCCGGTGTCGCGGCGAATCACTTCGATTTGACCAACCGGATAGCCATCGGGAAAACGCTCGCCCAGTCCTGAGCTGACCAATAGATCCCCTTCGCGAATATCGGTGGTGTTCGGAACAAAATTCAGGCGCAGGCGATTCATCGCCCCCGTGCCTTCGGCAATGGCATTGAAACCGGTGCGTTCGACCCGAACCGGAATGGCATGCCGCGAATCGGTCAGCAGCAATACCCGTGCGGTGGTGGCCGCCACTTCCGTCACTTGGCCGAGCACGCCAAAGGCATCGAGCACGACCTGGCCTTCGTACACGCCATCATTGCTGCCTTTGTTGATCAGCACTTGTTGCTCGGTCGGTTCCAGATCGACGTTGATCACTTCGGCGATCATCCGCTTGCCGCGGGTTTTCCGCGCCGACGACAACAGGCCGCGCAAGCGGGCGTTCTCGGCCTCGAGCGCAGTCAGCCGTTGCAATTGGGTGCGATAGGAGAATTGTTCGTGCTTCAGTTGCTCGTTTTCGCGCTGCAATTCCGCGCGCGAGGCAACCGTGTCGGTAAACCAGTTGTACAGCGAAGTCGGCACGCTGGCGACGTACAGCACCGGCGTGATCGCGGTAGCAAGCGCCGAACGGATGCCGGAAACGTGATCACCGCGATGATCCAGCACCATCAACACCAGCGCCAGAGCCATGGCTGCCAGCAAGCGTATGCCCTGAGCCGGGCCGCGGGTAAACAGGGATTTAATGGCACACGCTCCGTTGCTGGCTGAGCAGAACTAGACGACACCAGAACAGATGCGCGAATCGCGGCCAAGCGACTCGCGCGTTGGTCAACTCATTCCACCGAGTTGCGTTATTCCACCGAGAACAAGTCGCCGCCATGCACTTCGAGCATTTCCAGTGCCTTGCCGCCACCGCGGGCGACGCAAGTCAGCGGATCTTCGGCGACGATGACCGGCAGCCCGGTTTCTTCGGCGATCAAGCGATCGATGTCACGCAGCAGCGCACCACCGCCGGTCAACACCATGCCGCGCTCGGAAATATCCGAAGCCAGTTCCGGCGGACATTGTTCGAGCACGCCTTTGATTTCGCGCACGATGGCCGACAGCGGTTCTTGCAGCGCTTCCAAGACTTCGTTGCTGTTGATGGTGAACGCGCGCGGAATGCCTTCGGCGAGGTTGCGACCGCGAACATCCAGCTCACGCACTTCTTTGCCCGGAAACGCCGAGCCGATTTCCATCTTGATGCGCTCGGCCGTGGCATCACCGATCACCGTGCCGTAATTGCGGCGCACGTAATCGATAATCGCTTCGTCGAACCGGTCACCACCGATGCGCACCGAATCCGAATACACCACGCCGTTCAACGACAGAATTGCGATCTCGGTGGTGCCACCACCGATATCAACAACCATCGAACCGCGCGCTTCCGACACCGGCATGCCGGCACCAACGGCAGCGGCCATCGGCTCTTCGATCAAATAGACATCGCGGGCACCGGCGCCATAGGCCGATTCACGAATCGCTCGACGCTCAACTTGCGTCGAACCGCAAGGCACGCAAATCAACACGCGCGGGCTCGGCCGCATGAAACTGTTGTCATGCACTTTGCGAATGAAATGCTGGAGCATTTTTTCAGTCAGTTGAAAATCGGCGATCACACCGTCTTTCATCGGCCGCACCGCCAGAATATTGCCAGGCGTCCGGCCCAGCATGCGTTTGGCTTCGTTGCCGACAGCGGCAATGGTTTTTTGGCCGCCGACGCGCTCTTGCCGTATCGCAACCACTGAGGGCTCGTTCAACACGATGCCTTTGCCGGGGACATAAATCAGGGTATTGGCAGTGCCAAGATCGATCGAGATGTCGGTGGAAAACATTCCACGCAATTTTTTGAACATGGCCGGACGGATCCCGTAATGGGGCTGGCGACTGACCCGGGCCGTTTACCTGACCCGGCGGACACCGGAAAAGACACGGCGGCCCAAGGCCTGTCAGGGCCTGCCGCCGGTCAGCAAAAAGTCGCGGTACTGTAGCAATGGCCCTTACCTGCGGGCAAGGGCAAATGCTTGTTTTGCGCGGAGTTTCCGCTTACTCGCCACGGTCTGGGAGCCACCTGCCAAGCGGTCAAAATTCAGCCGTTTGGCAGCAGCTGACGAGAACAGCCGGCTCAGCTTTCGCTCATCAACGCCCGCGCCAGGGTCAAAACGCCGACCGCAGTGCCGCCAGCAGCCCACAGACCGGTGTCGTTGTTTTGCGCTGCGGCTGCCAGATCGAGATGCAACCAGCCTTGACCATTGCGCGGAACAAAGCGCGACAGGAAGCCGGCCGCATTGCTGGCGCCACCGGGACCCCCGCCCTTGACCGGCTTGCTGTTGGCGGTATCGGCGTATGGCGACGGGCAGTTGTTCTGGTGCCATTTGGCCAGCGGCAACGGCCAATGCAGCTCGTTTTCCTGCATCGCATAGCCAAGATAACGCTGGCGCAGCGGCTCATCGAGCGCGAACACGGCGTTGTAATCGGTGCCGAGCGCGGTCACCGCAGCGCCGGTCAGCGTCGCCGCGTTGATGATCAGCGGTGCACCGAGCTCGCCGGCGTAGAGCAGGCCATCGGCCAGCACCAAGCGGCCTTCGGCATCGGTATTGACGATCTCGACACTGACGCCGTTTTTGTATTTGAGGATGTCGCCGAGCTTGTAGGCATGGCCGGACACCAGGTTCTCGGCACAGCAGAGAATCAGCGCAACGCGCTTGTTCAGCCCGCGCAGAATCGCCAGCGCCAAGGCGCCAGCGACGGTGGCGGCGCCGCCCATATCGGTCTTCATGGTCAGCATCGATTCCGAGGCTTTCATGCTGTAGCCACCGGA